>NZ_JARBAE010000011.1:0-178638 GCF_033795305.1 Streptomyces sp. AK02-01A
GGTTTCGGCGGGGGGTCCGGGAGTCGCGGTGGCGGCGGTCCTGGCAGTTTTGGCGGCGGCAACACGCGCGGCAGGTTGGGCGGCGGCGGCCGTTTCTGACGCGATTCCCTTTCCGCACAAGGAGAAGAGCCATGCGCAGACAGACCATCCTCGGCCGCGTCACACAGCTGGCGAAGGCCAACATCAACGCTCTGCTGGACCAGGCCGAGGATCCCCAGAAGCTTCTCGACCAGTTGATCCGCGACTACACCGACAACATCAGCGAGGCGGAGCAGGCGGTGGCCGGCACCATCGGGAATCTGCGATTGCTGGAGCAGGACCACCTGGAGGATGTGGAGGCGGCCCGGGAGTGGGGCGGCAAGGCGCTCGCGGCGAGCAGGAAGGCGGACGAGCTGCGTTCGGCCGGCCGGAGCGAGGAGGCGGACACCTTCGACAACCTCGCCAAGGTGGCGCTGGGACGGCAGCTCCAGTCCGAGAAGGAGGCGAAGACCGCCGAGCCGGCCATCGCCGCCCAGACCGAGGTCGTGGAGAAGCTCAAGAGCGGCCTGGAGCGGATGAAGTCAAAGCTGACCGAGCTGCGGTCGAAGCGCGACGAGCTGGTGGCCCGCTCCACATCCGCCTATGCGCAGAACCAGATGATGGACGCGGTCAAGAGCGTCGATGTGCTCGATCCGACCAGCGAGATCGGCCGGTTCGAGGACAAGGTGCGACGCGAGGAGGCGCGGGCGATGGGCAAACAGGAGCTCGCCGCCTCGTCGCTCGACGCGCAGTTCGAGCAGTTGGACAGCCTCGGCGACAGCGCGGAGATCGAAGCACGGCTGGCCGCACTGAAGGGCGCCTGACCAGCGGAGCAGGGACGCCGGAAGCGGTCCTGCCGGCGCCTCGAAGAGCTCTGCCTCCGCGCCCGGCGCCGTGCGAGCCGCCCAGGCGGCACAACCGGTACGGCCCACTCGATCGCGGTCGGCGCGGACAGCCCGGAGGACTCAGCCGCCAACGGCGGCTTGGCCGTATTCGCCGGCCTGGCTCCGGCGGTCTCGTCGTCGCTCCTACGGGCGCGACCGTCGCGGGCGGTCTCCTCGTCGCTCTCGGGCCCGGCGGCCCGGTCGGCGTTTCGTCAGAACATGCTCAGCAGTTGTTCGACGCTGGGTTCCGCTGTCGGGCCGCCGTCGGGCAGGGCGAGTTCGAACCAGACCGTCTTGCCTCGCGGTGTCCGGCGCGAGCCCCATGCCGCGCTCAGCAGACCGACCAGTTGCAGTCCCCGGCCGCCCTCGTCGGTGTCGCGGGCCCGCCGCCGCCTCGGCTGTACGAGGCCCGCGTCCCACACCTCACAGACGAGCGTGCGGTCGCGCAGCAGCCGGAGCCTGATCTCGCCCTCGCCGTAGCGCATGGCGTTGGTGACCAGTTCGCTGACCAGCAGTTCGACCGTATCCACCAGCGGTTCGAGGTCCCAGGCGAGCAACTGGGCGCGGGCGAGCTCCCGGGCCCGGCCCACGGAGCGCGGCTCGCGCGGCAGCCGCCAGTCACCGACGGCGTCGGTCGGCAGTCCCTGGATACGCGCCATCAGGAGCGCGATGTCGTCCTCGCCGTGCCGAGTGTCAAGGGTGCTCAGCACATGGTCACAGACGTCTTCCAGCGGCCGTCCGGAATTCGCGAGGGCGGCGCGGAAGGCGGTCAGGCCTTCGTCGAGCGGATGGTCACGGGATTCGACAAGGCCGTCCGTGTAGAGAGCGAGCAGCGCGCCCTCCGTCACTTCGACCTCCACCTGCTCGAATGGTTCACCGCCCACACCCAGCGGCATTCCCGGCGGCACATCGAGCAGCAGCGCCTCCTCGCCGGGTTCGACAAGCACCGGCGGGAGATGGCCGGCGTTGGCGAATGTGCAGCGCCGGGTGACCGGGTCATAGACGGCATAGACACAGGTGGCGAGATAGACCTCGGAGAGGTCCGCGTCCCGCGACTTGTGGGCGACCCGCGACGCCTGCTGGGCGCCGATGGGAGAGCCGAGGCCGCGTGCGATCTCGTCGAGCGCGGAGAGTACCTCGGCGGGCTCCAGGTCGAGCAGAGCCAGGGTGCGCACGGCCGTACGCAACTCGCCCATGGCTACGGCGGCTCGCAGGCCGCGCCCCATGACGTCGCCCACGACCAGCGCGGTCCGGTGTCCGGGCAGTTCGATGACGTCGAACCAGTCGCCGCCCACCTCGGTGGCCGTGTTGCCCGGCAGATAGCGGCAGGCGATGTCCAGCCCGGCGGCCTCCGGGTCGCCGGGCGGGAGCAGACTGCGCTGCAGAATCAGCGCGCGTTCATGCTCCCTCCGGTAGAGGCGGGCGTTGTCGATACAGACGGCGGCGCGCGCGGCGAGTTCGGCGGCGAGTGTCCGGTCCCGTTCGCCGAAGGGTTCGCTGCCCTTCGCCCGGGAGAACTGCACGAGCCCGATGACGGTGTCGTGGGCGACCATGGGAACGGCGAGCGTGGACTGGACGAGGCTGCCGGCCCCGCCGGGTATGGACTGCACGCGGCCTGTGCGCAGCGCGCTCGCGCCGCGCGAGCTGAAGGGGAAGCGGTGTACCGCACCGACCTCGGGTGGGACGTATCCGCTGTCGCTCAGACCGTCGGGACCGGTCAGCGGGGCGTCGGAGACTGCGCTGGCGAAGGCGACCCGGCGCAGCCGGGCGCTGCCGCCGCCGGATTCGGTCCCGGAGGAGCCCCAGCGTCCCGGCGGCGCCTCCTCTCCGGTGAGCAGGCTCTGGTAGAGATCGACGGCCGCGAGATCGCAGAAACCGGGGACGGCGACGTCGAGCAGCTCGCGGGCGGTGGTCTCCAGGTCCAGGGAGTTCCCGATACGCGCGCTCGCCTCGTTGAGGAGGGCGAGGTTACGGCGGGCGCTGGCGGCCTCGCGGGCGGCGATATGACGACGTGTGACATCGGTGCCGACTCCGGCGACGCCGATGGGGCGGCCGGAACCGCTGTGCACGCGATACAGGTCGACGGACCAGTGCCGGCGTTCCTTGCCGCCGGGCCGGGTGCCGACGATCTGGAGGTCGGTGACGGGCTCTCCGGTCTCCAGGACACGCTTGAGCGAGGCGGTCATGCGCTCGGCCTCGGGGCGGGAGAGATAGTCGTGGACCGTCCGGCCGCGATGGTCGTTGGCCTCGCCGCCGAAGACCGCGGCGAAGCGCTGGTTGGCGCGCTGCACCTTGAGGTCCACGCCGAACAACAGGAAGCCGAAGGGAGATTGGCCGAAAATCGCCTGCGAGGATGCGATGTCGGATTCGATCCGGCGGAGCGCGCGGACGTCGACGACGATACAGAGAGCGCCCCGTTCGCCGCTCTCCGTCTCGCTCGGCATCACATAGACCTCGGCGAGCCCGTGCTCTCCGCGCCCCCGGTCCAGCCGGAACGGGACCAGGCCGGTCCATTCCTTGCCGTCAAGTATCTCGCTGACCTTGCGGTGGCCCCGCGAGCGCAGGTCGGCGGGCATGAATACCTCGACCGGGTCCTTGCCCCTGACCTCGTGCGGGCCGATGTGGAACAGCTCGGTGGCCCGTTGGCTCCACTGGTCGACCAGCCCGTCCGGGCCGATCGAGAAAGAAGCGACTCTGATGTAGTCATAAATCGAGCCGGGCGGACTGCTCTGCCATACGACGTCGCCCGCCGTCCCAGATATTTCGCTCACGCGACCGTCCCCTCCAGCTCACGCACCGGACCGGCCATGTCCGCAGTATTCAGCACTACGGCCCCAGGCGACACGGCGTTCACGATCACAGCACGGTCTCGTTCTATTTGAGCCGAGTCCAGCGTGATCGTTGTCCCTTCACACTTCTAACCAGGGAGGGGCAGCTCGAACCACACGGTCTTACCCGTCTTCCCTCGTCGCGTGCCCCAGCGACGGGCGGAACAGGCCACGAGGTGCAGCCCTCGCCCACCCTCGTCGTCGGGGCCCGCGGGACGCTCGGTCGGAACATCCGGAAGTGGATCGGAGACTTCGACCAACAGCGCGGCGGGCTGTGCGTCGCCGGAGTCGTCGGGATTGCCCGAACTGGGAGCGAGGGCGTGGACAGCCATCCGTACACCGATCGGTCCCGCCGCATAGCGGAGGGAATTTGTCACCAGCTCACTGACCAGCAGCACGGCCATGTCTCGAACGGCGGGAGGCGCGCCCCAGGCGCTGAGTGTGTCGTAAACGGCATGGCGTGCGTCGCGCACGGCATCGAGTTCGGCAGGCAAGCTCCACTCGGCGCATGCGCCCTCTGTGCCGATCAAGCCGATCACTTCCCAAGACCGTCGGCTGAACCAGGTCCTTTTTAGGGGGTCAATCTGGACATACCCGATATATGGCGCAGCTACCGCCGCGGCGATGGCACGCCGACACGGAGGGAGTACGCGGGATACGGGGCCGGGTGCGTCCGGCGGGCCGCCGCATCTGGAGCCCGTGCGCCGGCACCGGGTGCGCCACGGCGCTGGTGGGTCAGGGCGCTGGTGGGTCACGGCCCTGGTGGGTCACGGCCGCGACCGGCAAGGGCGCCGGCTCAGGGGCTCCGCAGGGCGCCGCGGAGACGGCGGGCGGCCTCGGCCACGGCAGGCCGGTCCTGGTCGAGCCAGTTCACCGTGTGCGTCTCGTCCGGACCGAGCCAGCGGAGTTCGTCGTGGTCCTCAAGAGGCCGGGGCTCACCGGAAAGCAGCCGGGCAGTCCACACCTGGAGCACATAGCCGGGCTTCAGCGGCCACTCACCGGGGATCCGTTCCATCGGCCGCGCTTCCACACCGAGTTCTTCCCGCAGCTCGCGCACCAGAGCCTGCTCGGGCTCCTCTCCGGGCTCCACCTTGCCGCCGGGCAGCTCCCAGCGGCCGGCCAGCTCGGGAGGCGCACTACGGCGGGCGGCCAGCAGCCTCCCCCGGTCGTACACAGCGCCCGCCACCACTACACGATCACCCATGCGCCGCAGCGTAACGCGGGAGCCCGGGCGCCAGGGATGCCACCGCCCCGGAGCGCACCGCCCGCGCGGGCCGGGCATGGCCCGGAGCGCACCGCCGACGCCGGTCTCGCCGGACAGCGCCTTGGCCCTGTCCGGCCCACGAAGACCCGCCGGACGTCGCCTTGGTCGTGCTTTAAGAGCCCCGGCCGGCTCACGACGCCTGGCACGCGCACTCGCCGCGTTGTCGGAACCGTCCGCGTACGCCCGGGTCCACATACGTCCGGTAAGAGCACGATCCGCCCTGCGATCGCACGCACCAGACTCCGTGAGTCCGGCCCTGCGGGCGGACGACGCCACTCCTCGCGACGTCCTAGCGTGCGGCCTGGCCGACGCGCTCGACCCAGTAGAGCTGCTGATGGCCACGGCCGTCGAGGCTGTCAGCGATCTTCTGCGCCTCGTCCTGAGTGGCATACCTGCCGACCCGGTAGCGGTTGCCGTTGTCGTCCTGCCGTATCACCAGCCATGGGAGCAGGGCAGCAGCGTCGTTCATCGTGCCCCTCCCGCCGTCGGCCCGCATCTCTCTGAATCTCCCCAGGAAACCGCAATCCGCATATGCCCGAGCCTACGCCTGACCTTCACGCAGCGGATACGAGTTTTCACAAAGAGATACCGATCCGGCCAACAAAACACCGAAAGCCGGTGGGCACGCACCGGCGTGCGCGCCCCTTGTGGTCCCCACGTCCGCCGGCTTGAGCCTACGCCGGACCGACGTCCGCCGTCCCGGAGTTCCGTCGGACCGTTCAGTCCGTACGCGCCACCAGGTCCGCTCCCGCCGTCATGTCCGTAGGCGTCGCGTGGGCCACACGTACCGTCGGCAGCGGCATCAGTACGGGTCCGGCCACCGTGTCCTTCCTGCACACATCGCCGCACTCGGAGTCGAGCGAGCAGCAGAGAGAGCAGATCGGTCCCGAGTGGACCGGACAGTCCGCGATGTCCGGCAGTTCGTACGCCGTCTCGCACACCGCGCAGATATGGGTGGCGGTGATGTCCTCGACCTGGACATGCGGGCCGTTGACCGGATTCGGCCGGGCCAGGTAGTACTTCCCCTTTGTCGCCCAGGCGATCAACGGGCAGAGGACCAGGGCGAGTCCGGCCGCGATGAAGGTCGAGAAGGCTTCCGGGTACTCACCGAACAGCCCGAAGAAGGCCAGGATCGAAACGGTGGAGGCGATCACCATCGCGCCGAAGCCGGCCGGGTTCACCGCGTACAGATAAGCCCGTTTGAACTCGATGTACTTGGGGCTCAGTCCGATCCTCTTGTTGATGACCAGGTCGGCGGCGACGGCCGTGATCCAGGCGATGCCCACGTTCGAGTAGAAGCCCAGCAGCTTGTTGAGAGCCGCGAACATGTTCATCTCCATCAGCGTCAGAGCGATGGCGAGGTTGAGGAAGATGTACCAGACCCTTCCCGGATGCCTGTGCGTGATGCGGGAGAAGAAGTTCGACCAGGACAGCGAGCCGCTGTAGGCGTTGGTGACGTTGATCTTGATCTGGGAGACGATGACGAAGACCGCGGCCGCGGGCAGGGCGAACGAGCCGAGCCAGGGCTTGAGCGCCTCGATCTGCGGAGCGATCGGCTCCAGGGCATGCGTCTTGCCCACGGCCTCCAGCGCAACGAAGGCGAGGAACGCGCCACCCAGTTGCTTGGCCGCGCCGATGATGACCCAACCGGGTCCCGCGGCGAGGACGGCGACGTTCCAGCGGCGCTTGTTCTGCTCGGTCTTGGCGGGCATGAAGCGCAGATAGTCGGCCTGTTCACCGATCTGGGCGATGAGCGAGAGCGCGACACCCGTCCCCAGACCGAAGCCGATCCAGGAGAAACCGGAACCGGCCCCTTCCGTACCGCCGAAGGAACCGAAGGCGCCCCACGCGTCCGGCGCGTTGAATGCGAGCACCACGAACGGCAGCACCATGCCGATGATCCAGACCGGCTGGGTCCATGCCTGCACCTTCGCCAGCGCGCCCATTCCGCGGAACACGATCGGAATGACGATCAGGGTCGTCAGCAAGTAGCCGATCTCGACCGGGAGTCCGACGGCCTGATGCATGGCCTGCGCCATGATCGAACCTTCGAGCGCGAAGAAGATGAAGGTGAAGGAGGCGTAGATGAGCGAGGTCAGCGTCGAACCGAAGTAACCGAAACCCGCGCCACGGGTGACGAGATCCATGTCCAGGCCGTACGTGGCGCAGGCGCGCGCGATCGGGATCCCGGTCAGGAAGATGATCGCCGCCGCCGTGAGGATGGAGGCGAATCCACTGCTGAAACCGTAGGTGAAGACGATCGAGGCACCGATCGCGAAGTCGGCCAGATAGGCGATACCGCCGAGCGCGGTGCCCGCGACCATCGAGGGCGACCAGCGGCGGAAGGAGTGCGGGGCATAGCGGAGCGAGTAGTCCTCGCGGCTCTCGTCGGCGGCGAGCTTCGCGTAGCTGCGCCTCGGCAGGCCCAGTTCGGTGGCGCCGGCGGCGGGTGTCGCGCCGGATATCGCGGTTGATGCCTCGGTGTCCGTCATCGGTAACTTCCGTTCGTGTCGGCGGTATACCGGTACAAACGGGAAGGTAGGAGGTGGACATGACAAACCACATCAGCGGGTGATTGCCCCGCCGTTACGGCGACAGGCCAGGAGTTAACTCGCCGTCACGACGGCCGGACGAGAGCGTCCGGCCAGCGGTCACTTGACGGAAAGGTGGTAAGAGACGCGGTACCGGTCGGCGGGCACAACCACATCCGCCGTCTCCACGGCCCGCCCCGACGCGTAATACGTCCGCTCCAGGACCATCACCACATGGCCCGGTACGCCGCCGAGCGCCATGAGCTCCTCCGCCAGCCCCGGGCGCGCGCCGACCTCCTCCAGAACGTTGTCCACGACGATGTCGATGGCCGCCATCCGCTCGACCACTCCACAGCCTCCGAGTGGCCCTTCCTCGGGCAGCATCACCGGCGTGCGCCCGGTGACCGCGAGCGGCTCCCAGGAGGTGGAGAGCATCATGGGCTCGCCTCCGTCCCGGAACACATAGCGTGTACGCATCACCCGGTCGCCGGGCTCGATACCCAGCCGGGCAGCGATCTCCGGCCCCGCCTCGGCCTGCTCACTGCGGGACTCCCAGGTGCCCCGCGCACCTTCCTCCGTCTGCTCCTGGCGGAACGGGCTGGAGCCGGACGGCGGCCGGTAGCCGGAGCGCGCGATCCGGCGCGGGACCGGACGCTCCCGCACATACGTGCCTGATCCGGAGCGGCCCTCCACCAGCCCTTCGGCCATCAGGACCTTGCGTGCCTCCAGCGCGACCGTGTCGGAGACGCCGTACTCCTCGCGAATCCGGGCCTGCGAGGGCAGTCGGGTGTGCGGCGGCAGAGCGCCATTGGCGATCTTCTCTCGTAGATCGCTCGCAACGCGCAGATAAGCGGGCTGCTCACCGAAAGCCACTGGCCACTCCCATCAGGTTGACAGACAGCAACAGCCTGACGACCGTCGGTTGTTGACCGCAAGCATGGGCCAGAGTCTCACTCGAAGTGATGATCGGGGTTTGTCCAGGGCTCTGCCGTTCGGGTGGGCAAGGAAGTCGGCACGGAGCAGCACGAGACATCCGTCCATCTCTCCGCGCCCGGCCCGACCTGTCCGCTTCTCCCGGCGCGGCGCCGCCAACCACCGAGATCACTCCACCCGGCGCCGCGCGGAACTGCCATGCTGGCCGCCATGACGATGTACCGCTGCCCGGCCGACGGCACCCGCTCCTCCGTCGAGTCGCTCGCCTGGTGCTGTCCCGTCTGCCGCGGGCCCTGGGATCTCGACTTCGACGCCTCGCCCGTACCGCTCGGATCCCTTCCCCTGCGGGTCAATTCACTGTGGCGGTACGAGGAGGCGCTGCCGCTCTCCGCGCCGCTCACGACACTCGGCGAGGGCCGTACGCCGCTTGTCCCGCTGACGCCGTCCGTCTCCGCCAAGCTCGATTTCCTGATGCCGACGCTCTCCTTCAAGGACCGCGGCGCGGTGCTCCTGGCGGAGCTGGCGCGGCGGCTCGGGCCCGAGCGGGTGATCGCCGACAGCAGCGGCAACGCCGGGACGGCCGTCGCGGCATATTGCGCGCGGGCCGGCCTGCCCTGCACGGTCTATGTTCCCGAGGCCACCTCGCTCAAGAAGACCGAGCAGATCCAGGCCCATGGCGCACGCCTCGAACGTGTCGCGGGCAACCGTGAGGCCACGGCTCTGGCCGCCCGCGCGGCCGCCGACGAACCGGGCACGTTCTACGCCAGCCATGTTTACAACCCGTATTTCCTGCACGGTACGAAGACCTATGTCTACGAGCTGTGGGAGGACCTCGGAGGCCGTCTGCCGGAGGCCGTCGTCGTCCCGGTCGGCAATGGCACCCTGCTGCTGGGCGCGGCGATGGCGATCGCCGAGCTGCGTGGACACGGGCTCATCGGTGAAAGCCCCGCTCTGATCGTCGTCCAGGCCGAGGCGGTCTCACCGCTGGCGGCGGCTTTCCGCGCGGGCGCCGACGAATTGCTCACCGGGGCCGCTTCCGCCCCGGCGCCCACCGTCGCCGAGGGCATCGCCATCCGGAACCCGCCGCGCACCCGTCAGATTCTGCGTGCCGTCAGGGAGTCCGGCGGCACCTTCCTCACCGTGACGGAGGATCAGCTACGCGCCGCCCAGCTCGATCTGGCCGCGCGCGGACTCTTCGTCGAGCCGACCGGCGTCGCCTGCTGGGCGGCGGTGGACGGCTGGACCGCCCGTAGCACGGTCGTACCTCTCTGCGGCGCCGGTGCAAAGACAGGACTGGCCCCGGCCGGCGGCCCTCTCGCGCCTCAGTCCGTCCAGTAGGTGTCGTGCCTGATGAAGAAGGCGGACCGTTCCTCCTCAGTCATCCGTGCCACCGTCGAGATCTTCTCGAAGTACTCCTCGCGGGGCGCGCCTGGCGCGAACAGGATCAACACCGACGCGGGCTCGTCGGAGTCGTTGCGGAAGCCATGCAGCCCACCCGGTGGCACATAGAGGAAGTCGCCCTTCTCCGCGTCGGTCCAGCCCGCGCCGTCATACAGCCGGACGGTCCCGTCGAGCACGAAGAAGGACTCCGAGATCGTCTTGTGGAAGTGCGGCCCGGGCCCGCCGCCCCGCGGGACCATGTCCATCCGGTAGAGCCCGAACTCGCCGCGCGTCGACGCCGATGTGGCCACGAAATGGGTCCGGGCGCCGGAGGGCGACCGCACATCGGCCGGTGTGTCCGCGGGCCGGAACACCACATTGATCTCGCCGCTGTCCCCCGTATAACGAGCTTCCGGATACGACATCGCCCGCCCCCAACTTCCGTCCTGGTCCCATACTCGTGCACCCGCGCCGGATCACGGCGCGCCGGTTCAAATCTCCGTGCGCATCAGTACGATCAAGCGGCCCGACCGGCAGCGAGGAGGACCGGCGTGTACGGGATTTCACGACGTTCCGTGCCGGTGACGGTCACGCAGCGCTGGCGTACGCCTGATGGATGATCCAGCACCGATCCAGCACGGAAAAACGCAGGGGCCCGACTGCGAACAGCCAGACCCCTTCCGACCTGCATATTTGCCGGGGTTCCGCTACACGTTGAAGCGGAACATGTAGTACAGGGCTGCGACCTGCGGAAACAGGCTTCGAGAGGGTCGCATCCAGCACCGATCCAGCACGGTAGCTGTTCATCCAACACATCCAGCACCCGCGACCGCGATGCGAGGTCCTCCCACCGCCACCCGATCGAGGACATCACCAGGGAGACGTAGGCGCGCGGTGCGCGAGTACAGCCGCCTTGCGAAGGGAAGCGCAGACGCAACCGCGGAAGATCCATGGCGCCGGGCGCTACGCTCAGTCGAGCTTCTCGAACGACGGCCTCGGCGCGATGATGGGCGTACGCTTTTCATTGATATGGAGCCACGTAGGCGCTTCCACCGACATGAGCTTTCGGTCGACAGTAATCAGATTCTGCTGTGCCGCTTCGTTCAGGGCATCAAGTATGTCGACTACCTTCACCTTCCCGTACTTCTCCAGTTGCGCCTGGATCTTCTGCGCCTTCGCACTCGGCTTGTAGTAATAGGGCGCACGATCGTGCCTGCCAACCGTCAGAACCGCTTCAGCAACCGCCTCATACGCATCGTTGAACAAGCCCATAAAGCCGTCCGGGTCCGGTAGAGCGATCAGGTGGAGACTCTTCCACCTCTGATATCCTGCCGGAAGGTCTACGGCTTGGGGAACAATCGCCACTCGGAGCCCGTTACCATCTTCGAGTTGATGCCAATTACTCTTGATGGTGGCGGCAGCAAATCGCGCCTTCTCCGTACTACTCAGGAAGAGGTCGGTCTTCCATACCTTCTTGATCCGTTCTCGAAGCTGAGGCTCGGCGGCAACACCACCAGCAGCAATCGGCACCCAGGATCCGAATGCGAATGGCCTGCCTGATCCGTCAGGCAACAACACGGCATCACCACTCGCGTTGTTGACAACTGCCTCAGTGAATCCGAGATGGCGTGCACGTTCGTGCCCGAACATCAGAGACGTCGGTCTGCCCAAATCGGCAAATGCCCTAGGGCTTACCTTTCTGAGTGCTTCGCCGACCAGATCGACAACGCGTTGTTCGCCGCCGACAATCGCCTCGTGAACAGCCCACTCAAACCCATCTCCGCGCAATCCCTTGTCGCGATGGAGACGAGCAAGCTTAGCAAGCTGCCGAAACGTGACGTCCACCCGATCGCAATTGAGGTCTTCTAGATCCGCTTGCGACAACTCATCAAAATGAGCCCTCAGAATTGATCGCGATACCGCATAAAGAGCACGACCCTACTCATCGACCGGTTCAGCCTGACTCAGAAAGATGACATCAGCCATTCGAAAATCCCCCTATTTCCTCGAACCGTAGATCGGACCGGCACTCGGCCGGGGTGAAGCGGAACGCCGGACGCAGAGATTCCACTAACGGAAACGGAGGTTCCGACGAGGTCATCTCAGCCCAGGAGGGGCATCCCAGCCCACGCCGACAACTCAGCGATCAGTAGTGGTATCTGGCGGCGAGGACGACGATCTCCTTGTCCGTCACCAGGTAGACGAGGCGGTGCTCGTCGTCGATCCGTCGCGACCAAGCCCCCGCCAAGTGGTACTTCAGCGGTTCAGGCTTGCCGATTCCCGAGAAGGGATCACGCCTGACGTCCTCGATGAGCTTGTTGATCCGAGCAAGCATCTTGCGGTCGCTCTTGAGCCAGGACGTGTAGTCCTCCCAGCCCTGGTCCTCGAAGACGAGCCTCACGCGGCACCCGCACCAGCGTCCGACGGGCCTGGATCGATCAGCTCTCGTTCCGACACGTTGACGTGGGACAGGGCGTTCTCGTACGCCTTGAGCAGACGGCGGGCGTTCGCCGGCGAGCGCAGCAGGTACGAGCCCTCGCGCAGCGCCGCATAGTCATCAGCCGAGACAAGCACGGCGTTGCCGTGCTTGGAGACGATCTCGATGACCTCGTGGTTCTCGTTGACCTTCTTGATCAGCGGAAACAGTTCCTTGCGGGCTTCACTCGCAGTTATAGACATGCCCTGACCCTTCCATCAAGTGGTACCTAATAACGTACCACTCTTGATGCCGTCCAGGGAGAGGAAACGACTGACGGACGATTAGCCGCCCCAGCACCGATCCAGCACGGGAAAAGGCTTGGGACCCACTCCAGAGAAGTGGGCCCCTTCTGACCTGTATGTTTGCCAGATCAGCCATGTGGTGCTATATCACCCGCTACACGTTGAACCGGAACTCCACCACATCGCCGTCCTGCATCACATACTCCTTGCCCTCCATACGAGCCTTGCCCGCCGAGCGGGCGTCGGCCACCGAGCCGGTCTCGACCAGATCGGCGAAGGAGATGACCTCGGCCTTGATGAAGCCCTTCTGGAAGTCGGTGTGGATCACACCGGCCGCCTCGGGAGCGGTGGCGCCCTTCTTGATCGTCCAGGCGCGGGATTCCTTCGGGCCGGCCGTGAGGTAGGTCTGGAGGCCCAGCGTGCGGAAGCCGACATGGGCGAGGGTGGCCAGGCCCGGTTCCTGCTGGCCGACCGACTGGAGCAGTTCCAGAGCCTCCTCGTCGTCCAGCTCGGCGAGGTCCGACTCCAGCTTCGCGTTGAGGAAGATCGCCTCGGCGGGTGCGACCAGCGCCCGCTGCTCGTCCTTGAAGGTGTCGTCCGTCAGCTCCTCCTCGTCGACGTTGAAGACGTAGAGGAAGGGCTTGGTCGTGAGCAGATGCAGGTCGTGCAGCGGCTCTGCCTTCTCGGTGCCCTGGACGACACCTGCGGAGAAGAGGGTCTCACCGGTCTCCAGAATGGCCTGGGCCTCTTCGATGGCCTTGACCTTCGGCAGCACGTCCTTCTTGATGCGCGACTCCCTCTGGAGGCGCGGAAGGACCTTCTCGATCGTCTGGAGGTCGGCGAGGATCAGCTCGGTGTTGATCGTCTCGATGTCGTCCTTCGGCGAGACCTTGCCGTCGACATGGACGACGTTCTCGTCCTTGAAGGCACGGATGACCTGGCAGATCGCGTCGGACTCACGGATGTTCGCCAGGAACTTGTTGCCCAGGCCCTCACCCTCCGAGGCGCCGCGCACGATGCCGGCGATATCCACGAAGTCGACCGTGGCCGGCAGGATCCGCTGGGAGCCGAAGACCTCCGCGAGCTTGTGCAGGCGCGGGTCCGGCACGCCGACCACGCCGACATTGGGCTCGATGGTGGCGAACGGGTAGTTGGCCGCCAGCACGTCGTTCTTGGTCAGGGCGTTGAACAGGGTCGACTTGCCGACATTCGGCAGGCCGACGATTCCGATCGTGAGCGACACGTTGGCGACTTCCTGGAGTGAGGACTGGCAGATGGCCGGTGCGGCCCGATCCCCCAGTTTACGGGCGGTCCGCGGCGGCCGGCGACGGGTCCCGGGCGGCGCGCGGCCTGCCCTGCGGCCTCGAACTCAACGCCAAGGTCACCCAAAGGGCGTGTCCAACCCCTGAATCCTGCCCCTCCGCCACCTACGTTGTTCGGGTGGAGCAGCACAGGACACGTCAGCCCCAGCGCCGGCAGCGGCCGCGGCCCCCTCTCGCGCGGCAGGACGCCGTCGCCGAGAGCGTCGGTGTCTACCGGGTCCAGGCGGCGCCGCGGCGAGTGCCGCCGGTGGTGGTCCGGCTGCGCAGGCTGCCCAATCCCCGGTTCACCGGCCTCGGCGCGGGCCTGTTCGCCGTCTCGGCGATGCTGGTCGTCGCCTTTCTCGACGAGCTGCTCCTGGACGGCGCGCCCCTGGCGTACGGCCTGCTGTTTCTGCCGGTCAGCGCGCTGACCGCGCTCTGGGTACGGACCGCCGACCTGGTGACGGCCCCGATCAGCGTGCCGATCGCCTTCGCGGTCGGCACGATTCCGATCACCGGCGGAAGCGGATTCGTCGGGCACACCATGGCGCTCGTCACGGCGCTCGCGGTGCACGCGGGCTGGCTGTACGGCGGCACGCTCGTCGCCGGGCTCATCGCGTCCGTACGGAAGGTGCGGCAGATGAGCCGGCGGCTGCGGGCCCCGAACACCGCCACCACCTTCACCACCGCCACCACCAGGACCGGCGCGGCCGCCGCCCGGCCACCCGCGCCCAGAAGCGCCGCACCCAGGGCCGTGCGGCGCGGCTGAACCACGCGCCGCCGACGGCCCGGCGGACGGCTCGGCCCCGGAACGCGCGACGCGCGGTGACGGCCCGCGTGTCGTCGTACGGACCGTCACCGCGCCGGAGTCATCTCCCGGCCGCCGCCATCGCGGCGCCCACGATCCCCGCGTTGTTCTGCAGCTCGGCCGGCACGACGTCGGCCTTGATCCCCTCGATCAGCGGCAGGAACTTGTCGGCCTTTCGGCTCACTCCGCCGCCGATGATGAACAGCTCGGGCGAGAACAGCATCTCCACATGGGCCAGATACTTCTGGACGCGGTGCGCCCAGTGGTGCCAGCTCAGATCCTCGTCTTCCTTGACCTTCGTCGAGGCGTGCTTCTCCGCGTCGTGGCCGTGCAGCTCCAGATGGCCCAGCTCGGTGTTGGGCACCAGCTTGCCGTCGATGAACAGCGCGCTGCCGATACCCGTACCGAAGGTCAGCAGAAACACGGTGCCCTTACGGCCGCGTCCCGCGCCGAAGGCCATCTCGGCCACGCCCGCCGCGTCGGCGTCATTGAGGACGGTGGCACGGAGATTCAGCCGGTCGCCGAGCACCTGCCCCGCGTCCACATCGATCCATGCCTTGTCGACATTGGCGGCGGTACGGATCACCGAACCCGTGACCACACCGGGAAAGGTGATGCCGACCGGGCCCGACCAGCCGAAGTGCCGCACAACCTCGACCACACCGTCGGCGACGCTCTCCGGCGTCGCGGGATGCGGGGTCAGTACTTTATGTCGCGGTTCAACCAGGTCGCCGCGCTCCAGGTCCACGGGCGCACCCTTGATTCCCGAGCCGCCGATGTCCACTCCGAAGACGTTCATGGACACAACGTTACGGGCAGACTTCGGCCGCGACTTCCGGGACGGCCCAATTCCGGGCCAGGACGCCCGCATTGGCGGCGCGGCCGCCCGCTCCGGCGCGCACGTCCCGCGCCGGAGCGGTGGGCCGGACGGGAACCGGCCGGGCCGTCACTTCCCGGCGAGTGCGGCCGCCTCCGCGCGCAGATCGCGGCGCAGTTCCTTGGGCAGCGAGAACGTGATCGACTCCTCGGCCGCCTTGACGATCTCGACGTCCTCGAAGCCACGCCCCGAGAGCCACTCCAGCACGCCTTCGACCAGGATCTCCGGGACGGACGCGCCGGAGGTCACACCGACCGTGGAGACGCCGTCGAGCCATGCCTCGTCGATCTCGTCGGCGCCGTCGACGAGATGGGCGTCGCCCGCGCCCGCACCGAGGGCGACCTCGACCAGCCGTACCGAATTGGAGGAGTTCTTGGAGCCGACGACGATCACCAGATCCGCGTCGGAGCCCATCTGCTTGACCGCGATCTGGCGGTTCTGCGTGGCGTAGCAGATGTCGTCGCTCGGCGGCGAGATGAGCTGCGGGAACTTCTCCTTGAGCTTGTCGACCGTCTCCATCGTCTCGTCGACGGAGAGCGTGGTCTGCGAGAGCCAGACGACCTTGGAGTCGTCGCGGACCTCGACGTTCGCGACATCGTCCGGGCCGTCGACCAGCGTGATGTGGTCCGGCGCCTCGCCCGAGGTGCCGATGACCTCCTCATGGCCCTCGTGGCCGATCAGCAGGATGTCGTAGTCCTCGTTGGCGAAGCGGACGGCTTCCTTGTGGACCTTGGTCACCAGCGGGCAGGTCGCGTCGATGGTGGCGAGCCTGCGGCCGGCCGCCTCGTCGTGGACGACCGGCGCGACGCCGTGCGCGGAGAACATGACGATCGATCCCTCGGGGACCTCCGCCGTCTCCTCGACGAAGATCGCGCCTTTCCGCTCCAGGGTCTGCACGACGTACTTGTTGTGGACGATCTCGTGGCGGACATAGATCGGCGCCCCGTACTGCTCCAGGGCTTTCTCGACGGCGATCACGGCGCGGTCCACACCCGCGCAGTAACCACGGGGAGCGGCGAGCAGGACGCGTTTGCCGGCGTGGCGCACGGCGTCTCCGCTGGAGGCCGCGGCGGGCGACGGGCTGGGCGTAGCAGTCATGCGCCCCATCGTAAGGCCGCCCGGAAGAGGTGGAAGTCCGCCCGGCACTGGCCGTGGACGGGCCGCTGTCCGACACTGGCCCCGGACGGACACGGGGCCGACCGACGAAGGGACGGTATGACCGACACCGGCGCCGGGAGCGGCATGGACGGACGGTCGGCGGGCGGGCCCGCGGCCGGCGACGGCGGGCTGCGGCGGACGCTGGGCTTCCGTGACCTCGTCGTATACGGACTGCTCTTCATCGCGCCCATGGCTCCGGTCGGTGTCTTCGGCGCGCTCGACGCCACGTCGCACGGGTCGGTGGCGCTGGTCTATGTGGTGGCGACGGTCGCGATGGCGTTCACCGCGTTCAGTTACGCGCAGATGGTGCGAGTGGCCCCGCAGGCCGGTTCCGTGTTCGGTTACGCGCGCAAGGGGCTCGGCGAGGGCCCCGGATTCATCGCCGGCTGGATGGCGATGCTCAACTATCTGCTCATCCCGGCCGTCGCCTATCTCTTCGCCGGGATCGCGATGCAGGCGCTCGTGCCCTCCGTCGACCGGTGGATCTGGACCGCCGTAGCCGTGGTGGTCACGACGCTGCTCAATCTGTGGGGTGCCCGGGCCGCGGCCCGGGTCGGCTTCGCGGTGCTGGCGATGGAGATCGTGGTGCTGCTGGTGTTCGTGGTGTCCGCCGTGGTGGTGCTCGTGAGGAACGGAGCCGAGCGGGGCTGGGCCACGCCGTTCACCGGCGACGCGGGCTTCTCACTGACGGCGGTGCTGGGCGCCGTGTCCATCGCGGTCCTGTCGTATCTGGGTTTCGACGCGATCGCCTCGTTCGTGGAGGAGGTGCGTGGCGCGAGACGTACGGACGGTTCGCGGCTGGTGGCGCGGGCCGTGCTCTTCTGTCTGGTGCTCGCGGGCGTGCTGTTCATCGCGCAGACGTATCTGGTGGCGCTGCTGGAGCCGGTGGGCTCGGCGCGGCTGGCCGCCGATCCGGCCGGCCAGGGGACGGCGTTCTACGACGCGGTGGATGCCTCGGTCGGAGCCTGGCTGCATGATCTGGTGGCGGCGAGCAAGGCGATCGGCGCGGCGTTCGCGGCGCTGGCCGGGCAGGCGGCCGCGGGCCGGCTGCTCTTCGCGATGGGCCGGGAGCGCAGGCTGCCACGGACGCTGTCGAGGACCGACTCGGGTGTACCCCGAGTGGCGCTGCTGGGGGCCGCGGTGGTGACGCTGGTGGCCGCGGTGTGGGCGGCCCGGCGCGACAACGGCCTGGACGAGCTGGTCTCGGTGGTGGACGTCGGAGCGCTGACGGCGTTCGTCCTGCTGCACGCGTCGGTGGTGGGATGGTTCGCGGTACGGCGGATGGAGGGGCCACCGCGCTGGTTCGCACAGGTGGTGCTGCCGACGGCCGGCGCGGCGATCCTGGTCGCGGTGATCGTGGAGGCCGCGGCCCCGGCGCAGGTGGTGGGTGCGGTCTGGCTGGCCGTGGGACTGCTGGTGCTGATCGCGCAGCGGAGACGCGGCGGGCGTACGGCTCCGGAGTGAGTGATGGTCTCCGCCGGGTCGTGGCCACGGCCCGGCGGCGGGACATTCTCCGAGTGATGTCACAGCCGGCGGATACGCTCCCGGTATGGCTCTCAACACTTCGGCGGACGCCCCGCTGCCCGTCGGTGAGGTGTCGCGGCTCATCGGCGGATGGATCGACCGGCTCGGTGCCGTCTGGGTGGAGGGACAGATCACCCAGCTCTCGCGGCGGCCGGGCGCGGGAGTCGTCTTTCTGACGCTCAGAGATCCCTCGTACGACATCTCGGTGGGCGTCACCTGCTTCCGGCAGGTCTTCGACGCGATCGCCGACGTGGTCTCCGAGGGCGCGCGCGTGGTGGTGCGGGCCAAGCCGGAGTGGTACGCGCCGCGCGGCCAGCTCTCGCTGCGGGCCACGGAGATACGGCCGGTCGGGACCGGCGAACTGCTCGTGCGGCTGGAGCGGTTGCGGCAGTCCCTCGGCGCGGAGGGACTGTTCGCGGCCGACCGCAAGAAGCCGCTGCCCTTTCTGCCGCAGCTCATCGGACTGGTGTGCGGTCGGGCGTCGGCGGCCGAGCGCGATGTGCTGGAGAACGCGCGGCGGCGGTGGCCCGCGGTGCGCTTCGAGGTACGCAACACGGCGGTGCAGGGAGTCAACGCGGTGGCCCAGGTCGTCCAGGCGGTGAAGGAGCTGGACGGGCTGCCGGAGGTGGACGTGATCATCGTGGCGCGCGGCGGCGGCAGCGTGGAGGATCTGCTGCCGTTCTCCGACGAGCAGCTCGTCAGAGCGGTGGCCGCCTGCCGCACTCCGGTCGTCTCCGCGATCGGGCATGAGCCGGACTCTCCGCTGCTTGATCTCGTGGCGGATGTGCGGGCCTCGACACCGACCGACGCGGCGAAGAAGACCGTGCCGGACGTCGGCGAGGAGCTGGACCGCGTCCAGGCGCTCCGGGACCGGGCGCTGCGGACGGTGCGCGGGCTGCTCGACCGCGAGGAGCGCGGTCTCGCCCATGCTCTGGCCCGGCCCGTGATGGAGCGGCCGCACCGGATGGTGGAGGAGCGCGAGGCCGAGGTGGACGCGCTGGCCGACCGGGGCCGGCGGGTGCTGCGGCATCTGCTGGACCGCGCGGACTCGGAGCTGTCGCACACCTGGGCGCGGGTGGTGTCGCTGTCTCCCGCGGCGACGCTGGAGCGCGGCTACGCGGTGCTCCAGCGCCCGGACGGCACGGTCGTACGGTCGCCGGAGGACATCACGGCGGCCGAGGAGCTGCGGGCCCGGGTGGCACGCGGCGAGTTCACGGTGCGGGTCGCGGAGTGAGCCCGCACCGCCGCGCAGTCGTTGTCGGATCGCGCGCACAGGCGCGTACCTAAGGTGGATCACATGGCCAGGACGGACAACGGGACATCGGCGGCTACGGCCGCGGACACCCTCGGCTACGAGCAGGCGCGGGACGAGCTGATCGAGGTGGTACGCCGGCTGGAGGCGGGCGGCGCCTCGCTGGAGGACTCCCTGGCGCTGTGGGAGCGGGGCGAGGAGCTGGCGAAGGTCTGCCGCCGCTGGCTGGAAGGCGCCCGGGCGCGGCTGGACGCGTCACTGATCGACGACGCCAACGACACCGATACCGCCGATACCGCCGACTGACCCGGGCCGCGTCCATGGACCCGGCCCGGAGCGGAAGGCGGGAAACGAATAACCTTGATCCCTGCCCAGCGGGCCGTGCGGGACACCTGTGAATCGGATCACGCGAACCGCGATTTTTGTTGAAACTTAATATATCTAACCCGTACCGTATGAGGTGATCGTTCCACCCGCCGCATGTTCGGAAGGTACCTCCAGATGTCCCTCGTTCTTGACCCCGCCGCCCAGGACCTCCTCTTCCGAGAAGCCCGCACCGCCAACACGTTCACCGACGAGCCGGTGACCGAGGAGCAGGTGCAGGCGATCTACGACCTGGTCAAGTACGGCCCCACCTCCATGAACCAGTCGCCGCTGCGGGTCGTCCTGGTCCGCTCCGCGGAGGCCCGCGAGCGCCTGGTCCAGCACATGGCCGAGGGCAACCAGCCCAAGACCGCCAGCGCGCCCCTGGTCGCGATCCTGGCCGCGGACAACGACTTCCACGAGGAGCTCCCGCAGCTCTTCCCGCACTTCCCGCAGGCCAAGGACCTGTTCTTCGGTGACCGTACGGTCCGCGAGGGCAGCGCGGCGCTGAACGGCGCCCTCCAGGCCGCGTACTTCATCGTGGGCATACGCGCCGCCGGTCTCGCCGCGGGCCCGATGACCGGCTTCGACGCCGCCGGCATCCAGAAGGAGTTCCTGGACGCCGACCACACCCCGCTGATGGTCGTCAACATCGGCAAGCCCGGCGAGGAAGCCTGGTTCCCCCGCTCCCCGCGCCTCTCCTACGACGAGGTCATCACCACCGTCTGAGCCTCCGGGCCCGAACGCGCGAAGGCCGCCGTCCCTGCCGGGACGGCGGCCTTCATCCTTGCGTCTCAGGACCGCGCGGCGCGTGTTCTCACGATGTGCCGGACTCCAGCGCGGCCGCCATCTCGGCCAGTCGGCCGTAGGACGCGGTCCCGGTGACGACCGTCGTCGCGCCCGCGTCGGTACGGACCAGCGCGTCGTACTTCGGCCCCTCCCAGCGCTGCCAGGTCTCGCCCGCCACCTGCTGGGTCCTGCCGGTGTCCTCCGCCCGCCGGCTGACCTCCGGCACATACTTCTCCGCGGCCGCCGTCGACTGTTCGACCGCGACATATTCGCCGTCCGGGTCCAGATAGCCCAGGTGCCACGCGTTCTCGCTCTGCCGCTCGTAGGAGACCGACGTCGGCTTCCACTTCTCCGGCAGACCCGTCGGAGCCAGCACCGGATACGGCGCGGCCCGGCGCGCCGTCACCAGCTCGACCCGGTAGTCGACCGCCTTGACCGGATCGGCCTTCTCGTCATGCGGAATGAACACATAGATCCCGGCGACGACGACCCCGATGACCGCCATCGACAGGACCAGGTCCCGCACCGTCTGTCTGCCTCGCTGAGCTGCCACCCCACCATGGTCGCATCAAGGGCCCGCGCTCATACGTGGGCCCCTCTGCTCAAACTGTCGAGGTGCGGATACAGTCGTATCACCCTCTTATCCGGCCGTCGTCGTACAGAAAGGTGCGCTCCGATGACCGAGCATCAACTGCCGCCCCCACTGGAGGTGCCTCCCGAGGCACCCGACCGCAACCTCGCCCTGGAGCTGGTCCGGGTCACCGAGGCCGCCGCCATGGCGGCCGGCCGGTGGGTCGGGCGCGGCGACAAGAACGGCGCGGACGGCGCCGCGGTGAACGCCATGCGGACGCTTGTCTCCACCGTGTCGATGAACGGCGTGGTCGTCATCGGCGAAGGCGAGAAGGACGAGGCCCCGATGCTGTTCAACGGCGAGCGGATCGGCGACGGCACCGGCGCCGAGGTCGACATCGCCGTGGATCCCATCGACGGCACCACGCTCAACGCCAAGGGCATGCCCAACGCCATCGCCGTCCTCGCCGCCGCCGACCGGGGCACCATGTTCGACCCGTCCGCGGTCTTCTACATGGACAAGCTGGTCACCGGGGCCGAGGCCGCCGACTTCGTCGACATCAACGCGCCCGTCTCGGTCAATATCCGCCGGGTCGCCAAAGCCAAGCGGATGCTTCCGGACGACGTCACGGTGGTCATCCTCGACCGACCACGCCACGACGGCGTGGTCAAGGAGATCCGGGAGACCGGCGCCCGGATCAAGTTCATCTCCGACGGCGACGTGGCCGGTTCGATCATGGCCGCGCGCGAAGGCACCGGTGTCGATCTGCTGATGGGCATCGGCGGCACGCCCGAGGGCATCATCTCGGCGTGCGCGATCAAGTGCCTCGGCGGTGTCATCCAGGGCAAGCTCTGGCCCAAGGACGACGCGGAACGGCAGCGCGCGATCGACGCCGGGCACGACCTGGACCGCGTCCTGTCCACCGATGACCTGGTCAGCGGCGACAACGTGTTCTTCGTCGCCACCGGCATCACGGACGGCGAGCTGCTGCGCGGAGTGCGCTACCGCTCGGAGACCGCGACGACATCGTCCCTGGTGATGCGCTCCAAGTCGGGCACGATCCGGCAGATCGACTCGACCCACCGGCTGTCCAAGCTCCGGGCGTACAGCACGATCGACTTCGACCGCGCGAAGTAAGAGCTGTCCCGTCATCCCAGGCGGGCGCGCGACGACAGCCACGGCATCTCGTCGCCGCTCGGCACGGCCACGGCGCCGCCTCCACCTGGTGAGGCGGAGGGCCCTTACGGAAGGGGCGTCCCTGTTGTGCGGCGGGGACGCCCCTTCCGTATGCCCGGATACCTGACCGTATGCCTGGATGTCTGAGGCCGGGCGCCTGGGCGCCGAGGCGTGTCAGCCCGCGGCGGCGATCCGGTCGCCCGCCGAGGCGGCCTTCCGCAGCTCCACCTCGCGCCTGCGGCGACGGGCCAGGACGACGCGGCGCTCGGCCGCGGTCAGCCCGCCCCAGACGCCGTACGGCTCGGGCTGGAGCAGCGCGTGTTCCCGGCAGTCGACCATCACCGGACAGCGAGCGCAGACCCGCTTCGCGGCCTCCTCGCGCGCCAGCCTCGCGGCCGTCGGCTCTTTCGACGGGGCGAAGAACAATCCGGCCTCGTCACGGCGGCACACCGCCTCCGAATGCCAGGGGCCGGCCTGATCCTCCCGAGCGGGACTCCGCTGCGGGGGCACGGCGGCGACCTGCAGGGGCTGATGCGGCAGTTGCAGCACGGTCTACTCCTGACGACGGCTTCGCGAGCGAGAGACGATGCAGCACTCCCTACCCGCTGTGCGCGCGCCTATGCACTGCGTGGCACTCAGTTCCGGAGTTCGGAACGCAGTACGGAATTACGGACGCGCAATCACCGACGGACGGTTTTGGCCGAAAACAGCCATACAGGTCGAGGCCGCCCGGACCTTAACCGAGGTGCTTGCGCAAACGGTCGTGGAGATCCGCGATGCGCTTTCCGCGCTTCGGCTTGGCCTCGACATTGCCGAACACCGAGAAACCATTCACGACGACGACCGGCGCTTCACCGTCGGGCGCTTCCAGCGTGACGACTTCGAAGTTCCCGAAGACACCGGCGCCGTTGCCGCGCAGCGAGATGTTCTCGGGCACCCGGACCTCGACATTGCCGAAAATGGACGTCGCGTTGATCACGGATGTCCGCTGTCCGAAGAGCGCCTCCGTGAGATCGATCTCGACATTTCCGAAGAGCGCGAAGGCATTGGTCCTGCCGCCGACGCGCCAACGGCCCTTGCGGGTCGAACTGCTGAAGACCGCGACGAGGTTCTCGGCGGCGGTCGCCGGACCCTCGGGGCCGTATCCGTATCCCCGTGACGACGCCGCCGACGCCGCCGGCGAGGCGGCAGCGGCACCGACGGGGCGCGCGCCGTCACCGGCGGCCGGCAAGTCCCGCACCAGCGGCTCCAGTTCACCGACCGTCTTGGCCCGATAGACGGAGTCGATCCGCTCGGCATGCTCCTCGGCGTCCAGGCGGCCCTCCGCCAGGGCCTCCCGGAGGATGTCCGCGATCCGGTCACGGTCGGCGTCGGAGGCCCGGATGCCCGCGGGCTCCGCCGACACGACCGGCTTCTGAGGGTGCTTTTCGAGGTCCACGGCCCCAGGGTAGCGAAACGCGATAGATCGCGACTAGGCCCTGTCCGGCCGGTCTTCACCGGCCCGGCCGAGCCGTACCTCACACCGGCGCCGCCGGACCGCGGCCGGCGCTCCGTGCGCCCGGAGCCGCGTATCGGACAGGGCCTACGCTGGGTGGCGCGCTGCCAATGGAGGCCGTGCCGCCGTCTGTCGAGTGAGGAATGGCCGTAATGCCAGAGTTTGCGTACTCCGATCTGCTGCCCCTGGGAGAGGACACCACGCCCTATCGCCTGGTGACCGCCGAAGGTGTCTCCACCTTCGAGGCCGACGGCCGTACGTTCCTCCAGGTCGAGCCGGAGGCGCTGCGCACGCTCGCCGCCGAGGCGATGCACGACATCTCGCACTATCTGCGCCCGGCCCATCTCGCCCAGCTCAGGCGGATCGTCGACGATCCCGAGGCGTCCTCGAACGACAAGTTCGTGGCGCTCGACCTGCTGAAGAACGCCAATATCGCGGCCGCCGGAGTCCTCCCCATGTGCCAGGACACCGGCACGGCGATCGTGATGGGCAAGCGCGGTCAGAACGTGCTGACGCGCGGCGGCGACGAGGAAGCCCTCTCGCACGGCATCTACGACGCGTACACCAAGCTCAATCTGCGCTACTCGCAGATGGCGCCTCTCACCATGTGGGAGGAGAAGAACACCGGCTCGAACCTGCCCGCGCAGATCGAGCTGTACGCGACCGACGGCGGCGCGTACAAGTTCCTCTTCATGGCGAAGGGCGGCGGCTCGGCCAACAAGTCCTTCCTCTACCAGGAGACCAAGGCGGTCCTCAATGAGACCTCCATGATGAAGTTCCTGGAGGAGAAGATCCGTTCACTCGGTACGGCGGCCTGCCCGCCGTACCACCTGGCGATCGTCGTGGGCGGTACGTCCGCCGAGTTCGCGCTGAAGACCGCGAAGTACGCCTCCGCGCACTACCTGGACGAGCTGCCGGCCGAGGGCTCCGCCACCGGTCACGGCTTCCGTGACAAGGAGCTTGAGGAGAAGGTCTTCGAGCTGACGCAGAAGATCGGTATCGGAGCGCAGTTCGGCGGCAAGTACTTCTGCCACGACGTGCGCGTGGTGCGGCTGCCGCGCCACGGCGCCTCGCTGCCGGTCGCCATCGCCGTCTCCTGCTCCGCCGACCGCCAGGCCGTCGCGAAGATCACCGCGGAGGGCGTCTTCCTGGAGCAGTTGGAGACCGACCCGGCGCGCTTCCTCCCGGACACCACCGACGAGCACCTGGACGAAGGCACCGTGGTGCGTGTCGACCTCAGCCGGCCGATGGACGAGGTCCTCGCCGAGCTGACGAAGTACCCGGTCAAGACCCGGCTCTCGCTGACCGGACCGCTGGTCGTGGCCCGGGACATCGCCCACGCCAAGATCAAGGAACGCCTTGACGCGGGCGAGGAGATGCCGCAGTACCTGAAGGACCACCCGGTCTACTACGCGGGCCCGGCCAAGACTCCGGAGGGCTACGCCTCCGGTTCGTTCGGCCCGACGACGGCGGGCCGGATGGACTCGTACGTGGAGCAGTTCCAGGCGGCCGGCGGCTCCAGGGTGATGCTCGCCAAGGGCAACCGCTCGAAGCAGGTCACCGACGCCTGCGGCACGCACGGCGGCTTCTATCTCGGCTCGATCGGCGGCCCGGCCGCCCGGCTCGCCCAGGACTGCATCAAGAAGGTCGAGGTCGTCGAGTACGAGGAGCTGGGCATGGAGGCGGTCTGGAAGATCGAGGTGGAGGACTTCCCCGCGTTCATCGTCGTGGACGACAAGGGCAACGACTTCTTCACCGAGCCGGCGCCCGCACCGACGTTCACCAGCATCCCGGTGCGCGGTCCCGGTCTGGCCTGACCGCACCGCCCTGTCCCCGCACGGCCCGTGGCCGCTCCGGTCTCCGCCGGGACGGCCACGGCCCGTGCTCAGGGATCGAGCAGCCCCGAGGTGGCGAGCAGATAGCCGAGCTGCGCGCGGCTGTTGCTGCCCAGTTGTGCCGAGACCCTGCGCATGTGCTCGGCGACACTGCGCCGGCTCATACCGACCCGGCGGGCGATCGACGCGTCCGTCTCGCCGTTGACCACCGCCAGCAGGATGGTCCGCTGGAGATCGGACGTGATGACGGGGCTGCGTGTCGGCGCCTCGTCCGGGCTGACCGGCACCGACCGGGCCCAGGCGTTGTCGAAGTTCTTGACCAGGAAGCGGACCAGGGCCGGATGCTGGACCCGCAGGGCCGTGTTCGGCTCCTCCGAGAACGGGATGAACGCGACGTCCCGGTCGCAGATGATCAACCGGTCGACGACCTCGGCGAGCGTCCTGATCTCCGCACCGGCCGCGACGACCTGCTCGATGTAGGAGAGCGTCGCCGGATGGGTGCGGACGGTGTGCTGATAGATCGTCCGCTGCCGTACGCCGCGCTGCAGCGTCCGCAGATCGCGGGGCAGGGCCTCGCCGAGGACATGGGAGGGACGCCCGCCGCCCGGCTGTGCGGTGCGCAGCTCCTCGTGGCAGCTTCCCACCGCCGCGTCGAGCGCCCTGCTGATGGCGGCGTGGCCGGTGAGCCGGGTGAGCGCGGGCTGTTCCTGCCGGTGCACATCGGCGTACAGGGTCTCGAAGACCGAGAGCGCGGCGCGCGCGGAGCGGAGATTCCTGCGCTGTCGCGCGAGCGCCTCCTCAATGGGACCGAGCGCGGCGAACGAGGCCGTCTCGGGCGAAATAGGGATCATAAATCCCGGCGAGTCCCGGTCCTCCACGACGAGATGCAGAGAGCGCAGACAGCCGGGCACCTCGTCCTGCGGAAGGTCTCCTTCCACGAGCGCGCGCCGGTACGCCGCCAGGGCCGCGTCACACGGCCGGTCCGGCGACGATTCGCGGCAATCACATGCCCGTGTGCTGGAATGATCGTCCTTCACAAGTATGCAGATTACATTTGTACTGACGAGGCGACATCGGTGATCGCGGTGACTCGACGAGTATGTGCCCGTGACGCTCGGCATCGACCACACAAACAACACGGCCCATGGAGAACGGCGTTACCGGCTCCTTGTCGCCGGTTACGCGATCTCCTCATACGGCACCTTCCTGAATATGGTGGCGCTGAATCTGTTCGTCTACGAGACGACGGGAAGAGCGCTCGCCCTGGGCCTGTTCATGGCGGTAAGGCTGGGCGCCGGTTTTGTGGCCGGTCTGCTGGCCGGTGGTCTGCTCGCGCGGTGGAAGGCCAAGAGCATCATGCTCTGGGCGAATGTCGCGCAGGCAGCGGTGATGCTCCTGCTGATCTTCGCGCCGGACGGGCTGCGGACGGCGGCCCTGATGGCCGTCTCCCTGGTGGTCGGCGGCTGCGGGACGCTGTTCATGGTGGCCCTGCGCAGTTCCATTCCGGAGATGGTCGGCGCCGACCGGCGCGGCTGGGCGAACTCCCTGTCGATCACCGGACGTTCACTCGCGATGGTGGCCGGGTTCGCCTCGGCGGGCGTGGTGGTGTCGCTGGTCGGTTACACCGCGGCGTTCGTGGTCGACATGACGACGTTCACGGTCTGCGCCGTGACCGTCGCGCTGCTGCCGATCGCGGGCGGAGGCAGGGGAAAGGCCACCGCGCCGGAGCCGGCGGAGGCTGCCGAGGAGGGCATGGAGCAGGAGCGGACGGCGGAGAAGAAGGCCGTCCGACGGCGCACGCCCGTCGCGTTCGCCGCGCTGGCCGCCGCGCCCGGTCTCGGTCTGATGGTGGCGCTGCGCGGAGTCGACGCCTTCGGTTCTTCCTCGCACAACGCGGCTCTGCCGGTGTACTCCAGCGAGCTGGACGCCTCGCGTCCCGCCGTCTTCGTCAGCGCCTTCTGGTGTCTGTGGGCGCTCGGCAACGTCCTCGCCCAGCAGTTGATCCAGCGGTACGCGAAACGCACCGGGCGTTCGGTCAGTGCGCTGGGCTTCGGTTACGGCACGATCGTCATGTCCGGCGCGTTCATCCTCGCCTTCGCCGGCTTTCCGCTGGCCGCGACCGCCGTGGTCGCTCTGGTCGCGGGAGCCGCCGACGGACTCACCGAGGTGTCGTACACCTCGCATCTGCAGACGCTCTCCGACAAACTGCGCGGACATGCCTTCGGACTCTCCGCGACCTTCGAGAATCTCGGTTTCGGCGTGGGCACGATCCTGGTCGCCGTGGCGCTGGACCGGTACTCACCGCTGGCGGTCGTCGCGTGGTCGCACGGAGCGGCCATCCTGGTCGCGGTCGCGTTCGTGTTCCGGGTGGTGAGGCTGCGGAGTGCCGGGCGCGCCCCGGCGGGGAGAGGAGAGGCCGATGCCGGAGGAGCGCATCGCGGTGATCGGGATGGCGCTGAGGTTCCCGGGAGCTGACACCGCGGAGCGGTACTGGCGGGACATCAGGAGCGGGATCTCGCATGTGCGGCGGTTCACCGACGCGGAGTTCGCCGCCGCCGGGATGTCGCCGGCGGAGTACGGCGCGGCCGGCTTCACCGGTGCCAGCGCGCTGCTGGACGGTATCGACGGCTTCGACGCGGAGTTCTTCGGGATGAGCGGCCGGGAGGCGACCGTCACCGATCCGCAGCAGCGGCTCTTCCTGGAGTGCTGCTACAAGGCGCTGGAGGACGGTGGTTACGCGGGCGCCGGCGACACCGTACGGACCGGTGTCTACGCCAGTGCCGGTTACCGGCTCTACTCGCTGCACAGCTATCTCGCCGGGAATCTCGCCGAGGAGGCCGGATCCGGCGACTGGCTGGCCGTCAAACAGATCCAGGTCGGCAACTATCCGGATTTCACCGCCAACCGGGCCGCCTTCCGGCTCGGGCTGACCGGACCCGCGGTCAATGTGGCGACGGCCTGTTCCAGCGCGCTGGTCTCCGTCCATCTGGCCTGCCAGGCGCTGCGCGCCGGTGACGCCGATCTGATGGTGGTGGGATCGGCGGCGCTGCATGTGCCGCAGGTGACCGGGCACCGTCATATGAAGGGCTCGACGATCTCCAGGTCCGGCACGGTGCGGGCGTTCGACGCGGACGCGGACGGCACGGTCGGCGGCAACGGAGTCGCGGCCGTCCTGCTGAAGCCGCTGGACCGCGCGCTCGCGGACGGGGACACGGTGCACGCCGTGATCCTCGGCTCGGCGGTGACCAACGACGGCGCGGGCAAGGCCGGATTCGCCGCGCCGAGCGCCGCCGGGCAGCGCGACGCCGTGCTGGGCGCGCTGCGCGCCGCCGGTGTTCCGGCCGATTCCGTGGGCTATCTGGAGACGCACGGCACGGGCACGCTGAAGGGCGATCCGATCGAATTCGCCGGTCTCACGGAGGCGTTCCGCCGCCACACCGACCGGATCGGCTTCTGCGCGCTGGGCTCCGCCAAACCGGCCATCGGACATCTCGACAGCGCGGCGGGTCTCGCGGGGCTGATCAAGGCGGTCCTGGTGCTGCGGCACGGGATCGTACCGCCGCTGGTGAATTTCTCCCGGCCCAATCCGGCGCTGGCGCTCGCCACCAGCCCCTTTCTGCTGCCGGAGCGCGAGCGCGCGTGGCCGGTCGAGGGAGACGGGCCGCGCCGGGCCGGTGTGCACTCCATCGGACTGGGCGGCACCAACGCCCATGTCGTACTGGAGCAGGCGCCACCAGTGGCTGCCGCCGTGGCCGTGGCCGGAACAGCGGACGCGCCGCGGCTGCTGCCGCTGTCCGGGCACAGCCAGGCCGCGCTGGTGGCGTACGCCCGCGCCTTCCGGGACCATCTCGCGCGCCGTCCGGCGACCGCGCCGGCCGATCTGCTGGTCAGCACCGCGCTGGGACGGCGCCATCTGCGCCACCGGCTGGTCGTGACCTCCGAGGACGCGCGCGCCGGACTCGACGCGTTCCTGGCGGGAGTCACCTCGGACGCGTACACGACAGGAACGGTGGCCGACTCGGAGCGTCCGCCCGCGCCCGTCTTCCTGTTCGGCGGACAGGGCGGCGGCCGTCCCGGCATGGCGGCCGGACTCGCCGCGCGCTTTCCCGTGGTGGCCGAGGTCCTGGCGCGCTGCGCCCGCGTGTACGAGGAGGAGACCGGGAGCGGTGACTTCCTCGACCGGGTGGTGCGCGGCCACGGGCCCGCTCCGTGGGACACGGCGTTCGCGCAGCCCGCGCTCTTCGCGCTCCAGATCGCCCAGGCCCGGCTCTGGCGGCACCTCGGTGTCACACCGTCACTCGTCGCCGGACACAGCGTCGGCGAGTACGCGGCGCTCTGTGTGGCGGGCGCGCTGAGCACGGAGGACGCCATGCGGCTGCTGTGCCGGCGAGGGCGGCTGATGCGGTCCGCCGCGGCCGGCGCGATGCTCGCCGTCTTCGTACCGGAGACGCGGGTGAAGGAGCTGCTCGGCGCCGTCGAGGAGCTCGAACTCGCGGTGATCAACGGCCCGGGCCACCATGTCGTCGCCGGTCCGCCCGAAGCCGTCGCGGCGGCGCGTGCGTCACTCGCGGAGCGCGGCGAGACCTTTGAGCCGCTGGCCGTCGACCGCGCCTTCCACTCGGCGCTGCTCGATCCGGTCCTCGACGAGCTGCGCACCGCCGCCGGCCGGGCCCGGCCGCGTCCGCTCCGTATCGCCTTCGTCAGCGGTCTCGACGGTGTGGTGCGGCCACCGGGCTGGCTGCCCGACGCCGGCTATCTGGTCCGGCAGGCGCGCGCGGCCGTCGATTTCCACGCGGTGCTGCGGACGGTGGCGCCGGACCCCGGCGGCCCCGCCGTACTGCTGGAGCTCGGACCCACCGCCGCGCTGACCGGAATGGCGCGCCGGACGCTGCCCGGAGTCGCCGCCGCGCCGACCCGGCGGCTGTGGGAGGCGGTGGCCCTGCTGCACTGCTCCGGTGCCGACATCGACTGGACGGCGCTGCTCGCCGGTCGCGGCGGTCGGCGGGTGCCGCTGCCGACCTATCCGTTCCAGCACCAGTCGTACTGGACCGGTCCGCCGCCGGTACCGGTGTCCGCGCTTGACCACGATCGCCCAACGGAGGATGGCATGACCGAACAGGCCGTACTGGAGCGGGTGTTGGAGCTGACCGCCCGTCATCTTGGCTATGAACTGCCGGAGGTCGGCGCCGACCGTTCGTATGTCGGTCTCGGCGCGGACTCGCTTCAGCTCGTCGGGATGGTGCGGCAGTTGGAGGCGGAGTTCGGCGCGGAGATAGCGATACGGGAGATCCTGGAGGAGGCGGGTACGCCGAGACTGACGGCCCGGCTGATAACCGCTCGTACGGCGCCGGCGCAACCGGAACCGGAAGCACAAGTGGAACCGGAACCGGCGCCGGAACCGGCGTACGCGACCCGGGCCGAGATCGAGGAACTGTCGCGCCAGATACGGCAGCTCGCCCAGGCCCAGTCGGCCATGCTGACCCAGCTCTCCGACGCGGTCGCCCTGCTGACCGGCGCACCGGAGGCGACGGACCGATGAGCACGGACGAGACCGGCGCGGCCGGCACGACCGAGGCCGAGGTGGCCAGGGCCGCCGAACTCTCGAAACGGCTGAGCGCACAGCTCGCGGCGGCGAAGCGGCCGCGGGCCGGCGACCAGACAAACCCGCGCAGGGACCCGCCGCCGGCGGACCGGCCGGCGCGGGCCCGGCCGGATCCCGGCCACGGTCCCCGTCTCGTCGTGGACCCGGCCGGCGGAATGGCCGGTGAGGGAGCCGGCGCCGTCCAGCGCGCGCACACCGACTCCCTGATCCGGCGGTTCACGGAGCGCACCCGCACCTCCAAGGAGATCGCCGCGCGCCACCGGCCGGTGCTGGCCGACAGCCGGGCCGTGGTCGGATTCCGCGCCGCCACCAAGGAGATGCTGTATCCGATCGCGGCGCGCTCCGCCCATGGCGCGCGGATCACCGATGTCGACGGCAACGACTACACCGACATCACCATGGGGTTCGGCGCGCTGCTCTTCGGACACGAGCCGGAGTTCGTCACCGACGCCGTGCGGCGCCATCTCTCCGGAGGGCTGCGGTTCGGACCGCGCTCCGCCGACACCGGCGAGGCGGCGGAGCTGCTCGCCGGACTGACGGGAATGGAGCGGGTCGCGTTCGCCGGGTCGGGCACGGAGGCGAACTCGGCCGCGCTCAGACTGGCCCGCGCCGCCACCGGACGCGACAAGGCCGTGATGTTCCGTGGCTCGTACCACGGCCATATCGACTCGGTGCTCGGCAGGCCCGGCGACCGCGAGGGCCACCGCACGGTCCCCGTCTCCCGGGGCATCCCGGGCAGCGCCGTCGCGGAGCTGATCGTGCTGGAGTACGGCAGCCAGGAGGCCCTCGACACCATCGACGCACTCGGCGACACCATCGCCGCCGTCATCGTCGAGCCGGTGCAGTGCCGCAACCCGGGCCTGCGGCCCGCCCAATTCGTGCGGTCGCTGCGCGAGCTGACCCGCCGCCGGGGCATCGTGCTGCTCTTCGACGAGATGCTCACCGGACTGCGACCGCACCCGCGCGGCGCGCAGCACCACTACGGTGTCGTCCCCGACCTCGCCACCTACGGCAAGGCGCTCGGCAGCGGCTTCCCGATCGGCGCCGTCGCGGGCCGGGCCGACATCCTCGACGGAGTCGACGGCGGCCTCTGGCAGTACGGAGACGACAGCCGGCCGCCGCACGAAACCACCTATTTCGGCGGTACGTATATGCAGCATCCGCTCTCCATGGCCGCGGCCAGAGCGGTGCTCACTCATCTCAAGGAGCAGGGTCCCGGGCTCCAGGAGCGGCTGAACGCCCGTACCGACGCGCTCGCCGCCGAACTCAACCGGTTCTTCCGCGACGAGGAATTCCCGCTGGAGACCGCTCACTTCGGCTCGATGTTCCGCTTCAGGCACCGCGCCGACATGGAGCTGCTCTACCACCACCTGCTGCTGCGCGGCCTCTATGTCTGGGAGTGGCGCAGCTTCTATCTCTCCACCGCGCACACGGACGAGCACACCGAGGAGATCGCCGCCGCGGTGCGGGGCTCACTGCGCGAGCTGCGCGACGGCGGATTCCTTCCGGTCACGCACGCGCGCCGGACCACCGCCGCCGCACGGCCCCGGCCCGCTCCCGACTTCGGCGTGTACTTCTTCGGCGACTATCCGGAGACCGGCGGAAACGGCAGCGCGGAGGCGTACGAGGCGCTCGTCGAGACCGCCCGGTTCGCCGACGAGCACGACTTCAGCTCCGTCTGGGTGCCGGAGCGGCACTTCCACTCCTTCGGCGGTCTCTTCCCGAACCCGGCCGTCCTCGCCTCCGCGCTCGCCCGCGAGACCGGCCGGATCCGGATCAACGCCGGGTCCGTCGTGCTGCCGCTGCACGACCCGATCAGGGTCGCCGAGGAGTGGTCGGTGGTCGACAATCTCTCCGGCGGCCGGGTCGGCATCGGCTGCGCCACCGGCTGGCACGCGCGGGACTTCGCGCTGCACCCGGAGCGGTTCGCGGACCGCAAGGAGATCGCCTTCGCCCATCTCGACGACATCCGGCGGCTGTGGCGCGGCGACGCCGTGCGGCGGCGGACCGGCGAGGGCGCGGAGACCGACGTACGGATCCATCCGCGGCCGGTCCAGGACGCGCCGCCGATGTTCCTCGCCACCACGGGACAGCGCGCCTCCTACGAGGAGGCGGCCCGCCGCGGACTGGGCATCGTCACCAATCTGATGAGCCAGACCGTGGACGAACTGGGCGCCAATGTCGCGCACTACCGGCGGGTGCGCGCCGAGAGCGGGCTCGACCCGGACGCGGGCCGGGTGACCGTCCTCGTCCACACCTATCTGGGCACGGACCACGAGGAGGCGCGGGCCGAGGCGCTGGAGCCGATGAGCCGGTATCTGCGCTCGTCGCTGCTGATGCGGTCGGCCGCCACCGCGCTGGGCCACCGCGCGGAGGATGTGGCGGCGGCCGGCGAGGAGGACCTGGACTATCTCTTCCGCCGCGCGTACGACCGGTACTGCGACCAGCGGGCGATGATCGGTACGCCGGAGAGCTGCGCGCCGTTCGTCGAGGCGCTGCGCCGCGCCGGTGTGGACGAGATCGCCGCGCTCGTCGACTTCGGAATGCCCGTGGAGCGGCTGCGGGCCGGACTGGACCAGCTCGATCTGCTGCGCCGCCGCTCGCGTCCGTCGCCGGAGGACGGCGGGCCGCGACTCGCGACGGAACGCGGCGGAACCGCGGGGGACGACAGCGCGGACCGGCCGGACGAGACCGTCGCTCCGGCGACCTCGGGCCAGCGGCGGCTGTGGCTCGCGGCGCGGCTGCTCGCCGATCCCGCCGCGTACAACGAGACACAGGCGGTGCGGCTGCGCGGCCCGCTCGACGAGGACGCCCTGCGTACCGCCGTGGACGGCCTGGTCGCCCGGCACGCCGGGCTGCGGACGGTGTTCCGCACGGGGCACGGCGACGAGACCGTGCTCCAGGTCGTGCGGCACGGACGGCGCGTCCCGCTGCGGCTGACCGACGCCCGGGACCAGGACCCGGCGGAGGCGATCGGCGCGGCGCTCACCGAGGAGAGCCGGCGCGCCTATGACCTGGCCGAGGGACCGCTGTTCACGCCACGGCTGGTCCGGCTGGCGCCGGACGACCACGTGCTGGTGTTCGGCATGCACCACATCATCACCGACGCGCACTCCGCCGCGCTGCTCGCCGCCGATCTGGAGGAGTTGTACCGCGCCGCGCTGGAGCGCCGCGCTCCGGTCTTCGAACGGCCCGCCGGTACGACCGCCGGTGCGGCGGAACCGGCGCGCGACAACGCCGATCTGGCCTGGTGGCAGGAGCGGCTCGGCGAGAAGCCGCCGGTGCTGGAACTGCCCACCGACCGGCCGCGCGAGCGCCGGATCGCGGGCCGTGGCGGCGCCGCCGCGATCCGGCTGGATCCGGAGCGTACGGCGCGGCTCCAGGACTGGAGCGGCGCGCGGGGCGTCACGCTGTTCGCGACGCTGTTCACCGCCTGGCGGCTTGTGCTGCGGCGGCGCTCCGGACAGGACGAGTTCGTCCTCGGCTCCACCTTCGGCCGGCGCACGGCCGAGACCCGCGACACCGTGGGCTTCCATGTGGCGCTGCTGCCGCTGCGGGTGTCGCTCACGGACGCGATGACGGTGACCGAGGCGGTACGGGCCACCGGACGCGCGCTGTTCGAGGCGGCCGAGCACCAGGAGGTCGATCCGGACGCTCTGCTGGCCGGTGTCCATCCCGCGCCGGGCAGTCCCCGGCCGCTGATCACGGTCTCGGCGGACCTGGACACCGAGACCCTCGGCCGGATCGATCTGCCGGGACTGCGTGCGGAGGAGGTGACCGCCGGGACGGAGTCGGCGCCGCTGGAACTGGCCCTGATGGCCACCCGCGCCGCGTCCGGGCTGCGGCTGCGGCTGCGCTACGACGCGGACCTCTTCGACGCGGCGACCGCGCGCCGTTTCCTCGACGAGCTGGACCGGACGCTGGAGTCGATGACGCGCGGCGACGAACATCTGCGGGTGGGCGAGGCGGTGGCGCCACAGGACGGCCGGGGCGCCGTCGCCGATGTGCTCAGGGATGTCTGGGAATCGGTCCTCGATGTCCGTGGCTTCCCCGCGGACACCAGCTTCTTCGACATCGGCGGAAACTCGATCGCCGCGATCCGGCTGGTCAACCGGGTACGCGACGTCCTCGGCGTCGACTATCCGATGGCCGACTTCTTCATGGACGCCACTCTGCGCGCCATGACCGAACAACTCGCGGGCGGTCCCGGCACACCGGCCGGCCCGGTGGCGACCGGTGCGTCCGACGCCGGCGCGCGCGTACGGGGGGAACTGTGATCGACGCTCTGCTCGACCGGCTGTCCGCACTCGATGTACGCCTCGCCGCGGGGCCGGGCGGAGTGCTGCGCTACGACGCGCCGCGCGCCGCTCTCACCGATGAGCTGCTGGCCGAACTGCGCGACCACAAGCGGGAGCTGCTGGGGCGGCTGACCGGCGCCGAGGTGATCGACCGGGCACCGGTCAGCGATCAGCAGGCACGGATGATCGCCGGGCATCACGCCGCACCGCACTCCGAGGTGTGGAACATCCCGACCAGGATCAGCTTCACCGGGGCCCTGGATCCGGACGCGCTGCGGTCGGCACTCACCGAGCTGATCGCCCGCCACCACGGGCTGCACAGCCGGTTCGTCCGACCCGAGGAAAACACCGGAGGAACCGGCGCTGAGGAGGACGCCGGAGCCGGCACCTGGTGGCAGGAGGTGGTCGTACCGCCGCCTCTCGATCTGCCGGTCGAGGATCTCACCGGGCTGCCCGCCTCAGAACGGGAGCCGCGCTCCGAGGAGTTGTGCCGGGAGACGGCGGCCGGCGGCTTCGACCTCACCCAACCCGTGCTGCCCCGGCTGCGGCTGCTGCGCGTCGCGGAGGACCGGTGGGCGCTGATGTTCGTACTGCACCACATCACCGCCGACGGCTGGTCCCTGTCGCTGCTGCTGGCGGAGATCGCCGAGCTGTACACCGCCGCCGCGGCCGGCGTCCCGCACGCGCTCGACCCTCCCGGCGCGCAGTCCACGGACTACGCCCGCTGGCAGATCGCGCACCATGACCCGGAGACGGAGGCCCGCAGGGCCGCGTACTGCGCCGCGTATCTCGACGGCGTCCCGTCCGGAGTGCCCGTACCCACCGACCGTCCCAGGCCCGAGCGGCTCAGCGGACGCGGCGACACCGTACGCGGCCTCGCCTCCGGCGAGGTGCGCGCGGCCGTCGAGGAGTTCGCCGCGGCCCGGCACACCACGCCGTTCGCGGTGGCGGCGACCGCTCTCGGGGTGTTTCTGGCCGGACTCTCCGGCGAGCGGGACATCCTGCTCAGCGTTCCGTACGCCAACCGCCAGGGCACCGCCTTCGAGTCGCTGGTCGCCATGACCTCGACCGCCGTGATGGTGCGGGTACGGCTCGATCCGGCCGAGAGCCGCGCCGCCCTCGTGGCACGCACCGGCGAAGGCGCGATGGGCGCGATGGCCCATGTGCTGCCCACGGCCCGGATCATGCGCGCGATGCGGGAGGCCGGCGCCCGCGACGTCCCGGACCGGGTGCCGCACATCCTCGCCTTCCAGAACTCGCTCGACACGGACATCGAGATCCCGGGACTCCGCGTCGAGGTGGAGGACCTCGCGCCGCCGCTCTCGCGCGGCGAACTGTGCTTCGGCCTGGCACCGTGCCGGGACCGCGCACGCGGATACCGGACGTTTCTGGAGTACTCCGCGGACCTGTGGAACCGTGGGACGGCCGAAGATCTGCTGTCCTCCTACACCGCGCTGCTCGCGGAGTTCTGCGCCTTCCCCGACCGGCCGGTCAGTGATCTGCTGCCGACCGCACCGACACCCCCCACCACTGGAAAGGCGGATGCCGTATGACGCCGGCCCCCCACCGCAGCCACGCCGACGACCTCCTCTCGTTCATCGGATCAAGCCCTTCGCCGTACCACGCGGTGGCGAGCGCGGTCCGAAGACTGGAGAAGGCGGGCTTTCGCGAGCTGTGCGGAACGGACGACTGGGCCGGCGCGAGCGGCGGCTGTTTCGTCGCCCGCGGCGGCGCCCTGATCGCCTGGTACGTCCCGGAGGGCGCGCCGGGCCACACGCCCTTCCGGATTGTCGGCGCCCACACCGATTCACCGAATCTGCGGGTCAAGCCGAGACCCGACACCGGTTCGTCCGGCTGGCGGCAGATCGGCGTGGAGATCTACGGCGGAGTCCCTCTCAACACCTGGCTCGACCGCGATCTGGGCATCTCCGGACGGCTCGCCCTGCGCGGCTCCGGCGCCGGAGACAGGCCGCGGACACGGCTCGTCCAGATCGACGAACCGCTGCTGCGCGTACCGCAGCTCGCCATCCATCTCGACCGTTCGGTCAACGACGGACTGGCACTCGACCGGCAGCGGCACATCGCCCCGCTGTGGGCGCTCGGCGCACCGGAGGAGGGCGCGCTGCTGCGCCGGGTCGCACGGGCCGCCGAGGTGGATCCGGCCGAGGTGCTGGCCTGGGACCTGATGCTCCACGACATCCAGCCGCCCGGATATCTCGGCGCGGACCGGGAGTTCGTGGTGTCGTCCCGGCTGGACAATCTGGTGTCGGTGCACGCGGGCGTGACCGCCCTGGCGAACGCCGCGACCGCCATGGAACAGCCCGCGTACATCCCCGTCCTGGCGGCCTTCGACCACGAGGAGGCCGGCAGCGGCTCCGAGACGGGCGCGCAGAGCCCGATGCTCGAACGGACCCTCAGCCGCTCCGTCGCCGCCCGGGGCGGCGGTTCGGAGGACTGGGCGCGCGCCCTCTCCGGTGCGCTGTGTGTCTCCGCCGACATGGCGCACGCGGTGCATCCCAACTACGCGGAGCGGCACGACCCGGACCATCGTCCGCTGCCCAACGGCGGCCCCACGGTCAAGGTCAATGTCAATCAGCGGTACGCCACCGACAGCACCGGCATCGCGGTGTTCGCAGAGGCGTGCGAGCGGGCCGGCGCGCCGTGGCAGCCGTTCGTCTCCAACAACGCGATGCCCTGCGGCACCTCGATCGGGCCGCTCACCGCCGCCCGGCTCGGCGTCACCACGGTCGATGTGGGCGTGCCGGGGCTGTCCATGCACTCGGCGCGTGAGCTGTGCGGAGCGGCGGATCCCGGGCATCTCGCCGCCGTCCTCGGCGCCTTCGTCGCGGGCGGCTGACCGGGCTCCCGCCCGTCCGCTCCCGCCGCCGTCCATCCTTGTCGCACAACGAATCGGAGAGACATCCGCCGTGGAAGAGACCGTCCTGATCTGTCTGCCGTTCGCCGGCGCGGGTCCGTCGTTCTTCACCCCCTGGACGGCCTACGCACCTGCCTGGATGCGCGTCCTGCCCGTGCGGTTGCCGGGACGCGAGAAGCGCTTCGCCGAACCGGCCCACACGACCGCGGCTCCGGCCGTCGAGGACGCGTACGGCCAGGTGACCGAGGCACTGGAGGCCGGGACACGGGTGGCGCTGTTCGGGCACAGCATGGGCGCGGTCCTCGCGTACGAGCTGGCGCACCGCCTCGAACAGGACCGCGCGGTGCGTCTTGACGCTCTGTTCGTCAGCGGCTCTCCGGGACCCTGGACGGTGCGGGCCGACCGGGCCGGCGGGCTGCCCGACGACGAGTTCGTCGCGCGGGTGCGGTCCTTCGCCGGATACGCGCACCCGGCGCTGGAGGATCCCGAGATGCGGGAGCTGCTGCTGCCGTCGCTCCGGGCCGACGTACAGCTCCACGAGACCTACCGCCCGCTGTCGGACCGTCCGCTGTCCGGACCCGTCACCTCGGTCAGAGGCCGTACGGACACGCTGGTCAGCGCGGTCGAGGCGGCCCAGTGGGCGGACGCGACCACCGGAAAGCTGACCACCGCCGAGCTGGACGGCGGGCACATGTATCTGACCCGGGAGCCGCGCGCCCTCCTCGAAGTGATCGCCGACGGGCTGCGGTCCGCGCGGGAGTGATGCCGCCGGACGCCGGGCCCGGCCGGCGCAGGACGGGGAATACACAGGTCAGGAGCGCTGCTCAGCCTTCCAGGAGGTCATACGCGATGGACGCACAGGACACACAGGACCCGGCGGAGTACCGGACCGAGCACGACTCGATGGGCGAGGTACGGGTCCCGGCGCACGCCAAGTGGCGGGCCCAGACCCAGCGCGCCGTGGAGAACTTCCCGATTTCGGGACAGCGGCTCGAACGCGCGCACATCGAGGCGCTGGCCCGGATCAAGGCCGCCGCCGCCAAGGTCAACGCCGATCTCGGTGTGATCGGCGAGGACGTCGCCGAGGCCATCCAGGAGGCCGCCGCCGAGGTCGCGGAGGGCCGCTGGGACGAGCACTTCCCGGTGGATGTCTTCCAGACCGGCTCGGGCACGTCCTCCAACATGAACACCAATGAGGTGCTCGCCACGCTCGCCACCGAGCGCCTCGGCCGGGATGTCCATCCGAACGACCATGTCAACGCCTCGCAGAGCTCCAACGACGTCTTCCCTTCGAGCATCCATATCGCCGCCACCGCGGCCGTCACCGGCGAGCTGATGCCGGCGCTGGACCATCTCGCCGCCTCGCTGGAGCGCAAGGCCGAGGAGTTCCGCGAGGTCGTGAAGTCCGGTCGTACGCATCTCATGGACGCCACTCCCGTCACGCTGGGGCAGGAGTTCGGCGGCTATGCCGCGCAGATCCGGTACGCCGTGGAGCGGCTGACCGCCTCACTCCCGCGCCTCGCCGAGCTTCCTCTCGGCGGTACGGCGGTGGGCACCGGCATCAACACTCCGCCGGGCTTCTCCGCCGCCGTCATCGCCGAGGTCGCCCGCACGACCGGGCTGCCGCTGACCGAGGCCCGCAATCACTTCGAGGCGCAGGGCGCCCGCGACGGCCTGGTGGAGACCTCCGGACAGCTCCGTACCCTCGCCGTCTCGTTGACCAAGATCTCCAACGATCTGCGCTGGATGGCCTCGGGCCCGCGCACCGGGCTCGCGGAGATCAGTCTTCCCGATCTCCAGCCGGGCTCCTCCATCATGCCCGGCAAGGTCAATCCGGTGATTCCGGAGGCCGTGCTGATGGTCGCCGCGCAGGTCACCGGCAATGACGCCACGGTCGCCGCGGCCGGCGCCGCCGGGAACTTCGAGCTGAATGTCATGCTCCCGGTGATCGCCAAGAACCTCCTGGAGTCCGTACGGCTGCTCGCCAATGTCTCGCGGCTGCTCGCGGACCGTACGGTCGACGGTGTCACGGCCCATGTCGAGCGGGCCCGTGAGTACGCCGAGTCGTCGCCGTCCGTCGTCACTCCGCTGAACAAGTACATCGGCTACGAGGAGGCCGCGAAGGTCGCCAAGAAGTCCCTCGCCGAGCGCAGGACGATCCGCGAGGTGGTCCTGGCCTCCGGCTACGTGGAGCGCGGCGATCTCACTCTGGAACAGCTCGACGAGGCGCTGGACGTACTGCGTATGACACGGCCGTGAACAGTCACCGGCACGGCGGCGTCCGGCGACCGGGCCTCCCGGCCGCGTCGCCGGCCCCGCCGACGCCGTCCGGCTCCAGGGCCTAGGATCTGCGCATGACAGAGACGGCAGCCGACGGGCACTGGACGCCCGGCACACAGATCCTGTGGCGGTACCGGGAGAACGCCGGTGACCGTGTGCACATCTGCCGTCCCGTCACGGTCGTACAGGACACCGACGAGCTGCTCGCGGCCTGGCTGGCGCCGGACACACCGTGTGTGAAGCCGGTCCTCGCGGACGGCACGCCGGTCCACCGCGAACCGCTGGCCAGCCGCTACACCAAGCCGCGCACGGTGGTGCGCGACCGGTGGTACGGCATGGGTGTGCTGAAGCTGGCGCGGCCCGGCGAGCCCTGGTCGGTATGGCTGTGGTGGGAGCGCGGCTGGCGCTTCCAGAACTGGTACGTGAATCTGGAGGAGCCCCGCACCCGCTGGTCCGGCGGCATCGACTCGCAGGACCACTTCCTCGACATCGACGTCTTCCCGGACCGGAGCTGGCGGTGGCGCGACGAGGACGAGTTCGCCCAGGCGCAGCACGACGGACTGATGGAGCGGGAGCAGGCGCGGCAGGTCAGGGAGGCCGGCCGCGCGGCGATCGACGTGGTCACCTCCTGGGGCTCGCCGTTCCGTGACGGCTGGGAGCACTGGCGGCCCGATCCGCGCTGGACGGTGCCGGAACTGCCGGACGGCTGGGACCGGGCACCGGGCCGCTCCGGGGTTCCGGCCGGATGAACCGGCCGACGCCGTGATCGCGGGGGCACCGTCACCGACGTCATGAGACCCTTGATGTACCCCCGGGGTTCAAACGTAGGATCGTCCTCCGGAAGGCCGCTCCCGGTCAACGGGGCAGCGCGGCACCGGACCTGACCGCAAGTCACACACACGTCACACCGTTAGTCACTACGAACGTGAGTCACTTTCCGAGGGGGTGGAGCCGTGCGGGACGGCAGCCGCTCCTTCGACGCGATCGCATCGCACCACCGGCCCGGACGGACGGAACCCCACGCGTGACGGAGCATCCCACCTCCCACGAAGGCCGGCAGCCCCTGGTTGCCCGGTCTCAGGAACGCACACGGCCGCGGCAGGAGGCGGGCGCCTCCGCCGTCCCGCAGTCGGCGGTGCCCACGCCCGATCCCGCGCTGACCGCGCGGCGCGAGGGCGACCGGCTGCGCTTCGTGGGAGCCGCCACCCGGCGCATCGCCCGCGGCATAGATCTGGACGAGATCGTGCTCGGGCTGTGCCGGGCGACCGTGCCGACGTTCTCCGACGCCATCCTCGTCTATCTGCGCGATCCGCTGCCGGTCGGCGACGAACGGCCGGTGGCTCCCTTCGTACTGCGCCTGCGGCGCACCGACCGGCTCCGGCTGACCGACGAGGATCCCGAGCACGTCACCGGCCCGGGCGGTATCCCGTCGCAGATCGCCCCGGCGGCCCTGCTGCCGCTCCTCGATCCGCAGTCCGAGGTGATGCCGGCGTCCGAGCTGTGCGAGGTGCTCTCGGGCGGCGCGCTCTCCGAGGTGCTGCGTGGTGTGCGCCCCGTCTTCGGCGATTCGGCCGCGGCCCGCGCCGCACTGCCGGAGCTGCTGGGCGCCGACCGCGCCGTGCCGAGCGGGCATCGCGCGATTCTCGCGCCGCTGCGCGGACGGCGACGGGTCATCGGCGCGGCCGTCTTTCTGCGCAGGCCGGACCGCGCGGCCTTCGAGCCGAACGATCTGCTGGTCGCGGCGCAGCTCGCGACCCATACGGCGCTGGGAATCGACAAGGCGGTGCTGTACGGACGTGAGGCGTACATCGCCGACGAGCTCCAGCGCACGATGCTGCCGGAGAACCTCCCGCAGCCGACAGGGGTGCGGCTCGCCTCCCGCTATCTGCCGGCGGCCGAGACCGCCCGGGTCGGCGGCGACTGGTACGACGCGATCCCGCTGCCGGGCAGCCGGGTCGCGCTGGTCGTGGGCGATGTCATGGGCCACTCCATGACCTCCGCGGCGATCATGGGCCAGCTCCGGACGACCGCGCAGACCCTCGCGGGGCTGGATCTGCCGCCGCAGGAGGTGCTGCACCATCTCGACGAACAGGCCCAGCGCCTCGGCACGGACCGGATGGCGACCTGTCTGTACGCGGTGTACGACCCGGTCTCGCACCGGATCACCATCGCCAACGCCGGCCATCCGCCGCCCATACTTCTGCACCTGGGAGGCCGGGCCGAGGTCCTCCGGGTGCCGCCGGGCGCACCGATCGGCGTCGGTGGCGTGGACTTCGAGGCCGTCGAGCTGGACGCGCCCGCCGGAGCGACGCTCCTGCTGTACACGGACGGGCTCGTCGAGTCGCGGCTGCGCGACGTGTGGACGGGCATCGAGCAGCTCCGGGAGCGCCTCGCGGCGACCGCGCAGCTCACCGGGCCGGATCATTCACCGCCGCTGGAGGCGCTCTGCGACGACGTCCTCGACGTCCTGGGTCCCGGCGACAGGGACGACGACATCGCGCTGCTCGCGGCCCGTTTCGACGGGATCGCGCCGAGCGATGTCGCGTACTGGTTCCTGGAGCCGGAGGACGCCGCTCCGGGCCGGGCCAGGCGGCTGGCCCGGCGGGCGCTGGCGCGCTGGGACCTGGAGGAGCTGAGCGACTCGGTCGAGCTGCTGATCAGCGAGGTCGTGACCAACGCCGTGCGGTACGCGGAGCGCCCGGTGACGCTGCGGCTGCTCCGTACGGACGTACTGCGCTGCGAGGTCGGCGACGACTCGCCGCAGTTGCCCAGGCAGCGGCGCGCCCGTGAGACGGACGAGGGCGGTCGGGGACTGTTCCTGGTCAACCGGCTGGCGCGGCGGTGGGGAGCGACCCGGCTGTCCACCGGCAAGGTGGTCTGGTTCGAGCTTCCCACCAGGACGTAGACCGTACCGGGACCAGGTCTGGACCTGATCCAGATGTTGCCGACAAGGTGTCGTGGAGGTTGACTGGGGCAGGCGGCCACTTGACCGCTGCCATTCCCCGGGTCGCCCCGGTTTCCCGGGCCTTCTATCGACGGGAGGACGCTCGTGACTGAGTCACCCCCCAGGACTCCTTACACGACGAACAACGTCGGCATCCCGGTGGAGAGCGACGAACACTCGCTCACCATCAGTTCCGACGGCCCGATCCTGATGCAGGACCACTATCTCATCGAGAAAATGGCCCAGTTCAACCGCGAACGGGTCCCCGAGCGAGTGGTCCACGCCAAGGGAGCAGGCGCTTATGGCTTCTTCGAAGTGACAAATGACGTCAGCCAGTTCACCAAGGCCGACCTTTTCCAGCCGGGCAAACGCACGGACATGCTGGCGCGTTTCTCCACCGTCGCCGGTGAGCTCGGCTCTCCGGACACCTGGCGCGACCCCCGAGGCTTCGCGCTGAAGTTCTACACGGAACACGGCAACTACGACATGGTCGGCAACAACACGCCGGTCTTCTTCGTACGCGACCCGATGAAGTTCCAGGACTTCATCCGCTCGCAGAAGCGCCACCCGGCCACCGGGCTGCGCAACAACGACATGCAGTGGGACTTCTGGACCCTGTCACCCGAATCCGCGCACCAGGTGACATGGCTGATGGGCGACCGGGGCATCCCGAAGTCCTTCCGCCATATGAACGGCTACAGCTCGCACACGTATATGTGGGTGAACGGCGCCGGTGAGCGGTTCTGGGTGAAGTACCACTTCAAGACCGATCAGGGCATCGACTTCCTCACTCAGGCCGATGCCGACGAGATGGCCGGCTCGGACGGTGACCACCACCGCCGGGACCTGTACGAGTCGATCCTGTCCGGGAACGCGCCGACCTGGAGCCTGAAGGTCCAGATCATGCCGTTCGAGGACGCGGCCGACTACCGCTTCAATCCGTTCGACCTGACCAAGGTGTGGCCGCACAGCGACTACCCGCTGATCGATGTCGGCCGGATGACCCTCAACGAGAACCCGGACAACTTCTTCATCCATATCGAGCAGGCCGCCTTCGAGCCCTCGAACCTGGTGCCGGGCATCGGCCCGTCGCCGGACAAGATGCTGCTCGGCCGGCTCTTCTCGTATCCGGACACACACCGCTACCGGATCGGTCCGAACTACACCCAGCTTCCGCCGAACCGGGCGCGTACGCGGGTGAACTCGTACGCGAAGGACGGACCGATGCGGTACGAGGCGTCCAACACGGCCATGCCGTACGCGCCGAACTCGTACGGCGGTCCCGCGGCCGACACGGAGCGCTTCGGCGACCCGGCGGGCTGGTCGGCGGCGGGCGAGATGGTGCGCGAGGCGACCAGGCTGCACCGCGAGGACGACGACTGGGGCCAGGCGGGCACGCAGGTCCGCGAGGTGCTGGACGACGCGCAGCGCGACCGTCTGGTGTCGAACGTCGCCGGCCACCTGGCGCAGGGCGTGACCCGGCCGGTGCTGGAGCGGGCGCTCCAGTACTGGCGCAATATCGACAAGGAGATCGGCGACCGTATCGCCAAGAAGGCGAACGGCGGCTGACTCCGGACCGGGTAGCGGCGGCCCCGCCGGACGCGAGCGCGTCCGCCGGGGCCGCCGCTTTCTCACCGCGGGTGCGCCGTCACCGGCCGGCGGGCAGTCTCAGGAGTCCGTCGGGAGGACCGGGAGCCTCCGTCGGGCCGCCGCTCTCCGGGCCGCCCGGGCCGCCCGGGTCGCCGCCGGGATCGGTCGGGACGGTGGGCGGCGGCGTCTCCTCGGGCGGCACGGGGACGCTCTCGCTCGGGTCGGCCGGGTCGGGCTCCTGCGGCGGCGGCGCGGTCTCTGACGGCTCCTCGCTCGGCGTCCGCTCGGGAGCGGTCTCGACCGGGGGCGCCGTGGGCCTGTCGGGTACGGGCTCCGTGTACTCCAGGTCGAACTTCGCGTCGGAGCCGCCGTTCAGCGCGGCCAGCGTGTAGTTCGCCCAGATCCTGGCGGGGAAGCCGCCGCCGTTGGCGCGGCCGGAGTTGGCGGTACCGGTCAGAGTGACCTGTCCGCCGCCTTCCTCGGGCGACTCGCCGAACAGCGCGACCACCGTGGTGAGCTGCGGAGTGTAGGCGGCGAACCACGCCGACTTGTTGTTCTCCGACGTACCGGTCTTGCCCGCCGCGTCGTAGTCCGGAGTGTCGGCCTCGAAGCCCGAACCGTTGTCGACGACGCTCTGGAGCACATGGGTCACGGTGTCGGCCGTCTCCCGGCTGATCACCTGCTTGCCCACCGGATCGGGCAGCTTGACCGTACGGTCCTTGTGCTCGGCGGACTTCACGATGGCCGGTGTGACCTTCCGGCCGTGATGGTCGAGGGTCGCGTAGACGCCCGCCATGTCCCAGGTGGAGGCGTTCATCGTGCCGAGCGTGATCGCGGGACGCTCGGGGAAGTTCTTGTCCCGCATCCCGAGGTCGAGCGCGGTCCGCTTGACCGTGCCGGGACCGACGTCCACGACCATCTGCGCGAAGACGGAGTTGATCGAGTCCTCCATCGCGGTCCGTACGTCGACGGTGCCGTAGTCCTGGTCGTCCTCGTTCTCCGGAGCGAAGGGAGTGTCACTGCCCTCGACCGGCCGCTTGCTCGTGCCGTCGTACGTGGTGCCGATGTCGATCTTCCGGCCGTCCTGGGTCTCGGAGCCGTTCTCCAGCGCGGAGGTGAGGACGACCGGCTTGAAGGTCGAGGCGGGCTGGTAGTCGGTGCGGGTGGCGTTGGAGATCCAGTGCTCGGTGGCGCCCACACCACCGTAGAGCGCGACCACCCGCCCGGTCTTCGGGTCGACGGAGGTGGCGCCGGCCTGCACCGTGGCGTCCGTCTTGTTCTTCTCGCGGTCGATCTTGCTTTCGAGCTGCTTGTCGACCGAGTCGACAAGCGCCTTCTGCCGCTTCTCGTCGATGTTGAGGGTGATCGTCCAGCCGCCGGCGTCGATGTCCGCCTTGTCGACGCCCTGCCGGGCCAGTTCGTCATTGGCGGCCTCGACGAGATAGCCGGTCTGGCCCTCCATGCCGGGTGCGGCCTTCGGCTCGTGCGGTACGGGGAACTTCAGGCCCTGGCGGACCGAGGCGTCCAGCCAGTGCTCGCCGACCATGTTGTCCAGGACGTAGTTCCAGCGCTCGGTGACCAGCCGCTTGCCGGTGTCGGTGGCGACGGCCCAGTCGTACTGGCTCGGGGCCTGGAGGAGAGCGGCGAGATAGGCGCCCTGCGCGACATTCAGCTCGCCGGCGTCGATTCCGTAGTACGCCTGGGCGGCGGCCTGGATGCCGTACGCGTTGCGCCCGTAGTAGCTGGTGTTGATGTAACCGGCGAGGATCTCGTTCTTGCTCTTCTTCTGGTCCACCTTCAGCGAGATCACCAGCTCCTTGAGCTTGCGGGTGACCGTCTGGTCCTGCTCCAGGTAGTAGTTCTTGACGTACTGCTGGGTGATGGTCGAACCACCCTGCTTGCCCTTGCCGGAGAGCGTGTTCATCAGGCCGCGCGCGGTGCCCTTGAGGTCTACGCCGGAGTCCTTGTAGAAGGTCTTGTTCTCGGCCGCGACAAAGGTTCGCTGGACGTCCCTGGGAATCTGCTCCAGCCCGACTATCTCGCGGTTGACCTCGCCGGTACGGGCCAGGATCTTCCCGTCGCTGTACTTGTAGACATTGCTCTGCATCTCGGCCTGCGCGTTGGCGTTCGGCACCGGAACCAGCACATAGATCACGACGAACGCGCCCATGGCGAGCAGGCAGAGCCCGAAGAAGGTGCCGAGCAGTTTCTTCGGTGTGAACAGGCGGCGTATGCCGCCCGCGTTCGTCACCCGGCGCGTCGCGCGCTGCCGGGCCCGTCTGGCTTCAGCTCGGCCCATCGCCGTGTCGCTCCGCTCTCAGATCTCGTCGTCAGGACTCTCGCAGCTCTCACCCACCGGAATCAGCTCAGAAAGCTAACACCGCTCGCTATGACAAAGAGCACTGTTTCCTGCCTTTTGGGGCGTGACAATCAGCACCCGTTCCCATGGAACCGACTCACCAGACCGCCAGAGGGTTGTGAAGACCATTAATGTGCTAGCACAATGATAGCTACCGCCGGATGGCGGAAGAGTGAGAGAAACGGGGAACGAACATGGCCTCCACCAGCACCGTCACACCCGACGACCTGCCCGAGATGCCCGCGCCACAGGTCCGGGAATTCTCCGCCCACAGCATCGGCGGTGGCCTCGCACTGCTGTTCGGACTGTTCGGTCTGATCGTCGGCACCGGCCTGATCGTCTTCGGTGCCACGCTCGACTCGGCCGGACCGAAGGCGGCGCTGATCGTGGTCGGCGTGCTGACGGGCATAGCCGCGTTCTTCGCGATGTGCGGACTGAACATGGTCGCGCCGGGCGAGGCGCGGGTCGTCCAGCTCTTCGGCCGCTATCGCGGCACGATCCGTACCGACGGCCTGCGCTGGGTGAATCCGCTCACCTCGCGCAGCAAGATCTCGACCCGGGTCCGGAACCACGAGACGGCGGTCCTCAAGGTCAACGACGCCTACGGCAATCCGATCGAGCTGGCCGCGGTCGTGGTCTGGAAGGTCGAGGACACCGCGCAGGCGACCTTCGAGGTGGACGACTTCCTGGAGTTCGTCTCCACTCAGACCGAGGCGGCCGTCCGCCATATCGCCATCGAATACCCGTACGACGCGCACGACGAGGACGGCCTGTCGCTGCGCGGCAACGCCGAGGAGATCACCGAGAAGCTCGCCGTCGAGCTGCACGCGCGGGTCGAGGCGGCCGGCGTCCACATCATCGAGTCCCGCTTCACCCATCTCGCCTACGCCCCGGAGATCGCTTCCGCGATGCTCCAGCGCCAGCAGGCGGGCGCCGTCGTCGCGGCCCGCCGGCTGATCGTGGACGGCGCGGTCGGCATGGTCGAGGCCGCGCTCACCCGCCTCACGGAGCAGGACATCGTCGAGCTGGACGCGGAGCGCAAGGCCGCGATGGTCAGCAATCTGCTGGTCGTGCTCTGCGGGGACCGGGCCGCACAGCCGGTCGTGAACACAGGCACTCTCTACCAGTGACCGAACGCAAGCAGGCCCTCCTGCGACTGGACCCGGCGGTGTACGACGCTCTGGCCCGCTGGGCGTCCGACGAGCTGCGCAGCACCAACGCGCAGATCGAGTTCCTGCTCCGCCGGGCCCTGGCGGAGGCGGGCCGGCTTCCCGGCGGCGCGGCACCGATCCCGCGCCGGGGCCGGCCGCCGAAGGCCGCGCAGCGGCCGGCTCCGGGCCCGGTGGACACAGCCGGCCCGGCGGCCACGGATCCCGGGAGCGCGACCGGCGAGGAGTGAGCCGGCACCTCCCGGCACCGGCGCCGTCCACCCGGCCGAGGTGCCGGGCCGGGAGGAGCCGGTGGAGCGGCAGCGCGGCGCACCGCGCTCCCCGGTGCGCGCAGACATCACCGATCGACCCGACACCTCCCGCCTCATCCGCTCCTGACCAGCACCTTTCAGCCGAGAGACACCAGGCTGTGCCACATTGGCACTTAACTGAGCCACTATGGCTTGCGCTGGCGCCCATTGCCGTGCCATTGTGGCGCCATGGACTTGAACTCGTATGTGGGCAACCTCGGACGTGAATTCGCCACGCTCGCCGAAGTCGGCGGTGACGAGGCCCGTGCGTTGGTCGAGCGCCTGACCGGGTCACTTGAGTCGGCGATCCGGATGACCCTGCTGGACGCGCTGTCCGCCGCCACGGACGAGATCACCCGGGACCTGGCCCCGGGTTCGGTGGAGCTGCGCCTGCGCGGTCGCGATCCGGACTTCGTCGTGACCGCACCGCCCGCCGAGCCGGTCGAGGACGCGGCCGAGGACGATCCGGTGACGGCGGACGGCGGCGCACTGATCGCCGAGGACGGTCCGAGCGCGCGGATCAATGTGCGCCTCCCGGAGCAGCTCAAGGCCGCGGTCGAGGAGGCCGCCGCCAAGGAGGGACGCTCGGTCAACGCGTGGCTGGTCCGTGCGGCCTCGGCCGCCGTGCAGCGCTCCGACCGCGACCAGCGCCCCGAGCAGCGCGGCGGCGGCAAACGGACCCAGCAGCGCCTCACCGGCTGGGTGCGCTGAGGGCTGTCCCGTAATCCCCGGCGGGCGCGCGACGACAGCTACGGCGGACAGCCCTGAGCCGCACCGGTACCGCTTTCCACCACACCACACCACACGCCCCGACCTGCGGGGACGCATCACCTACCCATGATGAGGGGACAGCCATGCCCAGTTTCGAGACACCCGAACCGATTTCCGTCACGCTCAAGCTCGGCGTCGGCAATGTGCGGATCACCGCGAGCGACCGCACCGACACCACCGTCGAGGTGCGCCCGAGCGACAAGGCCGACGAATCCGACGTGAAGGCCGCACAGCAGATCCACGTCGCGTACACGAATGGCCTGTTGCAGGTCACAGGGCCGATGGCGCGCGTTTTCGACTTCTCCCGCAAGACCAGGTCGGTCGATGTGTCCATCGGCCTGCCCAGCGGTTCGCAGGTGTCCGGCGAGGTGCAGGTGGGAGACCTCAGCGGTACGGGCCGGCTCGGAGAGTGCGGGTTCAAGACCTCCACCGGGAACGTCCGGCTTGAGCGAACCGGCCCGCTGCGTGTGGACACCGCGGCCGGTCACATCACCGCGGACCTCGTCGCGGGCGACGCCGAAATCCACACCGGCTCCGGGAAGGTCAGCATCGGCGAGATCGAGGGCTCCGTGGTCGTCAAGAACTCCAACGGCGACACCACCATCGCCGCGGTCAGCGGCGACGTACGGGTGCGCTCGGCCAACGGCGACATCTCCGTCGACCGGGCCGGCGCGGATGTCGAGGCGAAGACGTCCAACGGCGGCATTCGCCTCGGCGAGGTGGCCCGTGGCTCGGTCGAGCTCGGGACCGCGATGGGCGAACTGGAGATCGGCATCGCCGAGGGCACCGCCGCCCGGCTTGACGTGAACACCGGGTTCGGACGCATCCGCAACCTGCTGGACAACGCCACCCGGCCCGAAGAGTCCGACGAAACCGTCGAGGTGCGGGCGCGCACCTCCCACGGCGACATCACGATCCGCCGCTCCTGATCCGCTCACGACCCTTCGAGAGGGAACCCATGACCACCAACCACTTCCCGCCGGCGATCGCGGTGACCGGGCTGCGCAAGTCGTTCGGCGACCATGTCGTACTCGACGGTATCGATCTGCACGTCCCGCGAGGAGGCGTCTTCTCGCTGCTCGGCGCGAACGGCGCCGGAAAGACCACCACGGTCAAGATCCTGTCCACTTTGATCAGTGCCGACGCCGGCGATGTCCGGGTCGCCGGCCACGACCTCGCGACCGAACCCGACGCGGTGCGCGCCGCGATCGGTGTCACCGGTCAGTTCTCGGCGGTGGACAACCTGCTCACCGGCAGGGAGAACCTGCTCCTGATGGCGGATCTGCTCCACCTCGCCCGGGCCGAGGGCCGACGGCGCGCCGGCCGGCTCCTCGAACAGTTCGACCTGGTCGAGGCGGGCCGGAAACCGGCCTCGACCTACTCCGGGGGGATGCGGCGGCGGCTTGACCTCGCGATGACCCTGGTCGGCAGCCCGCAGGTGATCTTCCTCGACGAACCGACCACCGGCCTGGACCCTCGTAGCCGCCGCGGCATGTGGCAGATCGTCCGCGAGCTGGTGGCCGAGGGCGTCACCATCTTCCTCACCACGCAGTATCTGGAGGAGGCCGACGAACTCGCCGACCGGATCGGGGTCCTCGACCACGGCCGACTGGTCGCGGAGGGGACCCCGGACGAGCTCAAGCGCCGCATCCCCGGTGGGCATGTCCGCCTGCGGTTCGCCGATCCGCGCGGCCTCGACACGGCCGTGCGCGGCCTCGGCGAGGTCTCGCGCGACAACGACGCGCTCACGCTGCGGGTGCCCAGCGACGGCAGCCTCCGCTCGCTGAAGACCCTGATCGACCGGCTCGACGAGCAGGCCATCGAGGTCGACGAGCTGTCGGTGCACACGCCCGATCTCGACGACGTCTTCCTCGCCCTCACCGGCAACCCGGAGCACGAGAACTTCCCACACGAGAAGGTGACCACCCGATGAGCACCGCCACGCACGCTCTCACCGGCCCCGCTCCGGCGGGCATCCGTTTCCGTCCGCTGCGCGACTCGGTGACGATGCTGCGCCGCAACCTCAAGCACATGCTCCGGTACCCGTCGATGACCGTGATGCTCGTCGGGATGCCGATCATCTTCCTGCTGCTGTTCGTGTATGTGTTCGGTGGCACGCTGGGCGCCGGGCTCGGCGGGTCGGGGAACAGCGGCGCGGGCGGCGGGCGCGCCGAGTACGTCAACTACGTCGCGCCCGCGATCATCCTGATGACCGTGACGGCCACGGTCCAGGGGACCGCGATCTCGATAGCCATGGACATGACCGAGGGCATCATCGCCCGGTTCCGCACCATGAACATCGCCCGCGTCTCGGTGCTGACCGGGCACGTCCTCGGCAGCGTGATCCAGGCGATGCTGAGCCTGGCGATCGTGGTCGGCGTGGCGCTGCTCGTCGGCTTCCGGCCCGCCGCGGGGCCGGTTGAGTGGCTGGCCACGGCCGGTTTCCTGGTGGTGGTGACGTTCGCGCTCGTCTGGCTCGCCGTCGCGCTCGGCCAGGTGAGCAAGAGCGTCGAGACCGCGAGCAACCTGCCGATGCCGTTGGTGCTGCTGCCCTTCCTCGGCAGCGGGTTCGTCCCCACCGACTCCATGCCCGCCGGGCTGCACTGGTTCGCCGAGTACCAGCCGTTCACACCGATCATCGAAACCCTGCGTGGCCTGCTGATGGACAAGCCGATCGGCGACAACGCGTGGATCGCGCTCGCCTGGTGCGCCCTCATCGCCCTCGGCGGATACCTCTGGTCCAAAAGGCTGTTCAACCGCGAATACTCCCGCTGACCGCTCCGGTGCGAGGAGTTCACGATGTCGCGGAACGGATGACGACCTCGGCTCCTGGTGTGGCCGGGTCGCCGGCAGCGCGTTCGATCCGCCTTCGGAGCCGGGCCGGATCCGCGAACAGACCCTCCGGTCCGGATGACCCACCGCGACAGTCCAGGGCGTAGCCGGTGACCGGCTGCGCCCTTGGCCGTGCGGTCCTGGCCGACCGGCGCTTCAGCCACCGGCGGCCGAGACGGGTTTGAGGCGGATCGTGGGTGACATCGAGATCAGACCATGGCGAACACCCAGGTCGGACAAGGTCAACACGGCGTTGGCGAGGAGACGCCACAGCCGGAGGACCCTCACTATACACAAGGGGTATACACGCGGTGTAGAGTGCCTGTCATGTCAATCGGCCACACCCTCCTCGGGCTTCTGGAGTCCGGACCGCGCCACGGCTACGACCTCAAGCGCGCCTTCGACGAGAAATTCGGCCACGACCGGCCGCTCCACTACGGACAGGTCTACTCGACCATGTCCCGGCTGCTGAAGAACGGCCTCGTCGAGGTCGACGGCATAGAGGCCGGAGGCGGTCCCGAGCGCAAGCGGTACGCCATCACCGAAGCCGGTGTCACCGATGTCGCGCGGTGGCTCGCCCAGCCGGAGAAGCCGGAGCCCTACCTCCAGTCGACGCTCTACACCAAGCTCGTCCTCGCGTTGCTCACCGGACGCAGCGCGACCGAACTCCTCGACGTCCAGCGCGCCGAACATCTGCGGCTGATGCGTGTCCTCACCGACCGCAAGCGGCACGGCGACCTCGCCGACCAGCTCATCTGTGACCACGCGCTGTTCCATCTGGATGCCGATCTGCGCTGGCTGGAGCTGGCCGCGGCCCGGCTGGACAAACTCGCCGAGCAGGTGCGCGCATGACGCCCGCCGGTTCCCTGCTCGTCGCCGAGGAGCTGCGCAAGGCGTACGGCCCCACTCCCGCGCTCGACGGCGCCTCGTTCTCCATCCATCCGGGCGAGGTCGTCGCCGTCATGGGCCCGTCCGGCTCCGGGAAGTCGACCCTGCTGCACTGCCTCGCCGGGATCGTCCGTCCCGACTCGGGCACCATCACCTACGAGGGCCGGACGCTGAGCGCCATGACGGACTCCGAGCGCAGCGCCCTGCGCAGGCACGCCTTCGGCTTCGTCTTCCAGTTCGGCCAGCTCGTGCCCGAGCTGACCTGTCTGGAGAATGTGGCGCTGCCGCTGCGGCTCGCGGGCACCCGCCGCAAGGAGGCGGAGCACGCCGCGCTGACGTGGCTGGAGCGCCTGGAGGTCGACGGCATCGGGCACAAGCGTCCCGGCGAGGTCTCCGGCGGACAGGGCCAGCGGGTCGCGGTCGCCCGCTCGCTGGTCGGCGATCCGCGCGTGATCTTCGCCGACGAGCCGACCGGAGCGCTCGACTCGCTCAACGGTGAGCGGGTGATGGAGCTGCTGACCGACGCGGCCAGGTCCGCTCGTACCGCCGTCGTACTGGTCACGCATGAGGCGCGGGTCGCCGCCTACTCGGACCGTGAGGTCGTCGTACGCGACGGAAAGTGCCGCGATCCGGAGCACGCGGGATGACCCTCCTCGACCGGCGGAACACCTCCGCCACACGGCCGGAATCCAGCTCCTCGGGCATCGGCGCCTGGCCGCGCGACCTCGCGCTCGGCATCCGGTTCGCCGTGTCCGGCGGTCGCGAGGGCTGGGCCCGTACCGCGCTCACGGCGGTGGGTGTCGGACTCGGTGTCGCGCTGCTCTTCTTCGCGGCGTCCGTACCGCACATGACCGCCGCCCGCGCGGAACGCGGCGACGCGCGGTCGATCGCCGACGCATCCTCCGAGGAACGGACACCGGCCGGCGGCTCGACGCTGCTGTGGACCGACGCGGACACCGAGTACCACGGTGACTCCGTCGGCGGTCAACTGCTGCGGCCGGAGGGCCCGAAGGCTCCGAAGCCGCCCGGCGTGACCGCACTGCCGGGCCCCGGCGACATGGTCGTCTCGCCCGCGCTGCGCGACCTGCTCGGCTCACCGGACGGCGCGCTTCTCAAGGAGCGGCTGGACTACCGGGTCGTCGGCACCATCGCCGACCGCGGCCTGCTCGCCCCCGGCGAACTGCGCTTCTACGCGGGCAGCGACACCCTCTCCACCGACAAGGGCGCCCAGCGGACGGCCGGTTACGGCTCAGACGACTCCGGGCGCCCGATGAGTCCGGTCCTGGTGGTGCTGATCATCCTGATCTGTGCGGTGCTGCTCGCGCCGGTGGCCGTTTTCATCGCCACCGCCGTCCGGTTCGGCGGCGACCGCAGGGACCGCAGGCTCGCCGCGCTGCGGCTGGTCGGCGCGGACACCAGGATGACCCGGCGCATCGCCGCGGGCGAGGCCCTGTGCGGCGCGGTGCTGGGACTGCTCCTCGGCGCCGGGATCTTCCTGGCCACCAGACCACTGGCGGGCGGTGTCCAGTTGTGGAGCCTGAGCGCCTTCCCGTCCGACATCGCACCGGTGCCCGCGCTCGCCGCGCTCATCGTGTTCGCCGTACCGGCCTCGGCCGTCCTGGTCACCCTCGCCGCCCTGCGCTCGGTCGCCATCGAACCACTCGGCGTCGTACGCGACGCCGGCCCCCGCCGGCGCCGGCTCTGGTGGCGGCTGCTGATGCCCGTCGTCGGCATCGCCGTCCTCGCTCTGACCGAGACCGTCGAAGGCGACAGCAAGGGAGTCGATCCGTATCCCGTCGCGGCCGGGACACTCCTGGTGCTGACCGGCCTCACCGCCCTGCTGCCCTGGCTGGTCGAGGCGGTGGTGGCCAGGCTGCGAGGCGGTCCCGTGCCCTGGCAGCTCGCCATGCGCCGCCTCCAGCTCAGCAGCGGCACCGCGGCCCGCGCCATGAGCGGTATCACCGTGGCCGTGGCCGGAGCCATCGCGCTGCAGATGATGTTCGGCGGGATACAGGAGGACTTCCTGAGACCGACGGGCCAGGACACCGTCCGCGCCAACCTCGACATCAGCACGGAGTTCGGCGACGGGAGGCTGGCGGAACGGATGATCGAGGACTTCCGCCACACCAAGGGAGTCACCGCGGTCATCGGCACCGTCGAGGCTTATGCCATCCGGCCCGGGGCCGTCTCCGGCGGCGAGATCCAGCCCACCACGACCCTGACGATCGGCACCTGCGCCACCTTGCGCGAACTGGCCCGGCTGCCTTCCTGCCGGGACGGGGACACCTTCGTCTCCCATATGGCCGGGAGCACGGAAGGCAATGCCTGGATCGACGAGACGGCCCGGCCGGGCAAGCCCGTCGATCTCAACACCAGATCCGTGAACGACGGTTCGAAGCCGGTGCTGTGGACCCTGCCCGCGTCCACTCGTACGGTGCGGGCCGTGCCCGACCCGATGGGCACCGAACACCATGGCATCCTCGCCACCACAGGAGCCGTCGACACGGGCCTGCTGCCCGGAGGGACGACCCATGCCTCGGTCCGTATCGACAAGCGGACACCCGACGCCGAGGAGTATGTCCGCAACACCGCGGCGCGCCTCGACCCGACGCTGCGCGTGTGGAAGCTGCAGAACATGCAGCGCGACAAGCAGTACTCCACCGTGCAGACGGGCCTGCTGGCCGGCGGCGCCGCCACGTTGGCACTGATCGCCGCGAGCATGCTGGTCTCACAGATCGAGCAACTCCGCGAGCGCAAGCGGCTGTTGTCCGTACTGGTGGCCTTCGGCACCCGGAGATCGACCCTCGCCTGGTCGGTCCTGTGGGGGACCACCGTGCCGGTCCTGGCGGGCACCGTCCTCGCGATCGGCGGTGGGCTGGTCCTCGGCGACGCCATGCTGAACATCGTGAACAAACCGGTCAAGGACTGGTCGGTGTTCCTGCCCTTCGCGGGCGCGGGTGTCACCGTGATCCTGCTGGTGACGGCGGGCAGTCTGCCGTTCCTCTGGCGCATGATGCGGCCGGACGGCCTGCGGACGGAGTGACGCTCCTGCCGGCCGGGCCCTCCGCTAGGGCGTGTCTGACACATAGCGCCGTCCGCCCGGAGGGCGGGGCCCGCGGCGTCTGGTGCGTGCGGTCCCAAGGCGGAGGATCATCCGTGTACTGGACGTACTCGGATGACTCCGACAACGCGGTGAGCGTGCGTGCCAGGCGTCGCAGGCCCGGCGGGATGTGTCAGACAGGGCCCAGGCCGGCCGGTGCGCACGGTCCACCGCGCGACGGCGGGTGCATCCATGACGGCGGCCATGGCAGGTTATTTCTATGCTCCATGCTCTCTGTGCCACCATCAGTAACCTGTCCGGCCACCGGAAGCCCCCAAAAGGGATTTCCTCCCCCACAAGGAGTGCGCGTGCTCACTGTTGGTGACAGGTTCCCCTCGTTCGAGCTGACCGCCTGTGTCTCGCTGGAGAGCGGCAAGGAGTTCGAAGAGATCAACCACAAGACCTATGAAGGCAAATGGCTGGTCGTCTTCGCCTGGCCCAAGGACTTCACCTTTGTCTGCCCGACCGAGATCGCGGCCTTCGGCCGGCTGCACAAGGACTTCGGGGACCGTGATGCCCAGCTCCTCGGCTTCTCCGGCGACTCCGAGTATGTCCACCACGCCTGGCGCAAGGACCATCCGGACCTGCGGGATCTGCCTTTCCCGATGATGGCGGACTCCAGGCACGAGCTGATGCGCGACCTGGGCATCGAGGGCGAGGACGGCTTCGCCCGGCGCGCCGTCTTCATCGTCGACCCGGACAACGAGATCCAGTTCACGATGGTGACCGCGGGCTCCGTCGGCCGTAATCCCAAGGAGGTCCTGCGGGTGCTGGACGCCCTCCAGACCGACGAGCTGTGCCCGTGCAACTGGAACAAGGGCGAGGAAACCCTCGACGCCGCCAAGCTTCTGTCAGGCGTGTGATGCCGCGATGGCACTCGACGATCTGAAGTCGGCCCTGCCGGACTACGCCAAGGACCTGCGGCTGAACCTCGGTTCGGTCATCGGCAACAGCGAGCTGCCGCAGCAGCGCCTCTGGGGCACGGTGCTGGCCTGCGCGATCGCCTCACGCTCGGCGACGGTACTGCGCGAGCTGGCGCCGGAGGCGAAGGCCCGGCTGAGCGCCGAGGCGTACACCGCCGCCAAGTCGGCCGCCGCGATGATGGCGATGAACAATGTCTTCTACCGGACCCGGCATCTGCTGTCGGATCCCGAGTACGGCTCGCTGCGCGCCGGACTGCGGATGAACGTCATCGGCAACCCGGGCGTGGAGAAGATCGACTTCGAGTTCTGGTCGCTCGCCGTCTCCGCCGTCAACGGCTGCGGACAGTGCCTCGACTCGCACGAGCGGGTGCTGCGCAAGGCGGGCATGGACCGCGAGACCGTCCAGGAAGCCTTCAAGATCGCCTCGGTGATCCAGGCCGTGGGCACGACGCTCGACGCCGAGGCCGTCCTCGCCGAGTGAGCGCCGGGTGTCCGAGTGGGCTCCGTGGAATGTCCGCGGAGCCCACTCGGACAGCGGACCGGCTCACTCCTGGTTCTCGCGGCCCTCCGGGTCCACGACCGCGCCGGACGGTGCCACGACCGCGGACACCGGAGCGGGCGCCGGTTCGGGCGCACTGTCGGCCGCTGCCTCGACGGGCGGCGGAGGTGAGCTCAGCACGTGCTGTCCCTGGCTGTACGCGCGGAGATAGCCGACGACGGTATTGGTCACCGCCACCAGCGGCACCGCCACCACCGCGCCGCCGATGCCCGCGACCAGTCCGCCGGCCGCCACGGAGAGGACGACGGCGAGCGGATGCACTCGTACCGCGCGGCCCAGGATGAAGGGCTGCAGTACATGGCCCTCGATCTGCTGGACGGCGAGGACGACGGCCAGGACCATCAGCGCGGTGAACACGTCCTGCGTGACCAGCGCGACAACCACGGCCAGAGCGCCCGAGATCACCGCGCCGACCAGCGGGATGAAGGCGCCGAGGAAGATGAAGACGGCCAGCGGCACCGCCAGCGGCACATCGAGGAAGTAGAGCCCCAGACCGATGAAGGTCGCATCGATCAGCGCCACGATGACCGTGCCGCGCACATAGGCGGTGAGAGTGCGCCAGGCACGCGGCCCGGCTCCCGCCACGCCTTCCCGGGCCTGCGCCGGGACCAGCTTGAGCGTCCACTCCCAGATCCGCCTGCCGTCGTACAGCAGGAAGAGCGTCGAGAACATCGCCAGCAGCATGCCTGTCAGGAACTCGACCATCACGGTCACGCCCTGCAGGCCCGCCGAGGTTATCTCCTCGGTGTTGGTGCCGACGGCGTCGCTCAGATTCTTCGCGATGTCATTGATCTGATCCTCGGTCACATGGAACGGGCTGTTGAGAAGCCAGTGCTTCAGCTCGTCGATACCGTCCGTGACCCGGTTGGAGAGATCGTCGAGATTCTCCATGACCTGCCACACCACGAACCAGCCGACCAGTCCCATGAGGACGAATCCCGCTATGGCGGTGAGGGAGGTGGCCAGTCCGCGCGGCACCCCGTAGCCCTTGAGCCGGGCGACCGTGGGCTGGAGCAGGGCCGTGATGAGCAGCCCGGCGACAAAGGCCAGGACGACCAGTTGTACGGCGCTGATCACGCGCATCAGCACCCAGAGCGTGCCGGCCAGCACAAGCAGCCGCCAGGCGGCCTCGCCCGCGACGCGGATGCCCCACGGGATGGCGGCGACGGGGTCGGGTTTGGCGGACACGGCGGGCGCGTGGGCGGGCGGCGGAGGCACACTCTTCGGCGCCGCCGGGGACCCGAGGGGCTCTTCGGCCTCCGCCTCGGCCCTGCGCTCGTCCAAGCGCTCTCCGATAAGGGTCAGTTCCGCGCCCAGCCGACCCAGCCATCCTGGCACTCTTGACATGATGTTCCCTCTTCCCCCCGGGGGGCTCTCCACTCGCTCCCCCGGGAGCCGTCCGAACCGACCGTACACGTACGAAACCCCCCGCCGTAGGGACGGCGAGGGGCTTCGCGAGGTTGAGTACCGATCAGGCCCGATGCGGGCCGGACGGGGCTTTCAGTACCTCTAGTACCAGTTGTTGGCCTGCCAGAACGACCAGGCGCCACAGGGGCTGTCGTAACGGCCGTTCATGTAGTTCAGGCCCCACTTGATCTGGGTGGCCGGATTGGTCTGCCAGTCCGCGCCGGCCGAGGCCATCTTCGAGCCGGGGAGCGCCTGGACGAGACCGTACGCGCCGGACGAGGCGTTCTGCGCCGTGTAGTTCCAGCCCGACTCGTGGCTCACGATGTTGCTGAAGCACTGGAACTGGTCGGCCGGGATCATCTGCCGGGCGATCGCCTGGACCTGGGCGATGGAGTAGGAGCTCTGCGGCGCGAAGGCGCTGGCGGAACGCACCTCGTCGCGGCTCGCGCGCTCTTCCGCTTCCTTGGCCGCGCGCTCGCGCTCGACCTTGTCGTCAGCGGCTTCCTTCTTCGCCTTGGCGTCCTTGGCGGCCTGGATGCGGGCCGCTTCCTCCGCGGACTTCTTCGCGGTCGCGTCGGCGGCGGCCGCCTGCACGTCGGCCTGCTGCGTCAGCGACGCGGTCTGGACCTGCGCCTGCTGGCCTGCGGGGATGTCTGCGAGGAGCGTCGTGTCGGCTGCGGTCGCCTCGAAGTTGTCGTTCGAGGTCTGAGGGTCGCCCGAGGCGACACCCACGACAGCGCCGACGGTGGTGACCGCAGTGGCAGATGCCACGGCGAATCCCCGGACCGAGATCCGGCTCACACGGTGTCCTTCCAGCATCGCCCGCATAGGTGACCTCGCGGGCGCGATCGTGCCCCTGTCACTGGCCTCCCCACTGCTGGGTCACGGGAGACACGGGCCCGCTGGACAACCCCCTTGCGGGGACTGCCGCGTGGTGCACGGGCGGCATGCGGCGGCAGTTGTTGAGTTGTGTGGTGCCACACCTGTGGAGGTGTACGTGTGCCGCATGCGGGGCCTGACGGAAGCAAGACTCTGCCGGACGGCGACACCGTGAGGCAATTCTTCCTTGCGTGTGAAAGCTCACACCCCGTTTGCCACACGAGATATATGGAAATGGCGGCGCAGCACAACGCCGCCCGGCTAAGCTCTTCGGCTTCACCGGGCGGCGCCAACTGTGGTGATACGGGCTAGATCTGGCCGTCCTCCAACATTTCGGTCACGAGCGCGGCGATCTGCGAACGCTCGGAGCGGGTGAGAGTGACATGCGCGAACAGCGGATGGCCCTTGAGCTTCTCGACGACGGCGACGATCCCGTCGTACCGGCCCACCCGCAAGTTGTCCCGCTGCGCGACGTCATGGGTGAGCACCACCCGGGAGTTCGCGCCGATCCGGGACAGAACGGTCAGCAGGACGTTCCGCTCCAGGGACTGGGCCTCGTCGACGATGACGAACGCGTCGTGCAGCGAGCGGCCACGGATGTGAGTGAGCGGCAGCACTTCGAGCATGCCGCGACCCAGCACCTCCTCGATCACCTCACGGCCGGCGACCGCGGAGAGCGTGTCGAAGACCGCCTGCGCCCAGGGGCTCATCTTCTCGGCCTCGGTGCCGGGCAGATAGCCGAGCTCCTGGCCGCCGACCGCGTACAGCGGCCGGAAGACCATCACCTTCTGATGCTGCCGGCGCTCCAGGACCGCCTCCAGGCCCGCGCAGAGGGCCAGCGCCGACTTGCCGGTGCCGGCCCGGCCGCCCATCGACACGATGCCGATGTCCGGGTCGAGGAGGAGGTCGAGGGCGATGCGCTGCTCGGCGCTGCGGCCGTGGATCCCGAAGGCCTCACGGTCGCCGCGGACGAGCCGGACATTTCCCTCGGCGGTGACCCGGCCCAGCGCCTTGCCGCGCTCGGACTGGAGCACCAGCCCGGTGTGCACGGGCAGCTCGCTCGCCTCGGGCACATGGACCGTCTCCTCGGTATAGAGGAGGTCCACCTGATCAGCGGCGAGCGACAGCTCGCTCATCCCTGTCCAGCCGGAGTCGGTGATGGCGAGTTCGGCGCGGTACTCCTCGGCGAGAAGTCCGACCGACGACGCCTTGATGCGCAGCGGCAGATCCTTGGAGACGACCGTGACGTCGTACCCCTCGGCCTGCAGATTGCGCGCGACCGCGAGAATCCGTGAGTCGTTGTCCCCCAATCGGAAGCCGGCTGGCAGGATGCCGGGATCAGAGTGGTTGAGCTCGACGCGCAGCGTGCCGCCCAGGTCGCCCAGCGGGATGGGGGCGTCGAGACGGCCATAGCGGATTCGGAAGTCGTCGAGCAAGCGCAGCGCCTGCCGGGCGAAGTAGCCGAGCTCCGGATGGTGCCTCTTGGCCTCCAACTCCGTGATCACCACGATCGGGAGCACGACCTCGTGCTCCTCGAAGCGGGACATGGCGTTCGGATCGGCCAGCAGGACGCTGGTGTCGAGAACATAGGTGCGCCTGTCGGGCATGCGGCGCTTTGTGCTGGTCACCACGGAAGGACGTACCCCCTCGGCTGAGGTCGGGGTGCGACGGCGTCGCGGGCGGGTGGGCCGGGCTCGGGCCCCATGCGCGGGCCGAACTCCGGCCCTCCATGTCGCCCGTACGTCTCACCGCACGGTCGTCCTGGTGCAAAGGGCCTCCCGGGCGGACGGCCCCATGCCGTCCGCTGAGATGCGACATCCGCTGACATCGCTGCCAGTACTTTTCGGACGTCGACCTGGAGGAGGTATGCCCTCGAACGCGCGCCGCCATGCCATGGCATATGACGGACGGTGGATGAATCCCGGGTGAAGAGACCGGGCGTACGGGGAGCGCGCGCCGGAGCGGAGGCCCGGATGCCTTACGGGACTAGGCCCCTTGCCGCGGGCCTTTACGGGATCCTGACGCCGGGCATCGCGCCCCGCCGTGTCGTGCGGATCACCCGAATACGCCGGGCGGCCCTCCGTCGCGCGACGCGGCCCGTCGGCCACGGAGGTCCGCCGGGTGCGGTGGTCAGGATCCGTAGCGGCGGTGACGTGCCGCGTAGTCACGCAGCGCCCGCAGGAAGTCGACCTTGCGGAAGGCCGGCCAGAAGACTTCGCAGAAGTAGTACTCCGAATGGGCGCTCTGCCACAGCATGAACCCGGAGAGACGCTGCTCGCCGCTGGTGCGGATGACCAGGTCGGGATCGGGCTGGCCGCGCGTGTAGAGATGCGAGGAGATCATGTCGGTGTCGACGATCTCGGCGAGGTCCTCGAAGGAGGTGCCCTTGCTCGCGTGGTCGATCAGCAGCGAGCGGACGGCGTCCGCGATCTCCTGCCGGCCGCCGTAGCCCACGGCGACATTGACGAGTATCCCCTTGTTGTCGATGGTGGCCTGTTCGGCCTCCTTGAGGACGGTCTGCGTGCGGCCCGGCAGCAGGTCCAGCGTGCCGACGTGGTGCACCCGCCAGCGGCCGTCGGCCGCCAGATCGCGGACCGCGTTCTCGATGATGCCCAGCAGCGGGACGAGCTCTTCCTCGGGACGGTCGAAGTTGTCCGTGGAGAGCATCCAGAGGGTGACGACCTCGACATTGGTCTCGGAGCACCAGCCGAGCAGTTCCAGGATCTTGCTGGCGCCGGCCTTGTGTCCTTGCTCGGTCGTACCGCCGGACGCCTTGGCCCAGCGACGGTTGCCGTCGAGGATGACGCCGATGTGCTTGGGCACCTGGGCGTGATCGAGGCGGCCTTCCACCCGGCGTGCATAGAGCCCGTACACCAGGTCGCGCAGGTTCACTGAGTCCACCTCTCGATTCCATGGGGACCGGCGCGTCCGCTGGCGGGATCCTGGGGCCGGCCCAGGACCCCGAAGCCGTCACAGTACTGCGCGGTCACCACGGTCACCCAACCCGGCCTGTCACAAGTACGTGATAAGGAATGAGACGTGACTGATTTTCCCTCTTACCTCGCAGCCGATGACCGGTACGACTCCATGGAGTACCGGCGCAGCGGTCGCAGTGGCCTGAAACTGCCCGCGATCTCGCTCGGCCTCTGGCACAACTTCGGTGACGACCGCACCCTCGATTCGCAGCGCGCGATCCTGCGCCGCGCCTTCGATCTCGGCGTCACGCACTTCGACCTGGCGAACAACTACGGTCCGCCGCCCGGATCCGCCGAGCTGAATTTCGGCAAGATCTTCGCCCAGGACTTCTCCGCCTACCGGGATGAACTCATCATTTCGACCAAGGCGGGCTATCTGATGCACCCCGGTCCTTACGGGGAGTGGGGTTCCCGTAAGTACCTGTTGTCCTCGCTGGACGCGTCCCTGGACCGGATGGGCCTCGACTACGTCGACATCTTCTACTCGCACCGTTTCGACCCGGAGACTCCGCTTGAGGAGACGATGGGAGCGCTGGCGTCCGCCGTGCGGCAGGGCAAGGCGCTGTACGTCGGTGTCTCGTCGTACACCGCGGAGCAGACCGCCGAGGCGGCCAGGCTGCTGAAGGAGATGGGTGTCCCGGCCCTTATCCACCAGCCCTCCTACTCGATGATCAACCGCTGGATCGAGGACGACGGTCTGCTCGACACACTGGAGTCGGCCGGAATGGGCTGCATCTCCTTTGTGCCGCTCGCGCAGGGGCTGCTGACGAACAAGTACCTGAAGGGAATTCCGGAGGGTTCGCGGGCCACCCAGGGCAAGTCCCTGAACCCGGATCTGCTCTCGGACGAGGTCACGCGGCGGCTGAACGGGCTGAACGAGATCGCGCGGCGTCGTGGTCAGTCGCTGGCACAGCTCGCGCTGAACTGGGTGCTCCGTGACTCGCGGATGACCTCCGCGCTGATCGGCGCGTCGAGCGTGAAGCAGCTCGACGAGAATGTCGCGGCGCTGGCCGGTGCGCCGCTCTCCGCCGACGATCTCAAGGAGATCGACCACTTCGCGGTGGACACCGAGGGCACGAACATCTGGGCCGGCCGGAGCTGACGCTCCGCGGCGGCGGGCCCGCGTAACGGCCCTCCGCCCAGTCCGCCGACTGCCGGTCGGCGGCCCGGCACAGAAAACGGGCCGGTCCGTGGGGGGGATACGGACCGGCCCGAGGGGGGGTTTCCACCATAACCCTTCGTAAGTGCTGTTGGGTGCCACAGCGGGCTTCGATGTCTCAGCGGAAGCCGCCGGGCACCGTGTGGGGCCCGGGATTCCGGGCCCCACAAGGGTTTCTGGGGCCCGGCGTGGCGAGAAGTCGCCACGCCGGGTCGTCACCCACAGGAGCGATCCCGGCGCGGAGGGGCGGTGAGCGCGCGAGGGAGGCCGCCTCCGGCACCGGCCACCACCACACACACGGCGAGCGGTGCCCGCCCGCCGGAAGCGGCGGCTCGGCGCACCGTGGAGTGCTCGGGCGCCTTTCCCGGCGGATCTCGCGCCGGCCGGTGCGAGCGGTCGCGCTACGCGGCGGCGAGGCCGCCCAGGACGATGCCGAGCAGGGCGCCCAGGATCATGAACGGGCCGAAGGGGATCGCCGACTTACGGCTCGCCCGGCGAAGCAGCATCAGTCCGAGCCCGTACAGCGAACCCAGCAGAAACCCGGCGAAGGCGCCGGTGAACAGCACCGGCCAGCCGTACCAGCCGAGCGCGACGCCGAGCGAGAGCGCGAGCTTGACATCGCCGAAGCCCATGCCCCGAGGATTGATCACGAACAGCGCGAAGTAGCAGGCGCCGAGCACCACTCCGCCGAGCAGCGCCGTCGGCCAGGAGCCGCCGTCGCCGGGAAGCAGCGCGGCCGGGCCGAGCAGCGCGGCGGCAGCGGCGGCCAGCGGCAGGGTCAGCCGGTCGGGAAGGCGGTGCACATTGCGGTCGACAAGCGCGAGAAGCAGGGCGAAGGGCGCGAGAAGCAGCCAGACCGCGAGCTCGGGGCGAGGGCCGGTGGACGCGGCGAGGGCCGCGCAGACCAGTACGGCGATGACGGTGACCGGGATCGAGGGAGCGTAAGGGACGCGGACGCCGTCGGCGGGTGCGCCCGCGCCTGGGCTTTCCTGGCCGCCGGTTCCGGTGCCCGGCCACCACCGCGTGCGAGAGGGCCGCGTAGCAGAAGGCGCGGCTGCGTCGCAGGTCGCGCATCCCGCGCCGCCGAGCCAGCCGCGAGCGGGCCCGGTGATCGGGTGCCCGGCCGGGCAGCCGTCGCGCCACTCGTCCTCCGGCTCGACCGAGAGCCGGTACGCGGCGCGCGGCAGCAGCCGTCCGGTGACAGCACCCCAGAGGACGGCGACGACGATCAGCGTGGCGTACACATCGACGACCCTAGAGCGGAGGCCGGCCGCGGTCATGGGTCCAGGGGCCCAGATCCGTCCGCCGGGGCCCGGCGCGGCACGCCGGGCGCTACGGTCTGGAGCCATGGGGAAATGGCGTGACGGACACGGGAAGTTGACGGTCGCGGGACAGGACGGATCGGTGGATCTGGAGATCGCCGCCTCGTACCGGACACGCAGGCGCGGACTGCTCGGACGCGACGGGATCGACGGCGCGCTGCTCCTCACACCGTGCAGCAGTGTGCACACCTTCCGGATGCGCTTCGCTCTCGATGTGGCCTATCTGGACAAGGAGTTGAAGGTCGTACATGTCCATACGCTCAAGCCGGGACGGCTCCCGTGGCCGCGTCCGCGGGCGCGCCATGTGCTGGAGGCGGAGGCCGGGACGATGGCGCGGTGGGGCATACGGCCCGGCGCCCGGCTGGAGCTGAAGCCGGACACGGGCGCTAGCTGAGCTTGGCGGCCTGCGCCGTGAGCAGGGCGTCCGGGATGCGCGGAGTCGTGGCGTTCTCAAGGTTGGCGGTGTAGAACGTCGCCACCGTGCCGCCCACCCGCAGGAGATGGAAGACCAGCGGCACCGGATCGCCGTCGAAGTCGCCCGTCACCTGGTAGGCGAGTGTGTCGTCGCCGGCCTCGGGCGCGCTGAGCCGTTTCACCGCGCTGTACTTGGAGGTGCTGTCACCACCGGCACCGGTGAAACCGTCCTCGCAGGCCGTGACCGCCGCGCGCAGCCGGCTGAACAGGACGGCCGCGTTCTGTGTGCCGTGCGCGGTGAGGAATTCGAAGACCGCGGGCCGGCCGTTCTCCGCGCCGATGAGCTGCCGGTACACGGCGGCCTTCGCGAGTGGCTCCGGCCGGCCGTTGATCACCGCCACGAGAGCGGCGCACTCGGGCCGGTCGGCGCTCTCGCCGCCCGGCGGCGGCGCGTCCGCCGGAGCGACCGTGAACTCCGCTACGTCGCCCGCCGCGAGGACCGCCCTGTCCAGCTCGGCCCTGCTCAGCACTCGTCCGCCGGCGCCGCCCGCGCCCGTCACGGCCGGCTGCGGCGACCGCCGGGCCGGACCATCCGCGCCGGCTTCCTTCGCCGGCCGGTCCGCCGTCGCCCGGCCGCCGGTCCTCTCCGCGCCTCCGCAGGCGCCCACGAGCCCCAGCGTGAGAGCGGCCGCCGTCGCGGCGAAGGTGATGCGCTGCGCCATACCCACGGTGCCCACCCTCATCCGTTGATCCTCTCTCCCGCGCGCCGTCCGGCGTCACCGGCCGTGACCGGAGGCGCTCAGCGGAAGCTAACAGCCGTTCTCATCGCCGCGCATGGGCCCACGGGCCCAAACCCGTTCGCCGCTCCGGCCCTACGGACGCCGCTCCGGCACCGGCCGCAGCGCCGGCCAGCGAGCGAGCATCCTGTGCCTCAGCTCCGTACTGAGCCGGCCGAGCCCGCCGAGTGCGGCGCTGTCGCCGGTCATCCGCCCGACCACGCCGAGGCGGTGCACCAGTCGCTGCCGGGCTGTCGCCGTCCCCCACGTCCAGTCCTCCCGCGTGAGCCGGGCGAGCTGGTCCACGGTCTCCCGCTGGGCGCGCTGGACGAGTGCGTCGCCGCGGATCAGCCGGCCCGCGCAGGTGTCGGCCGGATCGCCTTCCGGTTCGCGGCCGGTCGCGTCGCGCCAGGCCGCGTGGTAGGCGGCTTCCGCCGCCTCCAGCAGCGGTTCCGGAATGGCGGTGACACACCAGCAGGTCGGGAAGCCGATCCGCAGATAGGCGAGTTCCGTCAGACCGTCGCCGAGAGAAGCCTGCTCGAAGTCGACGAACCGGATGCCGTCCTCGGTGTGCAGATCGTTTCCCGGACAGGGATCACCGTGCAGCAGGGCGGCCCGGCCCGGCGGCCGACCCAGACGCTCGGCCGGCGCGCCCAGTTCGTCACGGACGGCGGGCAGGACGGCGGCGCCGAGCGCGCCGGCGAACGCGAGGAAGGGCTCGATGTCGTCGCCCGTCGGTCCCTTCCAGCGAGGCAGCGCCGCCACGCCGTCGGCGGGAGCGGCGGCGTGCAGCCGGGCCAGGGCCGCCGCGTACGGGACCTGCCATCCGCCGTCCGGCGGCCGGTGCTCCAGCCACTCCAGGACCAGCACCCGTTCGCGCTCGTCCGTACCGAGCAGCCGCGGTACGACGGAAGGCTCGACCCGGCCCGCGAGCCGCAGCCCGGCGACCTCACGCGCGTACCGCTCGGCGGCGCCGGGACCTTCGGTGAGCTGTTTGACGACGGCGGACGTGCCGTCCGCGAACTCGACCCGCCGGACCAGCGAACGCGGGCTGCTGCCGAGTTCGCGCACCCGCTCCGGGACGCCCAGCGCGGCCCGCAGCTCCGCGCCGAAGGGCACACCTGCCACTCTCATGTGCCGCTCCCAGGGCCGTCGGGCGCCGACCCGCCGGATCGCGAAGCGCCGGACGACGGCGCGCCGTACGATCCGGATCCGGCGGGCCACGGCAGCCGCCGTGGCCGTCGCCGCCACCACCAGCCACCACCGCCGGGTGCCGCCGCCGACGACGCCGCTCCGGCGTCGTCCACCGTGTATTCGCGGAACAACTCGTCCAGCTCCGCCACGGCACGCAGCAGCGACTCCCGCTCCGGGACGGCGCATTGGCCGATCTGCCGGTCGAACGCGTCGCGCGCCGACAGATCCTCCGCGTACAACTCCGGCAGATAGCGGCCGGACGGCGCCCAGCCGCTCTCCATCCGCCGGCCGAGACGCTCCCAGACGAAGAGCGACACGGCGGCCGGACTGTCCGAGCCGACGGCCTCGGCGACCGGAGCCGGGATCCGCTCGGACCGGAGGATCTCGGCGAGCGGAGTCACCTCGGCGCCGGGAAAGGCGGAGACCGGCGTCTCGACGGCGTCGACGGTGTAACGCGGCGGCTCGTCGTCCGACGCCACCAGCCGGGCCCGGGTCACCGTGCCCACCGGGTCCGCCAGCCAGTATGTCTCCGGGTCGGCCCGGTCGTCCGGATAGAGGACCGCGACCCCCGTACGCCCGGCGAAGGCCGCCGCCAGCTCCGCCTCGCTCGACGGCGCGCCGGCCGGCCGGGCACCCGGCTCGTGGCGTACCTGGATGTCCAGGCTCATCACCACGTCGCCGCGCACATAGTGATACGTACAGAGCACCGGAGCCTCCCAGTCGCGCTCGGCCTGGTCGTCGTCCTCGCGGCGGACATCCGCCTGCCCGGCCGGCACCCGTGCCGCGTCCGTGAGCCCCGCCGCGAGCGCGGCCGGCTCCAGGCGCCGGCTGAGCAGGAAATTGCAGATCACTTGTACGTTCCCTCGTAGATCTCTCTGGCCTTGGCGACAGCCTGGGGATTGTTGGTGAACTTCGGGTTCCTCTCAAGCTGCTGCAGCGACTTGGGATCGCCCTTCGCGATCAACTGGAGCGCCGAGTATTCGACACGGTCCAGATTGACGAGTCCCGGGCCGTCCTTCGGAAAGACCGTGCCGTTCGACTTCACCTCGTAGGAGCGGCCGTTGACGCGGTACGTGTTCCCGTCGGGATCCAGCCTGGCCCTGCCCTCGGCTATGGCCTTGATGTCGTCGTCGACCTGCTTCTCCATTCCCCGCAGGATGATCGTGTTCGACGGCTTCACCTCGCCGTGCGCGGCGCCGCTGACGGTGTGGCGCTTGTTCGGCCGCTTGAGGGTCTTGCCTGCGGCGGGACCCTGCACACTGTCCGCCACGGGCCATTCGCAGTCGTTGTTGTGGACGAGCGCGACGGCGGCGCCGACACCGACGTAATAGGTGTGAGTGCCGTCGACCTCCAGGTCGTAGGTCGTCCGCCGCTGCGTGTAGTGCCTGGCCGCGAGGACCTTCAGCGAGCCGCCGCGCTCGGTCCGCAGAGCGGCGCCGGGCCGGATGTCACCGGCGGCGGCCCAGCGGCGCCGGTCGGTGAGCCAGAAGGGATGGGTGTCCGTGGCGGTGACGAGCGCCGTACCGGAGCCGGTGCGCACCGCCAGCCGGGTGAACTCCTTGTCGGCGTGGGTGACGAAGGTGTCGGTCACCTTCCTGGCCGTCGTCCGACCGGTGACCGGGTCGGTGGCGCTGACCAGATCTCCGGTCCGCACCCGCTCGATGGGCAGGCGACCGCCGTCGGCGAGGAGCACCGGAGTGCCGGACGGGAAGCTGTGGCTGACGGGACAGGCCGGCGGTTTGTCACTGGTTCTGCCGTCGTCGTCCTTCGGTTTGCCCTTGTTCTCGGCGTCGAGTTTCCGCTTCGCGTCGGCGAGTCTGTCCTCGGTCTCGCCGACCTTCTTGCGGTTCTTGAGCAGCCCGGTGAGACCGTCGTACAGATCCCCGCCGTGCTTCTTGAGCTTCCTGACCAGTTCGACGGCCTTCTTCCACTTCCACGGCGCTCCGTACTTCGCCGCGAGTTTGCCGACCGCGCCGCCGATGACGCTGAGCAGCACATTGATCAGGGTCTCCGTGCAGGCGCCCATGTCGCCCTTGGTGACACAGTCCAGGGCGTCGGTGATGCCCAGCTCGTCCGCCAGGATCTTCGCCAGTTCCCTGGCCGCCTCCGCCGCCTTGTCGGCGTCCGACTTCTCGGCGGCCCGGGCGTCCTGAAGCTCCTTCAGCGCGGCCTCGTAGTCCTGCTGAGCCGGCGTCCTGCCGTCACCGGTGGCGGCGGGTTCGCCGGTGGCGGCGGGATCGCCGGTGGCGGCGGCGTCACCGGGACCGTCCTCGCCGCGCCTGTCCCCCGCGGCCTCGGTGTCCTGGCCGCCACCGCAGTCGCCGCCGCCCGTGATGCGGCACACCCGCGTACTGATGCCGTCCGCCAGCGCGGGCCCGATCCCCGTCGCGACCAGCGCACCGACGATCGCGATGACGACCGCGAGGAGACCCACGTACTCCACCGCGGTCTGCCCCGACTGCGCCCCGCGCAGCCCCGGCAGACGCGTACCGGTGCGCGGAACGGACTTCCGCACACGACGACAGAACCGGCCCACAACCCCCGTTGGCGACATGACCACGACGCTAGGCGGCGGACCTCGCGCCGTCGTGGGCCCCAGGACCCAATCCCGGGCTCAACCGCGGGCGCGCGGAAGGGGGCCCGGTACGCGTCGACCACCGCGGAACAGGCCCCTTCGCGTATGTCTCAGTTCGCGGCGGTCTCGCTCCCGCCCCGAGGGAAGGAGATCTCCACGCGGCGGTTCTTCTTGCGGCCTTCTTCCGTGTCATTGTCCGCGATCGGATACTGCTCGCCGTAGCCACGGATCTCGTATGTGATCCCGGCGGAAGCCAGTTCCTGCTCCAGGATCCCGTGCACGGCCTCGGCACGCTGTTTGGAGAGCACGTCACCGTGTGCGGCCGAACCGAGGTCGTCCGTGAAGCCGAAGACCCGGACCCTTGTCGCGCCCGACTTCTTGATCTCGTCGGCGATGGCGGCGATACGGGAGTTCGCTGCCGGCGACAGCTTGGCGCTGTCCTTGCCGAAGAGAACCTCGGCCTGAAGCGCGAGCTTCACATTCTCGTTGGTGTCCTCGCGACGCTCCTCACCGCCCTCGGACTCGATGACCGAGACGATGTCCAGGACCTTCGCGGGCGCGAGTGTGGCGCCTTCCGGCAGCTTGAGATCCGAATCGTTGGCGTCGACCTCGACAGGTGGCGCCGCGGAGGCGGACGGATAGGGATCGTCGTCCGCCATGGCGTTCGGAACGGCCATGAGCCCGAACACGAGGACACCGGACAGAACGGCGCCCGCCGTTCGCGCTCTGGCCCGTCGGCCGCGGATCGTGGCGTCGCTCATCAGGAGATCTCAATCGGCGCGTTGGGGAAGCCGGGGAACTGGAGATCGACCTTGGTGGTCGACTGCGGTGGCGCCGGGAACTGCGCGAAGAAGGAGAGGCTCTTGCCGGCTTCGATGCTGGCGGCGTACTGACTCGTGGTCAGGGGCCGGTTGTCCGTGTCCCGCAGCACGTAGTACCGCTTCTTCTCCTTCGAGTCCACGAGGGTCATCCCGCCCAGAGAGGGGCCGGCTCCTGCGATCGCCGCCTCCTGACCACTCCACTGAACGGGCGTGACATAAGCACTACCGCCGGTGTTCCTGAATTCCCCGTTCACCGTGAGGAACCCGCCCTCGTCGCGCTTCGCCTCGTAAATAACCATCTCGATCCCCTGGTCGCCCTTCAGAGTCGCGAGGATCTTGCTGGTGTCCGGCAGTGTGGTGCCGCTGTCGGTCGGAGCCCTGTCCTTGCCGGTGTCCGCGGCCGCCGAATCACCGGCTTCCCGCTGGGGAGGCTCTTCCCCGCCGCTGCCACAGGCGACCAGGGCGACGGACAACGTCACCGCCGCGAGGGCCGACGCCGCTGCCCGACGGGGATTCGCTCCATGCCACATACTCATGAGTGATGTTCCTTTGCGTTCATTGGCGGTCAGTCCTCGGCCAGTCGAACGGCGAAGAGGTCGTTCATGTCGGGAAGGAGGTCCAGATGGGTAGGGTCGATGATCCAGTCCTTGCCGTCGCAGACGAACGTGCCCGGCGAGGGCTTCTCGTCACCCCCTTCCTCGCCGCCCTCCGGCGGCTTTCCGGCGTCCTCATTGGGCTCGAAGGCGCAACGAGGTTCGACGACGGCTGTCGCCCCGGCCTCCGCGTACATGCTCTCGGTGCCGCTCAGAACGGTGTCGCCGACCGGGTTCTGAGACTGCACACTGACTGTGACACCCCAACGGCCGTCGTTCAGTGAGGCGCACGCGGTGACCTGGGCCTCGTTGCTCGCGGCGAAGGCACCGGCCGCACCGCAGCCGGGTGGGCCGGTGACATCTCCGTCGAAGACGTCTTCCAGATAGCCGTCGTCCAGGATCTTCGAGAGGAAGTCCGCCCGGAGCTGATCCCGGGACTCCTGGGCGGCCGCCAGCGCGGCCGCGTCGGCCGCCGACTGGGCTCCATTGCGCACCACGTCGGCCTGGCCGAAAGCAAAGAAGACGAGCGCGACAAAGAGCAGGCCCACGACCGTTGTGATGTACAGCGGCGTGGCCTGCCCTGTCTCGCGTAAGGTCCTGCGGCTCACTTGCTCAGGATCGAGGTGATCTTCGTCTTGAAAGCGTTCGCAATATCTGTACCGATGTTGGTGTTCAGCAGCGCGACGACGATCGCCACCACGAGGATCGTGATGCCCACGTACTCGATCGCGCCCTGGCCCACGTCCCGGCGGCGCTTCATGTGCGCAACCGTGGCGTTCGCCCAGCGGCCCACATAAGTCTTGGTGGCGGCGGCCTTCGTCGTGATGTTCGACATGGTGTTCCCCTCCAGTGTCGGCCGGCCGCTTGCCGGACGACTCGTATGAGTCTTTGTCGTCACTCGCGCTTCCGGCTTCCTCCCGGCCGGAGTCACTGGCGACATGAGAACCGTACGGCGGCGAGGCGCTCCGCATCATGGGTCTCAGGACCCAAGTGCGGTCCCAGTTACCGAGTTGGGCCCCCGGTGGAACTCTGCGGGCCCGCGGCCCCGTTACCCGTTCAGACATTCCTTGCCGACCCCCCTCGGGTCATGCCGTGCCACAGAGCGATGGCCTCGCCGCGACTCCCGGCATTCAGCTTGGCAAAGATGCGGTTGATGTGGTTCTTGACGGTCTTCTGACTGATGAAACAGGCGGCGGCGATCTGTTGATTGGTCATTCCTGACGCGATCAGGTCCATGATCTCCACCTCCCTCGCACTCAGCTCGGAGTACGGGGCACCGGACTGCTGCTGCCCCTGAGAAGAATGTGCCATGTCTGCTTGCGAATGCGAAGCGAATCGCGAAGATTCTTTTGCGCTCGATCCCGGGCCGACTTCCCTTTCCTGAACGCCTCTTACCGAGAACCGCCCTGAATGGCCCGGCGTCGAGGTATGTGCGGATGCAGATGATTGCTCCGGCAGCACGGGCAGAGGCTCGGGCGCTGTGAACGCCGCGCCCACACCCTCCGGAAGCTGTCCGGTCCCGCCGTCGGGGCCCCGGCCGCGTACGGTCGCCAGCAAGGCGCTGGACGCGGAGTACGTGAAGTGCGGCCGCCCCTGTTTGATGTCCCGTACCGCCGCTACCAGCTCGTCGGCCGTGAACTCGCCGTGGACGAGGTAGCCGCCCGCGCCCAGTCGCAGCGCCTCGTGGACGATCTCGGTCTCCCGGCTGTACGTCATCATCAGCACGGGCGCCAGACGAACCAGGTGCGGCAGTGCGGAGATCCCGTCGACTCCCGGCATCCGGACGTCCAGCAGCACCACATCCGGTCGGTGCTGGACCGTGGCCTCGTATGCCTGGCGGCCGTCGGCCCCTTCCGCGACGACCTCGATGTCGTCGCGGCCGGACAGCAGGACCGTCAGGCCCGCGCGGACGACAGGGTTGTCGTCGGCCACCACCACCCGCAGCGGCGGAGCGAGGGCCGTGTCGTCGGCGAAGACGGGAAGTCGCTGGGATGCCGCGGGCGGCACGGGTGCGGCGAGTCCCGGCGTGCGATCCGAGCCGGGCAGTGTGGGATGCGAAGACGTGTGCTGTGAACCATGGTTCCGCTGAGCCCGGTGCTGCCCGGAGCTGTGCGAGATCTCATCCGTCATGGTTGCGGCCTCCTCTCTGTCAGGGAGTGGCGAAGGGAAGGGAAGGTGGAGCGGCGTGCCGGACTGTGGGACGGGACTGAGCGGGGCCCAGCGCGGAGACGGGCAGATCCAGTCGGACTTCGGTGCCGTTCGCGGCGCGGCCTCTGCCGATCCTGATGCGGGCACCGATGGACGCGGCGCGTTCGACCATTCCCACCAGGCCGAAGTGACCCGCGCGTTTGAGGTCGGTCAGGGAGGTGCCCGGCGGCAGGCCCGCTCCGTCGTCGTACACACTGATCCGGAAGGCGTCGCCGACGACACCGGCCGAGACATCCACATACGTGGGATGCCCGTGGCGGTGGGCGTTCTCCATGGCCTCGGTGGCGATGGTCAGCGCGTGCCGGGCGATGGCGTGCGGCATCGGCGGGACAGGACCTTCGCCGAGCCGGCGGAAGGTCGCCTTCAGACCGTGGCGGCGCATGAAGTCACCGGTCAGGGCGCTCAGCTCGGTCTGGACGTCGACGCCGCCGTCCAGGCCCGAGTCCCGGCGCAGGTCCGAGAGGAGTTCCCGGGACTCCGCCGCCGCTCTGCGGGCGGAGCGTGCGACGAGGGCCGCTTGGTGTTTGACCGCGAGCGGGTCCATACGGTCGGCCGTGCCGGCGAGACCGTCGGCGGCCAGAGCGATGCCGTGCAAGGTCTTGGCCACCGAATCGTGCATCTCGCGTGCGAGCCTGGCACGCTCCTCCTCCACCGCCCCGGTGACGGCCAGCCGGGCGCGGGCCTCGGTCAGAGCATGGGACGCGGCGCCGAATCCGAGCAGCAGATTGCGCAGCGTACTGCCGACCGCTCCGGCGATCACGCACAGACCCGCTGTCAGCAAGGACGAGGCATCCATCTCGACGTGAGCGTTGACCGCGTACGCGGCGCCTATCAGCAGCGCCTGGAGAGGCGCGAACACAGCGGCTCCGCGCCAGCCGTACACGAGGCCGGCCAGCAGCGGAGTGCAGACGGTCACATAGGTCAGGGTCGAGCCGGGAGAGGCGCTGAACAGCAGCAGCGCTCCGAAGGTCATGTCGACGGCGAGCAGCGTGGGATGGCGGAGCAGAACCGGACCGAAGCGCTCCCAGTCCCGCAGGAGCGCGTAGGACATCATGACCGTGACGAGCACCGCGGCGCCGACGAGCCAGCCGCCCAGTTCGGTGTCGACACCGGCGAGAGCGAACGGCGCGGCGAGCGTGGTCATGGCCAGACGGAATCCGAAGACCTGCCGGCACAGTGCCTGGAGGGCGTTCACCTGGATCGGCAGCGCGGGCACGTGACCCGGAGCGCTTTCGGCCGCGCCCGGGCCACCGGTCAGGGCCGTACGGTTCATCCATGAGGGCATTGACGCGGTCACCTCCTCTCAGCCTTCCGTTCGTCCGCGGTGTGGTCTCATTTCGTCCGCTGCGCTGCCGGTTCCTCAGCCTCAGAAGATGCTGTTGAAGTCGACTCCCGACGCGTAGTAGAAGCCGACGGTGATCAGGATCATCGTCCCGGGGAGCATGAAACTGGTGACGATGAGCGTGGCCTTCGGGACAGCTTTGGACGCCTTGCGACGTGCGTTCTGGGCATCGGTGCGGCGCATGTCGTTGGCGATCTGGATGAGGGTGTCGACAATGGGCGCGCCGAGTTCCTCGCCCTGCTGGAGAGCGCTGACGAACATGGAGACCTGCTCGGAGTCATTGCGCCGCCGCAACTGGTCGAAGGCGTCACGACGGCTGACTCCCATGTCCATCTGGCGCAGTGTGATACGCAGTTCGTCGGCCCAGGGGCCCTGGTACTTCTCCGAGACACGTTCGAGTGCCTGGCGGAATCCGAGCCCCGCGGAGACCACGACCGCGAGCACATCCAGAAAATCGGGCAGGGTGCGCTCGATGTCCTCCTTCCGCCGGCCGATGGCGACCCGGATCAGGGCGTCGGTCCACAGAAAGCCATAGACGAGAAAGATGACCGCGAGGACGACCTGCCCGTTCATGAGCATGGTGAGGGCCGTCAGGGAACCGAGTCCGGTGTACACGGCGCGCCGCGCGGCGTACCGGTCGACCGTCATACCGCCCGGGTTGCCCGCCATGTCGAGCTTCCGCCGGACCTTGTCGACGCGCTTCGGCCCCATCATGCGGAGGACGGAGGGCGCGTACCGCATGCCCAGGCGGTCGATGGCGGAGCCGGTCGCGGTGGTGCGGCTGGCGCCTACTTCGAGGGCCACCGCCAGATCGCCGGGAAGCTTGGCGTCGGCCCGGTACATACGGAGACCGTGGAAGACCCCGTACACCGCGAGTGCGGCGACGGCGGCGAGCAGCAGTTCCATGTGCGGGCCCTCCTTTCAGGCGCGGACGCGGGTGAGTCTGTTGATGAGGAAGAATCCGAGGGCGTAGAGGGACGCGGATACGATCACCGCGATCTGCCCGACGGTGGCGCCGGTCATGTCGTCGAGGGCACCGGCCCGCATGCTGTTGATGATCAGCAGGAAGCCGAGGCCGAGGACCGGAACCATGACGGCGGTGACCTTGACCTGGGAGAGCAGCGTGCTGACCTCTCGCCGGGTCTCCTTGCGCTCCTCCAGCGTCTCGGTGAGATTGCGCAGCGAGGAGACGATGGTGCCGCCCGCCCGGTTCGAGAGGATGAGGGTGGTGACCAGAACGGTCAGTTCGCGTGACGGCAGCCGCCCGACGAGTTCGTTCAGGGCGTCCTCCAGCGAGTGGCCGACGGCCAGTTGGTCGGCGACCCTTTTCAGTTCCTCGCCTGCCGGGTCGTCCAGCTCTTCCGACGCCATGGCGAGGGCCGTACGGAGTGCCAGGCCCGCCTGGGTGGCGTTGGCGAGGATGCGGGTGAGCTCGGGAAGCTGGTTGATGAATCCCTCGGTGCGCTTCTGGATCTGCATCGTGAGGAAGGCGTTTCCGCCCCAGAGTCCGGCGATGGCCGCGAGGACGCCGAAGAACGGGGCGAAGACGGACCCCGCCACAAAATAGAGGCCGATCAGCGCCGCCACGAGATAGACGAAGTACTCGCCCGGTGTGATGTCCAGGCCGGTGGCCGAGAGCTTGCGCTCGATGCGTTTGCCGAGCCCTGTCCGGCGCAGTCGGCGGTCGACCGCGTCGAACCGCCTGCGCCGGTACCCGATGTCCTCCAACTGCCCGGTCTGGGCCATGCGCTGGACGAGCGCCTCCCGCTGGGCCCTGCCCGCGGAGAAGACGTGCACGCCGACGACGGCGAGCACGCAGGCGAGCAGCGTGACTCCGACGGTCAGGAGCGGGAGATTATCCATGTCGGGCGGGACCTTCTCGGTGAGCGGCGGACGGGGACGGGCGGGCGGTACGCGGAAGTGGTCAGGCCGCGGTTCTGCGCAGTACGAGCTGCTCCTCCGAGTGAGCGACGCCGAAGGCCGCGGGGATGGCCTCGCTCCGCAGGTAGAGGCGCTCGGCGACACGGCGGGGCAGCGGGTAGTACTCGAAGTTTCCGTAGATCCGGCCGTCGGCGGCCATGGGCAGGGCGTTGTACCGGCAGACGGTGACAATGCGGTACTCCTCCCGGCCGTAGGAGTCGACGATCGCCATTTCGGTGATCCGGCGGGTGCCGTCGGCGTGCCTGGTGAGCTGCACGATGACGTCGACGGCGCTGTTGATCTGGTCCTTGATCGCCACGAACGGGATCTCGACCTCCGACATGGAGGCCAGGGTCTGAAGTCGCATCAGCGCGTCCTCGGCGCTGTTGGCGTGGACGGTGGCGAGCGAGCCGTCATGACCGGTCGACATCGCCTGGAGCATGTCCAGCGTCTCGCCGCCGCGGACCTCACCGACGATGATGCGGTCCGGGCGCATACGCAAGGAGTTGCGTACGAGGTCGCGGATGGTGACCTGTCCCTTGCCCTCGACGTTCGCCGGGCGGCTCTCCAAGGTGATGACATGGGACTGCTGGAGCTGGAGCTCGGCGGAGTCCTCGATGGTGACGATGCGCTCGCCGTCGGGGATCAGCCCGGAAAGGGCGTTGAGCAGGGTCGTCTTGCCGGTGCCGGTGGCACCGGACACGATGACGTTGAACTTCGCCCTCACGAGTCCGGCCAGCATCATCATCATGTGCTCGTCCAGCGAACCCAGGCTGATCATCTCGTGCAGGGTGAACGCGCGCGGGAAGCGCCGGATCGTGAGGACGGGCCCCGTCAGGGAGAGCGGCGGGATGATGACATTGACCCGCTCTCCGGACGGAAGGCGTGCGTCGACCATCGGATTCGCCTCGTCCACCCGGCGGTTGACCGTGGAGACGATCCGCTCGATGGTCTGCATGAGCTGTTCGTTGGAGGCGAACCGCATCGGCAGCAGCTCCAGGCGACCGCCTCGCTCCACGAAGACCTGGTCGGGGCCGTTCACCATGATCTCGCTGATGGACGCGTCTTCGAGCAGGGGTTCCAGGATGCCGAGGCCGAGGGCCTCGTCGACGACCCGCCGGATGAGCTGGGACCGTTCGGCCGTGGAGAGAACGGGGCCCTCGCGGCTGATGATGTGGCCCAGCACCCGTTCGAGGCGCGCCCTGCGCTCGGCGGTCGCGAGCGCCGACATCTCGGCGAGGTCGATCTCTTCGAGGAGCTTGGCGCGGTAGACCCCGACCAGCCGGCTCTCCTCGCTGTGCCCGTTCGCCGGCTCGGGGCTGGTGATGCGCGCCCGAAGGCTCATGTCCTCAACTCCCTGGTGATACTGGCGTGCTGCTGCTCACCGCACTCTGATGGATCACGTGGACTCTGTCAGTCGCGCGGCATGGTCGCGCTCCTCTCCGCGTCTCCCAGCGTGACCCCCGGGAGGAGGGAGGGGATCTGCACCCGGGCCGTCACCGTGACCGCGTCACCGGCTGTCGGCGCTGTGAACTCCGCGTCCTGCGCGAGCCAGTCACTCATGGCGGCCCTGCCCGCGGTCTCGTAGTCGACATCCATGTAGTCGCTCTGGGAAGCCACCCGGGCCGCGGCCCGTGAAGCCGTACCGGCCTGTTGTACGGCGAAGATCGCAAGCCCTAGCTGGACCGCCGCCAGAGCGACGAGAAGCAGCAGTGGAATCCATCCGACCAGTTCCACGGCGGCCTGGCCACGGTCCCTGTCACGGGTACGGTTCCGCATGATTCAGCTCTCCCTCGCCGCGGCGGACCTGCCCTGGACATCGAACGGGAAATTGAGTCCGCCGGGAAAGAGGACGGGAACCGTGAGCGTGAATTCCGCCTTGACCAGATCGCCGTCGGCAAAGCACTCGATGGTGGCCGACTCGTCCCAGGCGGCCGGAAGATCCTCACGGCCTGCGGCCTCGCAGGCGGCGTCCCGGTCGCCGCTGTCGGTCGCCGCGGCCGCGTGTACCGCCTTGTCCGCCGCGTTGCCCGCGAGCGAGAAGGTATATCCGACCAGAGCGGCCTGCCAGAGCAGGATGAGAGTCACCAGGATGAGCGGAACCACACCGGTGAACTCGATGACCGCCTGGCCGTGATCGTTCCACGGTCGTGGTTTTCTCTTCTTCGGGAGTGTTCCAGGTCCTTTCATGGTTCAGATCTCCCCCTCAGCCATGTCACTTCGCCCGTCCCCCGCGCAAGCGGACGGACCCCCGGTCGCCCTTCATCTTGCGCTGTCCTTCGCCCGCCGGGGGCGCCTTCACCAGACCCAGTTCTCCCGCCAGAGCCCACAACGCCTGTTTCACCGTCGACTTGGCCTCCAGGTCCTGCATCCGCCCCGCGTCGACCACGGCCTGGAGCTCCTTGAAGTTGGCGGGAACGACCACCCGGGAGACCCGGGTGGCCGTGATCCGTTCGATGAGAGGCGGCTGTATCTCGGTCCCGCGCGTATAGCGGTTGACCACGACGACGGTCTCCTCCGCCTTGCGGATCTGGAGCCGGTCCCAGAGCCGGACCATGCGCTTGGCCGCCCGGACGGACACCACGTCCGGTGTCGTCACCAGCAGAGTGGTGTCGGCCATTTCGATCGCCGCCGCGTTCGCCGTGTTCATCTGCGTGCCGCAGTCGACGACCACGACCTCGTACCGGTTGCGGAGCGCGCTGAGGATCTGCCGCGCGGCCCGGTCGTTGATCTCCTCGCCCCGCTCACCCTCTCCCGGTGCCAGCAGCAGCCCGATACCGCTCTCGTGGATGAAGACCGCGTCCTGAAGCACTCTGGGAGATATGTCCTGGATGGACGCGAGGTCCACGATCGAGCGGCGGAACTGCACATCGAGGTACGAGGCGACGTCTCCGGCCTGGAGGTCCAGGTCCACCAGTGCGGTGTTCATGCCGGACGCCCGTGCCGCGAGCGCCAGTTGGACCGCGGTCAAGGTGGTGCCGACGCCGCCCTTCGACCCGCTGACCGCGACGACGGTGCCGCCGGGACCGGTGAAGACATCACCGCCCTGGCCGAGATGGCGCCGTACACCCACGGACCAGCCCGCCGCGGCCTGGACGCGCTGGGCCAGTTCCTCGTACGAGAGCGGAAGTCCGACCAGTCCGCGGGCACCGGCGTCCATCGCGGCCGAGAAGAGGCCGGGGCTCGCGTCCACGGTGACGAGGACGACCCCGACCGCGGGAAAGCGCAGGGCCACCTCCCGGATCAGTTCCAGGGCCGGCACGGGACCGATGCGCTCATGGACCAGTACGACCTCGGGCAGTTCGTCGATCGACTCGGCGGCCAGGCGTGCCAGGGTGTCGATCAGCGAGGTCGAGTCACCGATCGGCGCGGCCGGCTCCGCGTCGGGGAGCTGGCTGAGCAGAGTGGTGACGGACCGGGCCGCGTCGGCGTCGCCGACGACCGGGAGGATTCGGGTGGTCATTCGTCCCTCACTTGTCCCCTTCGAGGGTGTAGGTGTTCTCTCCGGGGCGCAGCGTGGACGGGCTGCCGTCGGCGAGGAGCGCGAGCCGTACGTGCTCCGCGAAGGATTCGGCATAGGCGACGCGCTGGGCGTCCTTCGTCTTCAGCGCGAAGGTGATCGGCACCGCCTGCTCGGGTCCACTGCTCCTGTTGTTGTCCTTCGGCTCCAGTGCGGTGAGCCGGCCGACGTCGATGACCTTGGCGTTGGCGACGATGATCCGGGACTGGGCCCTCGCGCCTTCGTCCTCGGCCGCGAACGTCGCGAAGATATTGACCAGGGCACCGGGAGTGATCTTGCCGGCGACGCCGGTCGCGGCGTCGATCATGATGGCGATCTCCTGCTCGTCACTGGCGAGCGCGGGGCGCTTGACTATCATGTCGTCCTGCAGCAGCGAGCCCTTTTTGAGCTGGGTGACCGCGATCTTTCCATTGACGACGGACAGATCGGTCACGGCGTTCTCGGAGAGCCAGCGCTTGGGCATCGTGATCTTCACGAACTGGCTTTCGCTCAGCGGTGTGTACGGCGCCACATCAGACCTGAGCTGATAGGCGGCCACCTCCGGCCCGACCTTCGAATTCACGTCGCTGATAACGGAGAGCACGCCCGCGAAGGCACCGAAGGCACAGAGGACCGAAAGAAGAAGGAGTATGATGCCGCGGCGCTGCCGTGAATTCATGAGCGGGACAACCTCGTTCGGGGACGTGGGACGGAGACATCGGACAGGTCGCGGGAGATGGACGAGCGGAGCGGTCGCGGTGCAAGGCCGGTGGTGCCGGCTTCACCCGGAAGCCTCATCGGTCCATTCGGACCGGGCCGGCGTATTACGGCCCGTGGCGCACGGATTGTGTTCCGGTGCTCAGGGCACGGGGAGCGCGGGTTTGGTTCTCGGGCGGCACGAGCGGTGCCAGACAGAATCCGCAGCGGTCACCTATGAGTTCGAAACCGCACCAGGAACACACCTCCCGTCGGACGGAGGAGACCAGTTGGTAGAGGACGGAGATGTCCGGCAGGAACGCGGCGAACTCGATCATCCTGGAAGTCCCCCACCAGCCCGGCGAATCTCCCGGCAGCGCGCTCTCCTGGATTCCCTGGACGCGCCAGGCGGGCGCGAGAGTCGCGGTCACCCAGTCCGATTGCAACTGGCCTTTCGCGACGATCAGTTGCGTGCCGAACTCGGGTCCCGTGAGTTCGGCGCTCCCGACCTTGATCAATTCAGGCGTGGGGTTGGCGAGAACGCCGAACTGGGAACCGGGCACCCACGATTTCGCGTGCGCCTTGAGGCTCACCGGTACGCGGTCGAGCTTGGCGACGGAGTTGAGCAGAGCTCCGGCGTAGATGTAGTGGGAGAGCAGCCGGGCGGCGGAGGCGACGATCCCGGCGCTGAAGTCGCAGATCGACAACTGCCTGAGCTGGCGTACGAGTACGGCGATGCCGAGAGGCGGCAGATCGAGCTTCAGGAGGGCGATGCGATCGCTCTCCAGGACCGAGCGGACCGTGTGCAGCCGACGCTCATGGGCCACGGGGATGGAAGCCGGATAGAGGGCGATGACATAACCGTGCTGCTCCACGAGGACCTGCGTGTCGGCGAGCGCGGCGTCCAGCGACTGAACGTCGGGCGACTGCAGCAGCGCCGCGGTGGGCGTCTGGTGGTCCGTCGGTGGTAGCACCAGATCAGGGCTGGTGACAGCAATCGCGGTCGGCACGCTGGTTCCCCGTTCAGCTCCGGCCGCCGGAGTCCCGGCGACCGCAGATCTCTCCTGCTCCGTGCTCCTGCCCCAGCACTTTATCCGCGTCTGTACGGTACGGAGAACACCTTTCGGATGCCGGTACCGCGGTCTCCACGCGACCGGCGCAGGCAAAGCCGGGCGAAGCAGTCAGGTGTTGACTCGCGTTTCAATAAACGTTTGTTTGGCCGAAATCTTGACCCAACTACTCCGCTTTGGGTCCGGGTCGGGTCACGGGACAGCCCTCAGGCTTCCATGCCGATTCCGTGTGCGAAATACATACGGTCGCCGAGGAGACGTCGGACGAGTCGTGAAACGGTGCGGACCCGAGCGGGACCGCGGTGCCACGGCCGCGCGGGAGGCCGTCGGAGAGCCACGGCTCCGTTCCCGCTACCGCTACGGTGCGACCCGGTCCCGACGACAGGAGCACACACGCCATGAGCACCACCGCCAGCGGCATGCGGACCACCGGACGGCCGCCCTCGGAGGCGGTCTCCACGGCGGCCACCGCCCGGCTCGGGCCTTCGCTCGGGGATCTGATCGGAGGCGAGGAGCGATGACGCGATACGACGGCCCCGGGGCGCCCGCTCCGCCGGCCGAGGGGCGCGGGGCGGCGGTGTTCGCGCTCGTCCGGTGCTGGGCGGCCGGCCTCGTCGTGCTGCTCTTCACGGAGTACTTCCAGGCGACGCTGGTGTACGGCCATCTCGCCTCGGAGGACAACCTGGAGACGTTTCCGGGCCGTCTGCTGCTGATCCATCTTCCGAACGCCGTGTGCCTCGGCCTCACGGCCTGGGTCGCCGGCCGCCTCCATCGCGAGCCCTTCCGCGATGTGCCGTTCCAGCACTTCGCCGCCGCGTTCGCGGTCCCGGTGGCCGCGCAGGCGGTGAACATGTCGCTCCAGTGGAGCGCACTCGCGGCGGAGGGCCTGCTGATGTCGAACGCGGTGCTGGTGGTGGGCTGCGTCTCGGGCTACGCGGCGGACCGGCTCCAGGAGGAATGAGCGGCCCGGTCCGCCCGTGCGGGCCGGCGCGGCGGCCGGCGGAGCGGCGCCGCCGTATACGACCTGCTGCCAGAGGTCTTGACAACTTGATTGGTCTGGACCAGTTTTACGCCCGACGGTGGCCACCGTTCCCCTCATCCCGTACCTCCATCCCCAAACCCAGCGGAGGCAGCAAGTGGAACGCGCACCAGGCGGCAGAGGACGCATAAGGACCTGGATCGGCGGGGCGGTGGCTGTGGTGGCCGCCGGTGCGCTGAGTCTGACCGGGCTGGTCGGGACCGCACAGGCCGCCGACATCAATGTGGCCAAGAACGCGGGCTTCGAGTCCGGGCTCGGCAACTGGACCTGTTCGGCCGGCAGCGGAGCGACCGTCGGATCGCCTGTGCACGGTGGCGCCGCCGCGCTGCGCGGCACGCCGCAGGGACAGGACAACGCCAAGTGCACGCAGGCCGTGGCCGTGCAGCCCAACTCGACCTACACACTGAGCGCCTGGGTGCAGGGCGGCTACACATATCTCGGCGCCGAAGGCACCGGGACGACCGATGTGTCGACCTGGACTCCGGACAGCTCCGGCTGGAAGCAGCTCACCACCAGCTTCAGGACCGGCGCCTCGACCAGGTCGGTGACCGTCTACACCCACGGCTGGTACGGGCAGAGCGCCTACTACGCCGACGATCTCTCCGTCTTCGGCCCCGACGGCGGCGGAGGCACCGACCCCGGCCCGCAGGTGCCCGGCACGCCCGCCGGACTCGCGGTCGGTTCCGTGACCTCGTCGTCCGTCACGCTCAACTGGAGCGGCGTGTCCGGCGCGACCGGATACAACGTGTACCAGGCGGGCACGAAGGTCCAGTCGGCGAGCGGCACGTCCACCACCGTGACGGGACTGGCCGCCAACACCTCGTACCAGTTCCAGGTGAGCGCGACCAACTCGGCCGGTGAGTCCGCCAAGTCCGCGGCGGTCACCGGGAAGACGGCCACCAGCGGTGGCAACCCGGGCAACCCGGCGGTCCCGAGGCACGCGCTGACCGGCTACTGGCAGAACTTCAACAACGGCGCGGCCGTCCAGAAGCTGCGTGACGTTCAGTCGCAGTACGACATCATCGCCGTGTCGTTCGCCGACGCGACGACGACGCCCGGCCAGATCACCTTCAATCTCGACCCGGCCGTCGGTTACGGCTCCGTCGCCGACTTCAAGGCGGACATCGCCGCGAAGAAGTCCGCCGGCAAGTCCGTGATCATCTCGGTCGGCGGCGAGAAGGGCAGCGTCTCGGTCAACAGCGACGCCTCCGCGACCGCCTTCGCCAACAGTGCCTACGCGCTGATGCAGGAGTACGGCTTCAGCGGTGTCGACATCGACCTGGAGAACGGCCTGAACTCCACCTATATGACGAAGGCGCTGCGCCAGCTCTCCACCAGGGCCGGATCGAGCCTGGTGCTCACGATGGCGCCGCAGACCATCGACATGCAGTCCACCGCCGGTGAGTACTTCAAGACCGCGCTGAATGTCAAGGACATCCTCACCGTCGTCAATATGCAGTACTACAACAGCGGTTCCATGCTCGGCTGCGACGGCAAGGTCTACTCCCAGGGCTCCGTCGACTTCCTCACCGCACTCGCCTGCATCCAGCTCGAAGGCGGCCTCGACCCGTCCCAGGTCGGCATCGGCGTCCCCGCCTCCACACGAGGCGCCGGCAGCGGCTATGTGGCGCCGTCCATCGTGAACAACGCGCTGGACTGCCTCGCCAAGGGCACCAACTGCGGTTCGTTCAAGCCGTCCAGGACCTATCCCGGCCTGCGTGGCGCCATGACCTGGTCCACCAACTGGGACGCCACGGCCGGCAACGCCTGGTCGAACGCCGTCGGACCGCACGTCCACAGCCTTCCTTAGCCACCGCCACCATCCGGCCGGCCGCACCGCGTGCCGGTCACCGAGACCCCCCACAGGGCCGGCAGCGCCGTCGAACCCCACCCGACGGCGCTGTCGCGCGTCCGGCCCCACCGGAGCGGGTCCGGCTACCGGGCCAGGTCCCGTACCTGCTGTACGCACAGCACGACGAACAGCAGTCCGGCCGCCGTGAGCATCACATTGCTCACGATGCCGTTGCGCCACCGCGCCGGAGTGCGCGAGGAGTTGAGCAGCCAGAGCAGCGTCAGCGCCAGGAACGGCATGAAGAAGGCGCCCAGCACGCCGTAGACCACGACCAGACCGAAAGGCTGGTCGAGGAAGAGCAGGCCGATCGGCGGGAAGGTCAGCCAGAGCAGATACGCGCGGAACGGCAGCGAGCGCTCGCGCTCACCGGCCGCGACCTCCTCGACCATCCCCGTCGCCTCGTCCACCGGCGCGCCCGCGCGCTCCTTCCTGATGCGCTCCACGAAGTCCGCGAACATCAGGCTCACGCCGTGCCACACGCCCATGAGCGCGCCGAAGGACGTGGCGAAGAAGCCGATCAGGAAGAGCTTGGCGGTGACCACGCCTAAACGGTCCTCCAGGACCGAGCCGAGATCGATGAGTCCGCGGTCGCCCGAGGTGAGCGCGGTATGGGAGGAGTGCAGCAGCTCGGCACCGATGATCAGCATGGCGACGACGAACACGCCGGTGGTGAGGTACGCGACGCGGTTGTCCAGGCGCATCACGCTCATCCAGCCGGAGTTGGTCCAGCCCTTGGCATTCACCCAGTAGCCGTACGCGGCCATGGTGATGGTGCCGCCGACGCCGCCGATCAGTCCGAGAGTGTAGAAGAGCGAGCCGTCCGGCAGCGCCGGCACAAGGCCCGCGAAGGCGGCGCCGAGGTCGGGCACGACGCGGACGGCGACATACACGACGATCAGGAATTTCATCCCGATCAGCACCGTCATGACCTTCTCGAAGACGGCGTACCGGTTGAACCAGACGAAGACCAGACCGGTCAGCCCGGTGATGACCGCCCAGGTCTTGAGACCTGGCCCGGCCGGGAAGAGCGCGACGAGCGGCAGCGCGCTGGAGGACATGGCCGTCGCGCCGTAGACAAAGCCCCAGACGACGACATAGATCGCGAAGTAGACGCTGGTCCAGTGGCCGAGGCTGCGCCAGCCCTCGAAGAGCGTACGGCCGGTGGCGAGATGCCAGCGGCCGGTGGCCTCGGCGAGCGAGACCTTGACGACACAGCCGATGATCGCGGCCCACAGCAGGGTGTAGCCGAACGTGCTGCCCGCGATCAGGGTCGCGACCAGGTCGCCCGCGCCCACGCCGGTCGCCGCGACGACGATTCCGGGGCCGATATACCGCCAACTCGCCTTGCGCGGACGGGACTCGGCCCTGTCCTCGGGCCGGCCCGGCTCGCGCGCACCGGACGCCCGGGAGCCCGGCTCGCGCGCAGGGCCCGGGCCCCTCTCGTCCGTACCGGCCCCGGGCGGGCCCGGTTCGCGCGTCTCCGCCGGCTCCGTACCACGGTCCGCGGTGTCAGCCATGCGCCATCGCCTTTCCACTCGTCCCCCTACGTGACCCACGTCACCAAAGCGGGGCCCCGGTGATCGCGCAAGAGGGCGAACGGGACGACGCCCCGGACGGCGGGTCCGGGGCGCCGGTGGATGACGCCGCCGTCGGTGCCGGTTTCCCGGTGGTTACGGCTTGGGCAGCGTGCAGCCCGCGCGGCTCAGATCGATCCTGCTGCCCGTGCCGACGCACGGCACGATCAGATAGGTCTCCTCGGCGTAGTTGATGCCCTGCCGCACGGTGACGGTGCCGTTCTCGTCGACCTCGCACGGGTTGTTGAGCGTGCAGCGGCCGCCGTCCTCATTACCGGTGTTGTTGACGGCGACGACCTTGCCCGTGGCGTCGTCGATCACCGGCGAGCCCGAGGTGCCGCCGATCGTGTCGCAGGCGGAGGTGTAGCGGATCGAGTCCTTCCAGGTCCACTCGCCTTCCTTCAGCCGGTGGACGAAGCCGTCGATGGCGCAGGTGTAGATGCGGTTCCAGTAGCCGGAGACGACCTTGATGGCGCTGCCCTGCACCGGGCGGGTGGCGTTGAGCTCCAGCGCGGTGATCCCGTACGAGCTCTGGATCTGGGCGTAGGTGCTGGTCAGTTGGTACAGCGAGATGTCGGTGTCGGTCATCGTCGCGTACGCGACCTTGCTCGCGCGCAGCGTCGCGACCCTGCTGCCCGCGGAGTTCAGCAGGCCGAAGGTACGGGTGGAGCGCTGGTCGACGACGACCTCTCCGGCGCCGGGAAAGCCGCTCTCCAGGCAGTGACCATTGGACAGGACCAGAGCGGGGTCGCTCGGCTGCGACCCTGGCACACGTACAACAGAGCCGGAACAGTTGCTGAGCGCCACCGTTCCGGCGAAGTCGACCGCCTTGGCCCGGACAGGGGTCGTCCGGTCGGCCTCGGTGGTCTGCGTGGACGCGGTCGTCCGATGGCTTGTGGCCATCGCGGGCGCCGCTCCCGCTCCGAGGAGCAGGACGGCGACGAGCGCGCCGAGGAGAGGCTTTCTCATGTGGGGTCCCCTCTGTGGCCGAAGTTTCTTCGGCTTGTCATGCGCATGTTTGACGGTCATGCGCATTGTTGACGCAAGCCGGACGACCGGCAACCATGCCTCGTGGATTCCGGACGCGCGGGCGGGAACGGGGCGGCGGTGCCCGGCGTGTTATCCATCGCGCGGGGAACGCGGCGGGGTCGCGGTGCGGCAGGGGGAGCTGAGGCATGTCCGGGGCGAAGATCGAGCGGCTGGGTACGGACGACCCGGCGACGCTGGGGCCGTACCGGATCATCGGCCGACTCGGCTCGGGCGGAATGGGCCGGATATATCTGGCGCGCTCCGCCGACCGCCGGCTGGTGGCGGTCAAGACGCTGCTCGCCGAAGGCACCGTCAGCACCACCGACCGACGGCGGTTCGCCCGCGAAGTGGCCCTCGCCCAGCGGATCGACAGCGGCCACACCGCGCGCGTGCTCGACGCCGACGCCGGTGCGCCGCGTCCCTGGATGGCGATCGAGTACATCGCCGCGCCGTCGCTGGCCGAGCTGGTACGGACGGCCGGACATCCGCCGGCCTCGGCCGTCCGGTGGGTCGGAGCCGGAGTGGCGGCCGCGCTGGTCGCCCTGCACGACGCGGGCATCGTGCACCGGGACATCAAGCCGCCGAACGTACTGCTTCCGCTGACCGGCCCGCGCGTCATCGACTTCGGGATCTCGCACGCGAGCGACTTCACCCGGACCAGCCTCACTCTCGGCACGATCGCCTTCACCTCGCCCGAGCAGGCCAGAGGCGAGCCGTCCACGGCGGCCTCCGACATCTACTCCCTGGGCGCGACGCTCTTCCATCTCGCGGTCGGCCGGCCGCCGTACGCCGACAACGGTGACACGTTGGGGCTGCTGGCCCGGGTGTCACGAGTCGAGCTGGAGCTGGACGGACTGCCGCGCGAGCTGGAGCAGTTGATCCGCGCCTGTCTGGCGGCGGACCCGGCGGGCCGGCCCCGGCCCGCCGATGTGCTCGCCCAGTTCAGGTCCGGCCTCGTCGGACTGCCGGTGTCGCAGAGCGGCGCCCGCTGGCTGCCGCCGCGCTGGACGGCGCTGATCGAGGAGTACGAGCAGCAGGGCCGGGCGTTGCGGGAGGGACCGGGTCCGGGCTCCGGCGCGAACGCCGACGCCGACGCCGACGCGCCGACCGTGGACCAGCGCACACGCGCGCTGCCGGACCCGGGACCGACCCGGCAGTACACCCGTGCGCGCGCCGAAGGTCCCGCGCCGGACGACGCCGACCGGCGGCGACAGGAACGGGAAGAGCGAGAAGAGCGAGAAGGGAAGGAGAAGGAGAAGGAGAGACGGGAACGGGAACGGCTGCGGGCAGCCCGCGAGCACGACCGCGCGGAACGCGAACGGGCCGAGCGGCGGGCCCAGCGGGAGCAGCTCGCACGTGCCGTGGCCGCGAGGCGGGCCGAGCAGCAGCGCGCCGAGCGGGAGTCGCGGTCGGCGTCGGCCGCCGGTCCCGCCGCCAACGCGCGGCGCGCCTCGGCCGGTTCCTCCTCCGGCCCGCGCGCCTCGGCGGGCTCCTCGACCGGCTCCGCGGCGGGCACGCGTCCGTCGTCCGGCGCCGCCAAGAAGTCCTCCGGCTGCGGAGGCACCTTCCTGGCCGTCCTGGCCTTCTTCGTCTTTGTGATCTGGCAGCCCTGGGACACCGAGGACGCCGGCGGTGACGCGCCGAGCGGCGGCAGTTCCTACGCCGCCTCGTATCCCGGCACCAGCCTGCCGGACACGCCCGCGCCGAATCCCACGGATCTCGCGTTCCGCGCCGTGGCCACCGGAGACTGCCTCAGCTCGCACGACGACGGACGCGGCGGCTGGAGCGATGCCGTACCGGAGCGTGTCGACTGCGAATCGGCCGACGCCTACAACCGTGTCGTGTCCGCCGTCTCGGACAGCGACCAGGACTGCGGCTCGGACGACGAGGAGAGCTGGACGAACGCCGGCGACGACGGCGTCGTCACCAGCCTCTGCCTGACGCGTAAATACCGGACCGGTCAGTGCTTCATCGCCAGGGCCGACGGCGACGGCGTCGGCGTCGGCAGCCTGCGCACCGTGTGGAGCTGCGCCGCCGACACCGTGCCCGAGGGCTACACGTACGTCATGCAGATCACCAGCTACTTCGGCATGCCGTCGGACGGAAGCGATCCCGAGTGCCGTGCGTTCGCGGGCGATTCCACTCGCTATTACTGGTACGAGGTCGACGACGGTGAGAACTACGTCTGCGCGAAGGCCGTCTGAGCACGGCCACCGCGCGGGCCGGGAGGTCGCGTCCCGCCGCGGCCTCCCGCCCGTACCGTCCGGCCCCGTCCCGGCACGGCCCTCAGATGATCAGGCTGAGCAGCGCCGCGACCACAAAGCCCGCCACCGACAGGACGGTCTCCAGGACCGTCCAGGACTTCAGGGTGTCGCGCTCGGAGATGCCGAAGTACTTCGCGACCATCCAGAAGCCGCCGTCGTTCACATGCGAGGCGAAGATCGAGCCCGCCGAGATCGCCATGATGATCAGAGCGAGATGCGCCTGCGAGAGGTCCTGGCCCTCGACCAGCGGCACGACGATGCCCGCCGTGGTGACGATCGCGACCGTCGCCGAGCCCTGTGCGACCCGCAGCACGACCGAGATCAGCCACGCCAGCAGGATGACCGGCAGGCCCACGTCGTTGAAGGTGTCGGCCAGGGCGTCCGCGATACCGCTGCCCTTGAGGATCGCGCCGAAGACTCCGCCGGCTCCGACGACCAGCAGGATGTTGCCCACCGGCTTCAGCGAGGCGGTGGAGACCCTCTCCAGGGACTTGCGGGACCAGCCGCGGCGGACGCCCAGCAGGTAGTAGGCGAGCAGCAGCGCGATGGTCAGCGCCACGAACGGGTGGCCGAAGAACTCGATGACGGAGCGGCCCGTCGACGGGTCGAGCGCGATGGACGAGAAGGTCGCCAGCAGGATCAGGACCAGCGGCGTCCCGATGATCGCGAGGACCGTGACCAGCGAGACCGGTGTCTCGCGCGGAGTGACACCCGAGGCGCGCTGCTCGGCGGCGACCGCGCTCTTCGCCTCCGCCGCGGCCTCGACCATGTCCTGCGGGACCTCGACGAAGATGCGCTTGCCGATCCAGGCCGCGTAGGCCCAGGCGGCGAGGACGGACGGGACGCCGACGACGATGCCCATCAGGATGACCCAGCCGAGGTCCACCTTGAAGAGTCCCGCGGCGGCGACCGGGCCCGGGTGCGGAGGCAGGAAGGCATGGGTCATCGAGAGACCGGCCAGCAGCGGCATCGCGTACAGCAGGATCGATTTTCCGGAGCGCTTGGTGGCGGCGTAGACGATCGGCGCGAGTACGAAGATGCCGACGTCGAAGAAGACCGGTATACCGAAGACGACACCGGTGACGCCCATGGCGAGCGGCGCGCGCTTCTCACCGAAGAGATTCAGCAGCCGGGAGCTCAACACCTCGGCTCCGCCGGACACTTCGAGGATCGCACCGAGCATGGTGCCCAGCCCGATGATGATCGCGACATGGCCGAGGATGCCGCCCATCCCGGATTCGATCATCGAGACGGCGGCGGACTTCTGGACCGTGCCGAAGAGTTCGGTGACGGAGAGACCGGCGGCGAGGCCGACGGCTATGGAGACGCCGAGCAGCGCGACGAACGGCTGCAGCCGGACCTTGATGATCAGGATGAGGAGCAGAGCGATACCGAGAGCGGCGACGGTCAGCAGACCGGCGGTGCCGTCGATGAGAAGCAGCAGTCCACCGGTGTGTGGTGGGGTTTCCGGTGGCGCGTCAGCGGCGAGCGGCATGAGGAGACCTTCTGTTCTGGGCAGCGGGAACCGCGGCGCGGCGCCCCGGAGGCGGGCGCGCCGTGCCGAGCGGCGCGGGATGCGGGAAAATGGCGGGCTGAGTCCGGCGGTGCGGGCGCGCGGGAAGGTCAGCCGAGCACGGCGAGGGCGTCGATCTCGATCAACAGGCCCTTGGGCAGACCGACATAGACCGTCGTCCGCGCGGCGGGAGCTTCTTTGAGTCCCTGCTCCTCGAAGTACGCGTTGTAGATCGCGTTCATCTCGGCGAAGTGGTCGACGTCGGTCAGGTAGACGCGCATCATCATGACGTCGTCCCAGCTCGCGCCGCCCTCCTCCAGGATCGCCCGGACATTGGCGAAGGTCTGCAGGGTCTGCTCACGCAGGGTCGGGCCGGCCGTGGTGGGCGCCTGGCCCTCGACGGCGGGGAGGAAGCCGACCTGGCCCGCGACCTGGAGGATGTTGCCCTTGCGGACGCCGTGCGAGAACTTCGCCGGCGGAGTGGTGTGGGTGGCCGGGGTGAGTGCGGTCTTGTCGCTCATGAAGCTTCCTTGGGGTGGGTGCTGCCGGAGTACTCTCCGCTGATCGCGGCGGCGCTGCGGCGCAACAGCGGGAGGAGGGTGAGGAGTTCCTCGGCGGTGACGACGACATTCGGCGCGGAGACCGACATGGCGGCGACGACCCGGCCGTCCGCACCGCGGATGGGAGCCCCGATGCAGTTGATGGACTCCTCGTGGCCGCCGAGGTCGGTGGCCCAGCCCTGTTCGCGTACGGTCGCCAGCTCCTTGAGGAAGGCGGCCGCGTTCGGGATCGAACGGGACGTGTACATGGGGAATTCCAGGCGCTCGGCGAGTGCGCGGCGCTCCGCCTCGGGAAGGTCCGCGAGCAGCAGCTTGGCGACGGCGGCGACGGTGATCGCGACCGGCTTGCCGATCCGGGAGTACATCCGGACCGGATAGCGGCTCTCGACCTTGTCGATGTAGAGGACTTCGTTCTCCTCGTACACCGCGAGATGGACCGTGTGGCCGCACTGTTCGTTGAGCGCGACGAGATGAGGATGCGCGATCTCGCGTATGTCGAGGTTCTCGACGGCTTCCTGGGCGAGCGCGAAGAGCCGGGCGCCGAGGCGGTAGCGGTTGTCCTGCTGGCGGTAGACGAGCCCGTGCTCGTGGAGCGTGCGGAGCAGCCGGAGCGCGGTGGACTTGTGGACGCCGAGCCGGTCGGCGACCTGCCCGAGGTCGGCGGGTCCCTGGGCGAGCAGCGGAAGGATGCTCAGCGCTCGGTCGACTGTCTGGCTCATGGGGTACGTACCTCCTGCTCCGTGGCCGCCGTCCAGCCGGGGCCGAGACGAAGTCTCTCCCAGCCGGCCGCGGAGAGGCCGGCGAGCCGGTCGGCGTGTGCCCGGGAGGGCGGTGTACCGAGATCACCGGGAGCGGTGAGGGCGGCGGCGGCCATGAGATGGCCGTGCCGCAGCCGGGCGGCGGCGGGCAGTCCGCGCAGCGTCGCGGAGAGGAATCCGGCGGCGAAGGCGTCTCCGGCGCCGACGGGCGCGACGACCTCGACGCGCAGCGCGGGGACTGCGGTGACCGTGTCCCGCCGGCCGTGCGCCGCTTCCCGCGTGTACAGGGTCGCTCCCGCGCCGCCGCGCTTGACCACGAGCGTGCCGGGCTCCGGAAGCGCCTCCCGGATCGCGTCCGCACCGCGCAGGTCCCACGCCTGCGCCGCCTCGTCCTCGCCGACGAAGACCAGATCGGCGCCGCGCGCGAGGTCCAGCAGCACGCGTGCGCCGGACGCGTCGCGCCACAGCCCCGGCCGGTGGTTGACGTCGAAGGAGACCAGCGGGCGGCCCGGCCGGCGGGCCGTGAGCTCCCGCATCAGCGCGAGGCAGTCGTCCGAGAGCGCGGCGGTGATGCCGGACAGATGCAGGACGCGGCCCGACCACAGATCGGCGGACGGCATGTTCTCCGGAGACATCGCGGAGGCCGCGGAACCGGCCCGGTAGTAGGCGACCTCATGGGCGTCGGTGGCCCGGTCCGTCGCCGTACGGAAGTAGATGCCGGTCGGCCGGCCGGGATCGCGGCGGACGCCCGACGTATCGACGCCGTACGCGGCGACCGCGTCGACGAGATGATCACCGAAGCCGTCGGCGCCGACCCGGCTGATCCACTTCACCGCGTGTCCGGCGGCGGCCAGCGCGCAGGCGACATTGGACTCGGCGCCGCCGATCGTCCGGGCGAAGGACGGGACATCGGCGAGGCGGCCCGGCCGGGAGGGCAGGAAGGTGACCATGGACTCACCGAGGCAGACGACCTCCACGCGCGGGTGGATGTCCGCCTCTACGGTTCCGGTCACTCCACAGCTCCTCGCGCTCGGCGGTCGACGGACGGGTCACCATTGACCTGGTGTCGGCTCGGATGTTAGACAGCGACAAGCAATACGCGCAATGGTTGTTGCAAATGTTGCAACGCCTCGGCATCGCAACGCCACAGACAAGGGGAGGGCCCATGGCCGCCGACCGACGCCAGGACGAGCGACAGGACGAGCCACTCGGCCCGCGACCGGCCGACCGGCTCGGCGACGAGCGTGTCGACCACCGCTTCAAGGCGCTGCCGCCCGACGCCGAGGGCCTGACGGTCTCCGCGCTCGCCGCCCAGCGCCGCGATCTGTTCACCGGTGGCTTCACCACGCCCGTCCTCGCGCTCTCCGCCGAGTCGGTCGAGCACAACCTCGCTCTGCTGGAGACCTACTCCGAGCGCCACGGTCTCGCCTTCGCGCCGCACGGCAAGACCTCGATGTCGCCTCAGCTCTTCGACCGCCAGCTCGCGCGCGGCGCCTGGGGCATCACGGCGGCCGTGCCGCACCAGGCCCGTGTCTACCGCGCGTTCGGCATCGGACGGATCTTCCTCGCCAATGAGCTGGTCGACGCGGCGGCGCTGCGCTGGGTCGCCGCCGAGCTGGACCGCGATCCCGGTTTCCGCTTCATCTGTTACGCCGACTCCGTGCGCGGTGTGGAGCTGATGGACGAGGCACTGCGCGCGGCGGGCGCCGGCCGCGCGGTGGAGGTCGTGGTCGAACTGGGCGCGGGCGAGGGCGCCCGCACCGGAGCGCGTACGGAGGCCGAGTGCGCCGCCGTCGCGGACGCGGTGGCCGCCGCACCGACCCTGCGCCTGACCGGAGTCGCCGGATACGAGGGCGAGGTACCGGCGGCCGACGGCGCCGGCGTCCGCGCCTGGCTGCGCCGGCTCACCGCGCTGGCCGCCGAGTTCGACCAGGCCGGCCGCTTCGCCGCCACGGACGAGATCGTGATCAGCGCGGGCGGCAGCGCCTGGTTCGACGCCGTCGCGGACGTCTTCGCCGGGATTCCCGCGCTCTCCCGCCCGGTACTGAAGCTGCTGCGCTCCGGCGCGTACGTCTCCCACGACGACGGCCACTACCGCCATCTCACTCCGTTCAACCGGGTGCCCGAGGAGGGAGCCCTCCAGCCCGCGTTCCGGCTCTGGGCGCAGGTCGTCTCGCGTCCGTCCGCCGGACAGGCCTTTGTCAACGCGGGCAAGCGGGACGCGGCCTACGATCTCGACCTTCCCGAGGTCCAGGTGATCCGGGACGGCCGTACCGGCGAGATCCGCCCGGCGGCGGGCGTCACCATGACGGCCCTGTCCGACCAGCACGGCTGGCTGTCCACCTCGGACGAGGCGGAGCTCGCGGTCGGCGACTGGGTCGGGATGGGCCTCTCGCATCCGTGTACGTCCTTCGACAAATGGCAGCTCATCCCGCTGGTGGAGGCGGACGGCACGGTCACGGACTTCCTCCGCACCTTCTTCTGAGAGGCCGGACATGGATCTCGTCATTCGCGACGTACGCGTCATCGACGGCACCGGGGGCGCGTCCTGTCGCGCCGATGTCGGCATCACGGACGGCCGTATCACCGCGATACGGAGTGAAACCGGCACTCCGGCCGGGACCGGCGGTCCTCGGCTCACCGGCACCCGTGTCCTGGACGCCGCCGGCCTCGCCCTCTCACCGGGCTTCATCGACATGCACGCGCACAGCGATCTCGCGCTGCTGCGCGACCCCGACCACTCCGCGAAGGCCGCGCAGGGCGTCACTCTCGAAGTGATCGGCCAGGACGGCCTGTCGTACGCGCCCGTCGACGACGCGACCCTCGCCCAGGTCCGGCAGACGATCACCGGCTGGAACGGCGGAGCGCCCGGAGACACCGGCGTCGACTTCGACTGGCGTACGGTCGGCGAGTATCTGGACCGGCTCGACCACGGCTTCGGCGGCGAGGGCATCGCGGTCAACGCCGCGTATCTGATCCCGCAGGGCACGGTCCGTATGTACGCGGTCGGCTGGGACGACCGCCCGGCGACGGAGGCCGAACTGGCGCGGATGAGGCGCCTGGTGGCCGAGTCCATGGAACAGGGCGCGGTCGGCATGTCCTCAGGACTGACCTACACGCCCGGGATGTACGCGGACGACGCCGAACTGACCGAGCTGTGCCGGGTGGTGGCGCGCTACGACGGCTACTACTGCCCGCACCACCGTTCCTACGGCGCCGGCGCGCTCCAGGCGTACGAGGAGATGGTGACGCTCACCCGGCAGGCCGGCTGCGCTCTCCATCTCGCCCACGCCACCATGAACTTCGGCGTCAACGAGGGCCGCGCGCCCGAGCTGCTCGCGCTGCTGGACAAGGCGCTGGACGCCGGCGCGGACATCTCTCTCGACACCTATCCCTACACTCCGGGCTGCACCACGCTGGTCGCGATGCTGCCGAGCTGGGCGAGCGAGGGCGGGCCGGACGCGATTCTCGGCCGGCTCCGCGACGACGCGACCGCCGAGCGGATCCGCCATCATCTGGAGGTCATCGGCTCCGACGGCTGTCACGGCGTGCCGATCGAGTGGGACACCATCGAGATCTCCGGTGTCTCGGCGGCGCCGGATCTCGCGGACCATGTCGGCAGGACGGTCGCCGAATCGGCCCGGCTGCGCCACGAGACGCCATGGGTCACCGCTCGCAGGCTGCTGATCGAGGACCGGCTCGGCCCGACGATCCTCCAGCATGTCGGCCACGAGGAGAACGTCCGGCAGATCATGCGCCACCGGGTCCACACGGGCGGCAGCGACGGCATCCTCCAGGGCGCCAAGCCGCATCCGCGCGCCTACGGCACGTTCCCTCGCTATCTCGGCCGGTACGCGCGGGAGTTGGGCATCCTCACGCTGGAGGAGTGCGTGGCCCATCTGACCTCGCGTCCGGCGGCCCGCCTCCGTCTTCCCGACCGTGGTCTGGTCCGCGAGGGCTACCGCGCCGACCTTGTCCTCTTCGACCCGGACACGGTCGCGGCGGGCTCGACCTTCGAGGCACCGCGCACGCCGCCGACGGGCATCCCGCATGTCCTGATCGACGGCCGCTTCGTGATCGAGGACGGCCGCCGCACGGATGTCCTGGCCGGCCGCTCCGTCCGCCGGACCGGCTGAGGGCCGTCCCGGCCTCGCGAGCCTGGCCGGACGCGTCAGGCCGAAGCGAGGCGCAGCACCAGGGCCGCGACAGCCACCAGGAGGATGACCACGACCGGAGCGATCGCGTAGTCCTTGGCGCGCAGATGGAAGATCGCGGCGCCGATGAAGTAGAGGATCACGCCGATGGCGGCGGCCACGCCGATCGGCGTGATCCACAGCCCGGCCAGCAGACCCAGCGCGCCCAGCGCCTTGAGGGTGGCGAGACGCGGAAGCCACGAGTCCGGGACGCGCACGGCACGCATCGACGAGACGATCTTCTCCTGGCGGGTGAAGGTGCCGATGGCGGAGAACGTCAGCAGTGCGGCGAGCAGGATGCCGACGACGGCGTAGGCGATGAACACGAATGACCCTTCGGAAGGTATGAGCGGAGGCCGCCGAGAGTGCCGCGACCGGCCGAGCGGATACGGGTACCACTGGTCATGGCCCCGGCACAGGCTGCCGCAGCCGGGCGCACGGAGGAAGACCCGGGCCAGGCTGGTACTGGCAGGGCTACGATCCGGCGGCCCCGTGGCGGGTACATTCCCTGGGTGAGCGACAACGAGCTGGGCCTGTTCCTGCGCAGCCGCCGCGAGGCCATGACGCCCGCCGAGGCCGGTCTCCCGCCCGGCAGCCGGCGCCGTACGCCCGGTCTGCGCCGGTCCGAGCTGGCCATGCTCGCCGGGATCAGCGTCGAGTATCTGGCGCGGCTCGAACAGGGCCGGGACCGCCATCCGTCGCCGCAGGTGCTCGCGGCGCTCGCCGACGCCCTGCGGCTGACCACCGACGAACGGCTGACCCTGCTGCACGCCGAGAAGCTCACCACCGGCACCGGCCAGCTCTGCCCCGGCGCCGGACTGCCGCCCGCGCGCGTGGCGCGGCCCACCGTGCGCGCGCTGCTCGACCGGCTGGAGCCCACTCCGGCCGTCCTGCTGAACAGGCTGAGCGAGGTGATCGCGTACACGACGGGTTACGAGCAGCTCGTCGGTCCGCTCGGCGTGCTGGAGGCTCCCGTACCGAGCCTCGCGCGGTATCTCTTCACGGATCCCCGGGCCCGCGCGGCCCATCCGGAGTGGGACCTCACCGCCGATGAACAGATCACCCGGCTCAAGGCCGACTCCATCCCGGACGATCCGCATCTGGCGGACCTGGTCCAGGAGCTGACACTCACCGCCGGAGCGCCCTTCGGTGACCGCTGGTCGACCGGGTCCCGGATGTCCCGGCATCCGGGAGTGCAGCGGCTGACGCACCCGGAGGCGGGCGAGCTGCGGCTGGCCCGCGAGACGCTCACGCTGCCCGACGCCGACGGCCAGCGCCTGCTGGTGCACCTTCCCGCCGACGACGCCACGGCGGCGGCGCTCGACTCCCTCACCGGCCGCCGTCCCGGCGCGCTGCGCGCGGTGGCGGGCTGACGCGAGCGCGGTCCCACCCATGAGCGCGGTCCCACCCATCGCGGTCTCACCCATAAGGATGAACGGGAAACCGGGCCCGTGGACGGGCCGGGGACGGCCTGGGCCGCACCGTGGCGCGCGTACGGCACGCGCGGAACCGGATGACGTGGCCGAAAACACCAGGCAGCGCGCGTTACGCGGTCGTAAGCTCGCGGACATGCAGGTGATCCAGTCCACGAAGCTCGCCAATGTCTGTTACGAAATCCGGGGCCCGGTCCTCGATGAGGCGATGCGGCTGGAAGCAGCAGGCCATCGCATCCTCAAGCTCAACACCGGCAACCCGGCCGCCTTCGGCTTCGAGTGCCCGCCCGAGATCCTTGAGGACATGCTCCGCAATCTCGGCGACGCGCACGGCTACGGCGACGCGAAGGGCCTGCTGTCCGCGCGGCGCGCGGTCATGCAGCACTACCAGACCAAGGGCATCGAGCTGGACGTCGAGGACATCTACCTCGGCAACGGCGTCTCCGAGCTGATCCAGATGTCGATGCAGGCGCTGCTCGACGACGGCGACGAGGTGCTCGTACCGGCTCCCGACTATCCGCTGTGGACCGCGTCGGTCTCGCTCGCGGGCGGTACGGCCGTGCACTACCGCTGCGACGAGCAGGCCGACTGGATGCCGGATCTCGCCGACATCGAGCGGAAGATCACCGATCGGACCAAGGCGATCGTGATCATCAATCCGAACAATCCGACGGGCGCGGTGTACGGCGAGGAGATGCTCCGCTCGCTCACCGAGATCGCCCGCCGCCACCATCTGATCGTCTGCTCCGACGAGATCTACGACCGGATCCTGTACGACGGCGCCACGCACACTCCGACCGCCGCCGTCGCTCCCGATCTGCTCACGCTCACCTTCAACGGCCTCTCCAAGAACTACCGGGTCGCCGGATTCCGCTCCGGCTGGATGGCGGTCTGCGGCCCCAAGGAGCACGCTGCCTCGTACATCGAGGGCCTGACGATCCTGGCCAATATGCGGCTGTGCGCCAACATGCCGTCGCAGCACGCGGTGGCCACGGCCCTCGGCGGCCGGCAGTCGATCAACGACCTGGTCCTGCCGGGCGGCCGGATCCTGGAACAGCGGAACGCGGCGTACGACCTGCTGACCCAGATCCCGGGTGTGACCTGCGTCAAGCCCAAGGGCGCGCTCTATCTCTTCCCACGGCTCGACCCGAAGGTCTACAAGATCAAGGACGACCGGCAGATGGTGCTGGACCTGCTGCGGTCCGAGAAGATCATGGTCGTGCACGGGACGGGCTTCAACTGGGCCGAGCCCGATCACTTCCGGATCGTGACACTGCCCGCCGCGCAGGATCTCGTGGACGCGGTGACCCGGATCGGGAACTTCCTCGACGGCTACTCCCAGCCGTAGGCCCGGCACCTCAGCAGATCGCGACTTCACTCAACTTTAGACTCGATCCAAGGTAGGATGGTCTCCTGACCACGCCAGGAGGCCATCCATGTACGAGCCGATCCGCACCAAGTCGGTCCACTCGATGGCCGACGCCGACTTCCCGCACCGCAGCCGCGAGGAGGAGCTGGACATCCAGCTCGCCGGACATCTCTCCGCGCTCCTCGCCGTCACCGACGAGCTCGGTCTCGACACGGCGGCCGAGTGTCTCGCGGGACAGATAGCCAGGCTGCGCGGCGCCTCGCCGGCGCGCCGTCCTGGCGTCACCACCGGCGCCGACCCCGCCGAGCTCCACCGCCGCGCGCTCGCCCTCGCGGGCCGCGCCCTCGTCGTCGCCGCCTCACGCGCCGACACCGCCGCCGCGATCATCTCCGCCGAGCGGATGGACGCGCACACCGCCGCACTCCAGGAGCTGTCGGACCTGCCCGGCCAGCGACTGATCGGCGCTCTCTGACGGCCCCGGTCCGCGGGCCGCGGAGGCGCGTGGACCGGGCGCCACTGAACGTATCCTTCCGGTTCCTTACCGGGATGGGTACTTCACCTGCCGTCCACCCAACTCCGCCCGGAATGTGGGTTTCCGCGAGCACGCTCTTTCCCGTGAGACGCATCGTGGGAATAGTCCTGGCGGTGCTGCTGATCGGCGGAGTGGCAGCAGCCGTCGTGGCAGGCCGGCAGAACCAGGGCACGAGCACGGCAACGAAGACCGTGCGCGGAGTGATCGGATCGGAGAAGGCCGAGTTCTTCTCCGACCCCGACGTGGTGAAGGCCCTCGCTGCCAAGGGCTTCACAGTGAAAGCGGAGACCTCCGGCTCCTGGGCCATGGAGGAACTGCTTCTGGACGGTTCCGACTTCGCCTTCCCGGCCTCCAAGGCGCCGGCCGACGGACTGGTCAAGAAGTACAAGGTCCAGGGCGGACCTCTGCGGCCGTTCTACTCGCCGCTGGTCGTCGTCGCGCACCGCTCCGCGGCCGAGGTCCTGGCCGGCAACGGGCTGGCCACACTGGACGGCAAGTCCCGTGGCACGCTGCGGATGAGCGCCTATCTCGACGCGGCCCGCGCGAAGCGCACCTGGCAGCAGCTCAAGGGGTCCTCGGACCACACCGAACTGACCGGGACGGTCTTCGTCACCAGCACCGACCCGCTCGCCTCCAGCTCGGGCGCGCTCTATCTCGCGGCGGCCTCCTATGTCGCCGACGGCGGACAGGTCGCCGTCGACGACGCCGCCGTGGCCCGCACGGCTCCGCTGCTCAAGCGGCTGATCTCGGTGCAGGGCGCACAGCAGCCCGGCTCCGACGCGCCGTTCAGGGACTTCATCAGCGGCGTCGGAAACCCGCTGGTGCTGGTGTACGAATCGCAGGTGGCCTCGCTCCTGCTGCGCGGAGAGGACACCGGTGACCTGGTGGTGCTCTATCCGGACACCACCGTCAGCAGCGACCACACCCTCGTACCGCTCACCGAGAACGGCCGTGCGCTGGGCGAGCTGCTCTCCACCGACAAACGGCTGCGCGAGCTGGCGGTACGCCATGGCTTCCGTCCGCAGGGCGCCGCCGCCGAGTTCACCGCCGCGACGGCTTCCCTCACGGCCTATCTCAACCAGACGCTCACCGGCGTCCGCCAGGCACCCGTGCCCACCACCGAGGTGCTGCACGCGATGGCGCGGCGGGCCCGGTCCTGACGCCGCATCAGGAAAACCCGGTCCGGTACGGCACACCAGCCCCGTCGGGGCACCAGAACTTTTCACGTCCCAGGGGGAACCGCATGCCCACAGAGAACAGCCTGGAGCCCGGAGGGCCCAGTGAGCTGATCCTCACTCCACCAGAGCCCGTCGCCCCGGTCCGCGCCGAGCAGGCGGCGGGACTGGTGCCGCTCGACGACTCCGTACGCGCGGAGATGACACAGCGCGCCACGGACTATGTGGGGTCGCTCGCCACGCTCGACGTCCGCTCACCCGAATTCACCTCGCGCATCGGCGAGATCGCCGCACTGGGCTCCGGTGACATCCGCGCCGCCGCCCAGCAGTCCAACAGGATGCTGGACCGCACGGTCCGCTCACTCGGATCCGGCGGCGAGGACGCGCAGTCCCGGGTGTCGTCCTCGCTGGTCGAACTGCGCCGTACGGTCGAGGACCTGGACCCGCGCGACACGCCGGGCAAGGGAGCCCGCCGCTTTCTCTCCAAGCTGCCGGGCGGCAACAAGCTCCGGGACCACGCCGCCAAGTACGCCTCCTCGCAGTCCACCTTGAACAAGATCGTGGGATCGCTCAGAGGCGGCCAGGACGAACTGCGCCGTGACAACGCCGCGCTGCACACCGAGCGCAGCCGCCTCTGGGAGACGATGGGCAAGCTCCAGGAGTACGCGGTCCTCACCGAGGCGCTCGACGTGGCGATCGAGGGACGCGTCGCCGAGATCGACACGACGGACCCGGTCCAGGCCGACGCGCTCCGCGCCGACGTGCTCTTTCCCGTACGGCAGAAGCACCAGGATCTGCTGACCCAGCTCGCGGTCTGCGCGCAGGGCTACTTGGCGATGGATCTCGTACGCCGCAACAACGATGAGCTGATCAAGGGAGTCGACCGGGCCGCGACCACCACGGTCTCGGCGCTGCGCATCGCGGTGATGCTGGCCTCGGCACTGGACAACCAGCGCAAGGTGACCGAGCAGGTGAACGTCCTGCGGACGACGACGGAGGATCTGATCCGAGGCAACGCGGAGATGCTCGCCACCCAGAGCGGCGAGATCCAGCGCATCGCCGCCGACCCGGCGGTCGGAGCGGAGACGCTGCGCACGGCGTTCCAGCAGATCTACCGCACGCTCGACGCGATCGACACCTACAAGGTCCAGGCGACGGAGTCGATGGCGGCGACCGTCGAGTCCCTCACGGCGGAGCTGCGGACGGCCGGCACCTATCTGGAGCGCACCCGGTCGGCCGGCGCGCTGGAAGGCGGCCTCCAGTGAGACGACCGCTGGGCCGACCGCGGCTCGCCGCCGTACTGATCGCGGCGCTGCTGACCGCCACCGCCTGCTCACCGGGCGACGGACCGGACCAGGACAAGGGCGGCGCGGACACCACCTACCGCAAGGGCACCCTGCGGGTCCTCGCCTCCAGCGAACTCGCCGACATGCGGGGCGTGCTGGACCAGGCGGAGCAGCGGACCGGTGTCACGGTACGGGCCACCTGGACCGGCACTCTGGACGCCGCCGAGCTGATCGCGTCCGGCGGAGCGGACGGAAAGTACGACGCGGTGTGGCTGTCGTCCAACGACTATCTGCGGCTGCATCCCGGCGCCGCCAAGCGCCTCACCAACGAGACGCCGGTGATGTCCTCACCCGTCGCGCTCGGTGTCAAGGCGTCGGCCGTCGACCGGCTCGGCTGGCAGCCGGACCAGGTCACCTGGTCGCAGGTGCACCAGGCGGTCGCGGCCGGAAAACTGACATACGGAATGACCGACCCGGTGCGCTCCAACTCCGGTTTCTCCGCGCTGATCTCGGTCGCCTCCGGACTGTCGGGCGCCCAGTCCGCGCTCACCGACGCCGATGTGCGCCGGGCCGCGCCGAAACTGAAGGAGTTCTTCACCGGCCAGAAGCTGACCTCGGGTTCCTCCGGCTGGCTGGCGACGGCCTACACACGGCGCGGCAGCGTCGACGCGCTCGTCAACTACGAGTCCGTACTGCTCTCCATGAACCGGGACAGCGACACCGGCCTCACCGTGATCCGGCCGAAGGACGGCGTGGTGACCGCCGACTACCCCTTCACTCTGCTGACCTCGGCGCCCCGGGAGGCACGGGAGGCGGGCCAGGCCCTCACGGCGTATCTGCGCGGCCCGGAGGCCCAGCGGGCGCTGACCGAACAGACCTTCCGCCGGCCGGTCGTGCCGTCCGTGCGGCCGGCGGCCGGCCTCGCCACCGACAAGCGGCGCGAGCTTCCCTTTCCCGGTACGCGCTCGGTCGCGGACGGCCTGCTCGACTCCTACGAGAACCAGCTTCGCCGGCCCTCCCGCACCGTCTATGTCCTGGACACCTCGGGCTCGATGAAGGGCGAGCGGCTGTCCCGGCTGAAGACGGCACTCGCCGGGCTCACCGGGACGGACGACTCACCCACCGGCGACCGCTTCCGGGACCGGGAAGAGGTGACGCTGATGCCGTTCGGCTCCGAGGTGAAACGGATCAGAACGCATACGGTCGACCCGGCCGATCCGGCCGCGGCGCTGGACGCGATCCGCGCGGACGCCAAGTCCCTGACCGCGTCGGGCGACACCGCCATCTACAGCAGCCTGCGGGACGCCTACGCGCATCTCGGCGCGGGCGGACGCGACGCCTTCACCTCGATCGTCCTGATGACGGACGGCGAGAACACCACGGGTGCCAGCGCCGGCGCCTTCGACAGTTTCTACGCCGCACTGCCGCCCGCGCAGCGCGCCACTCCCGTCTTCCCCATTCTCTTCGGCGACTCGGACCGCGCGGAACTGGAGCACATCGCCGCACTCACCGGCGGACAGCTCTTCGACGCGACGGGCGGGCAGGAATCGCTGGACGGAGCCTTCGAGGAGATCCGTGGCTACCAGTAGGACATCCGGCAGGACCCTGGCGTATCTGGAGTCCCGCAAGAACCTCACCGGCAGCGCCTGCGGTCTGGCGGGCCTGGCGCTCACCTTCACCGGGCTCGCCGGCGCGTACTGGCCCGTGGTGATCGCCGGGCTGTACGCCGCGGGCGCGCTGATCGCTCCGCCCGAGCGGCCCGGCGCACCGGAATTCACCGATCCGAACGAGCAACTGGACGCGCTGCGCGGTGACTTCAGCACGCTCAAGACCTATCTGACGGAGGTCGAGCTGCCTCCGGCGGCGGCCGGACGGCTGACCGAGCTGGACGATGTGCTCGCGGCACTGCTCGAACCGGGCTGGGTCGCCGACGCGCTGGCCCTGGACCCGGAGGCGGTGCACGCGCTGGGACGGGCGATCCGCCAGGACATCCCGGAGTCGGTGGACACCTATCTGCGGACGCGGTGGTGGACCCGGCTCCAGCCGGGCGCCGAACCGCCGGAGCGCCATCTCGAACGCCAGTTGACCGTGTTGTACGACGAGGCCCGCGCCTACGCCTCCGCGCTGCGCGAAGCGGAGGCCCGCCGCCAGGAGACACACACCCGCTACCTGGAGGAGCGTCACCGCCCGTCCTGACGGCGCGGGCCGGAGGCGGGTCGATGTGAGTCGATGCTTGTCGATGTGGGAGAGGGCCGACGAAGCTTCGTCGGCCCTCTCCGCCGTCACCGCCCGTCTTTCCCCTTGCGCCGGGCGGCGGCCCTACGCCCCGGGTTTTCACCGGAGTTGTCTTCGGCGGAGGTCTCCTCGACGGCCATACGGACGCTCCCGCCCAGACCCGCCAGCAACAGCGTGAGCAGTCGCAGACAGGCTGGGTCGTCAGGCGTCACCGGGTGGTCGGAGGGGGAGAGACTGTCTCCGTGCACGGCTTCGCCTCCAGACTGAAGATCAGGCCCTTTCCGGTCAGGGTGGAAACCACGGACCAGCCCGGGGCGAGAAGGTCAAGCAGTTCCAGGCCCCTGCCATGGCTGTCCCACACTGTGTGCGGGCGCCGCAGTGGTTCGATCCTGCTCCGGTCGTGCAACTCGATCTGGATCGAACCACCCATCGGGGAGTGGCAGATCAGGTCGAATCCGCCACCGCCGGCGTGTAGCACCGCGTTGGTGGCGGTCTCGCTCACCAACAGTTTGACGACCTCGTGGTCGATCCAGGGGAAGGGCGCGTAAGCGCGCCCCGCGAAGGCTCTTGCCTGACTCACGGCTGTGGCCGTACAGGGATAACGCTCAACTGCCAGGACATGACCACGCGGATCCATAACCCACACCTCCGGACGCGGTCCCGGAGAGCACCGGCCGCGCATAACTAGGACTACACACCGCAGCCAGTCGCTTTCGCAGCGTGCGCAGCCCAGTTTGGGTCACGTGACCTGTCACGCGCAACCCAAAGTGCGAACCTCGGCCCGGAGAGTCATGGGGCGGATCGGCTGAGCGATACCCTGACGACATCGGGAGACCGCCCCACTCGGAGGGAAAGCCGTGGTCGTCAGCGTCAATGCGAACGCGATCTTTGCCATGCGACGCGTCGGCGAAGAACTCCAGCGCCTGCGTACGGAAGCCGGCCTCAAACAGGAGGCGGCCGGGGAGGCACTTGGCGTCTCGCGGTACACCGTGGGCAAGATCGAGCGCGGCAAGGCCTTCCCCACTGACGAGCAACTGCCCACGCTGCTCAAGCTCTACGGGGCGACCCCGGAGGAACGCGCGGGAATCGTCGCGACGATCGAACAGGGAAGGTCGTACGGTCGCACCTGGTACGAACGCCCCGAGATTCAGGCACTGTTCACCGGAGATTCCTACCGCTACCTCTCCCTCGAAGACGCCGCAGAACGCATCTCGACGCAATCGGGAACGTATGTACCAGGACTACTTCAGACGCGGGAATACATCGAAGCGATCGTCGCCTTCGGCCAGAAACACGAAAGCGCGGAGCACCGAGAGGCATTCGTGGAAGCCCGGCTGCGGCGGCAGGAAGTCCTCACCCGCCGAAACCCTCTCACTCTGGATGCCGTTTTCCTGGAGTCCGCGCTTCGAGCCACCGTAGGTGGCTCCGAGGCGATGCGCGCGCAGCTTCGGCACCTGGTGTCGTATGCCAACCAGCAGAACATCACTCTGCGAATGATCCCTTTCACCGCTGGAGCCGCAAGCATCTCAAGCGCGCTGTTCACCATTATCGACTTTCCTGGTGCCGACAACCGAAGCGTCGTCTCGCAGGAGCAGTCCCGGGGTGAGACTCTCCAGGACGACCCGGCCGAGGTGCGGCGCATACGCCGGAAGTTCACGGACCTGACCGACCACGCACTGAACGCGGAAGAAACCGTCCGTCGCATCGAAGAGATGGAGAAGGAACTCACATGAACGACCCGAAGGACACGCTCTACGCCGTGCCGCTCGACGGCGCATGGGAGAAGTCCTCATTCAGCGCCGGCTCGGGAAACGACTGCGTCCTGATCATGCCGATCGCCGGCGGCGTCGCCTTCGGTGACTCCAAGCGCCGGGAGCTGGACGGTGCCCTGCGGTTCACGGACAAGGAGATGCTCGCCCACATCCTTGCCGTCAAGGCCGGTCAGTACGACCACCTGATCCCCGAGGGCACCGAGCTCTGAGACCCGTCGGCCCGGCTCCTCGAACCGGCGTGAATCGGCACCATGAATGGTGACGCCACGTTGGCGTGGCGTTCAGGCTTTCGCCTTCCGGCGGTTTCCCGATGTCTCGACACTTCATCCTCACGCGTGAGTCGGGTCCATACGCGTGCGTCGGTTTCACACGGGGGAAAGCCATGGGTTCTGCCATGCACACTGAGGCGTCCGGATTACTGACTGATCTCAATACGGTGATCGACAGCCGGGAGATGCTCACCACTCTGGTGTGCGCGTTGCTCACCGGCGCGATCGGCCTGTTGATCGCCGCGGTCCGGCGGCGCCGCCGGCTGAGCTGGAGCGTTCTTTTCGACGAGCCGATCAACCGAGGTCCGGCGCCGCCCAACGGCCTCAATATGTGGGAGATCAGTTCGCAGGGCCGGGAGATCGAGGACGGCAGTCTCGTCGTACTCGACATACGGAACTCCGGCGGCCAGGACATCGAGGAAAGCCACCTCGCCGTTCCTCTGCATTTCACCTTTCCCGGGCGGGAGGTCGTGCATTTCAAGGTGCGCGACTCGGATGATCTGCACGATCTCATCGAACGCAGCACCGACACGCTTCCGCCGGACGACGCGTCAAAGATCGCGCTGCCGGCGCTGCCGCTCAACCGGCGCGAGGGATTCAAGCTGCTGGTGCTCCTCGTCGGATCCGGCAGCGGCGTGCGACCCGGCGGCATCGTACGCAGCGGCCGCATCGTCCAGCGGACCAAGCGCTCACTGCTGTACCAGGTCGCGGCGGCCGGTGCCGTCATGGCCCTTCTGATCGGCGTCTCCGGCGGAGTCTGGCTGGCCAACCAGGCGCTCAACCCGGTGGCCGCCTGCGCCAACGGAACACTCCGTGTCGAGGGATCCACCGCTTTCGCGCCGATCGCCACGCAGGTCAAGAACGCGTACGAGCAGAGCTGTCCGAACGCGACCATCGCGGTCGTGGCCAATGGCAGCGGAACCGGCCTGCGGAACCTGAGAGCGAGCAAGAGCACCGCGATGGTCGCCATGTCCGACGGACGGCCCGCGCAGCTCACCGAGGACGCCGGCCTCACCCGCCGCGCGGCCGGAGTGGTCGTGTTCGCCGTGGTGGCCAATCGTCAACTGGAGAGCACTCACCCGGGACTGTTCAACGAAGGACTGACCACCGAGGAGTTGCGGGCGGTCTTCAGCGGCGCGAATGGCTACAAGGCCGTCGGCCGCTCCGCCGACTCCGGTACCCGCGCGGCCTTCGACAGCGCCTTTCTGGGCGGGACATCCTCGTCGTTCGACACAGCGCCCGCCTGCGACGCCGTCCCCGCCGGTAAAAGCGCGACAACGGCGTGTACCGCGGAGACGACGATGGACCTGCTCAACTACGTCAACGCCACCGACAACGCGATCGGTTACGCGGAAGCCGACGCGCTGCCCTTCTTCCCGAATATCGGAGTCGTGCCGGTCAATGGCCATGAGCCGATCCGCGAAGACGCCCTGAGCGGGAAATATCCCTTTGTCGCGACGGAGTATCTGTACACGGCGGGCGCGGCGACGGGCCTGACCGCCAACTACCTTGAGTTTCTGACCAGTGACGCGATGACGGCCCAATTGCGCGGCCATGGCTACATCGGCTGCTCCGACCTGGGCGACACAAAGCTCGACGGCGCGTGTACCGACAACTGACGGTGCGCGTCGTGTACCGCCAACTGACGGTGCGCGTCGCGGGCCGGCCGGACGGTGACGTCCGGCCGGCCGGGTTCACCACCGGCCCGTCCCCGGCCCGCGAGCACACGCCGTCCGGGGCCGGGCGGGAGCCTCACCGCAGGCGTTCGACCAGCGCGTGGTATTCGTCCCAGAGTTCCTTGGGCGTGTGGTCGCCGAAGGTGTTGAGGTGCTCGGGGACGAGCGCCGCCTCCTCGCGCCAGACCACCTTGTCGACCGAGAGCAGGAAGTCCAGCTCGGCTCCGGACAGCGCCAGGCCGTCGGTGTCGAGTGCCTCCCTGGTCGGCAGGATGCCGATCGGTGTCTCGACGCCTTCCGCGCGGCCCTGGAGTCGCTCCACGATCCACTTCAGGACGCGGCTGTTCTCACCGAAGCCCGGCCACACGAACGCGCCCGCCTCGTCCTTGCGGAACCAGTTCACGTAGTAGATCTTCGGCAGCTTCGACTCGTTTCCGTGCCGCGCCGCCTCCTGGCCCAGCTTGATCCAGTGGCCCATGTAGTCGCCCATGTTGTAGCCGCAGAACGGCAGCATGGCGAACGGGTCGCGGCGCAGCTCGCCGACCTTGCCCTCGGCGGCCGCGGTCTTCTCGGAGGCGACATTGGCACCGAGGAAGACGCCGTGCTGCCAGTCGAAGGACTCGGTGACCAGCGGTACGGCGGAGGCGCGGCGACCGCCGAAGAGGATCGCGGAGATCGGGACACCCCTCGGGTCCTCCCACTCGGGCGCGATGATCGGGCACTGGCCGGCGGGCACGGTGAAGCGGGCATTGGGATGAGCGGCCGGTGTGCTGGACTCGGGCGTCCAGTCGTTGCCCTTCCAGTCGGTGAGATGCGCGGGCGGCTCCTCGGTCATGCCCTCCCACCAGATGTCGCCGTCGTCGGTGAGCGCGACATTGGTGAAGACCGAGTTGCCCCACATGGTCTTCATCGCGTTGGCGTTGGTGTGCTCACCGGTGCCGGGCGCGACGCCGAAGAAACCCGCCTCGGGATTGATCGCGTAGAGCCGGCCGTCCTCGCCGAACCGCATCCAGGCGATGTCGTCGCCGATGGTCTCGACGCTCCAGCCGGAGATGGTGGGCTCCAGCATGGCGAGATTGGTCTTGCCGCAGGCGGACGGGAAGGCCGCGGCCACGTACTTCGGCTCGCCCTGCGGAGGTGTGAGCTTGAGGATCAGCATGTGCTCGGCGAGCCAGCCCTCGTCCCGGGCCATGACGGACGCGATGCGCAGCGCGTAACACTTCTTGCCGAGCAGGGCGTTGCCGCCGTAACCGGATCCGTAGGACCAGATCTCGCGGGATTCCGGGAAGTGCGAGATGTACTTGGTCGAGTTGCAGGGCCACGGGACATCGGTCTGACCGGGCGCGAGCGGTGCGCCAAGGGTGTGGACGGCCTTGACGAAGTCGCGATCGTCGCCGAGCTCTTCGAGTACGGCCCTGCCCATACGCGTCATCGTGCGCATTGAAACGGCGACATACGCGGAGTCGGTGATCTCGACACCCATCGCGGAGAGCGGCGAGCCGATCGGACCCATACAGAAGGGCACGACATACATGGTCCGGCCACGCATCGAGCCGCGGAAGACGCCGTCCTCGCCGGTGAAGATCTCTCGCATCTCCGCCGGGGCCTTCCAGTGGTTGGTCGGGCCCGCGTCCTCCTCCTTCTCGGAGCAGATGAAGGTGCGGTCCTCGACGCGTGCCACGTCGGAGGGGTCGGACGCGGCGTAGTAGGAGTTCGGCCGCTTGACCGGATCCAGCTTGGTGAAGGTGCCCTTCTCCACGAGCTCACCGCACAGGCGGTCGTACTCGCTCTCGGAACCGTCGCACCAGACCACGCTGTCCGGCTGCGTTATTGCCGCGATGTCGTCAACCCAGGAAATCAACTCCTGATGGCTGGTGGGAACGGTGCTGGGAGCCGCGATGTCGCGCGCCACGATTGCTCCTTGATGAGGGTTTTGGGTTTGTGCCCCTTGGGGGCCGCGACCCGGATGCTTCGTAGCCGCTCATCCGGTGCCGACCGCACTCATTTGATCATCCGACTCCCGCGCCCATCTGTCCAGAGGGCCTCACATGTGAGCATGGACACGCGAAAGTGACCACTATGAGATACGTATTCCGCATCCGCACGGCGTACAGACACCATTCATGGTGATTTGCCCGGAAATTTAACCTACGGTCGCGTAGGTAGCATGAACCTATGACTCCTGCCGCGCCCGACCCGCTCGCCCACCCCCAACAGCCCGAAGGGGGGCCGGTCGAGATCGAGTTGCCGAGCCCGGTCAAGCCGAAGTTGCGCGGCTGGCTGCACGCGGGAATGTTTCCCGCCGTACTGGTGGCAGGAGTGACACTGATCGTCCTCACCGACTCGGCTCGCGCTCGAATCGCTTGCGGCGTCTATGTCCTGACGGCCTGTCTGCTCTTCGGAATCAGCGCGATCTACCACCGAGGCACCTGGGGTCCGCGCGGCGAAGCGGTGCTGCGCCGGCTCGACCACGCCAATATCTTTCTGATCATCGCGGGCACCTACACGCCGCTGACCGTGCTGCTGCTGCCCGACTCGACCGGCCGGAACCTGTTGTGGGCCGTATGGGCCGCGGCCGCCGCCGGCATAGCGTTCCGGGTGTTCTGGGTCGGCGCGCCCCGCTGGCTCTACACGCCCTGCTATATCGCGATGGGCTGGGCCGCCGTCTTCTATCTGCCGGACTTCATGCGCGCCGGCGGGATCGCCGTGCTCGTGCTGGTGGTCGTCGGCGGCGTGCTCTACAGCGCGGGTGGCGTGATCTACGGGCTCAAGCGCCCCAATCCGTCACCCAGGTGGTTCGGCTTCCACGAGGTGTTCCACTCCCTCACCCTGGCCGCGTTCGTCGTGCACTTCGTCGGCATCGCGCTCGTGGCCCAGCAGAGCTCCTGAGCCATGGCGGCCGCTGCGCCAGGACGGCGATCGCAGCCGCGGACGTGACCGCGGCAGCGATGCCGTCGCCACACTCCAGGTCACGCCGGCGACCACCAGCAGGACCACGCCGGCCACCGCGGCGGCGCCGCCCAGCAGAAATCCGCCGATACACAGCGCCGCCACGACCGCGACCAGCGCATGAATGACATTTCGCATTCCGGTCTCCCCTCCGCATGCCCCCGTACGCGCCCCGCCGCGCGGTCCAGCGCGACGACGCGATCACTTTCCGTCCGGTCAACCACACTCATGGTGACACGCGCCTCCGACAATCGGCCTTCTGTCCGGGAGATACCGAGGGCCGCTGTCTTGTGACACCCACTGGCCTTTGCTGGTGGATGCCATGTCGGGCCCACCGCCGATTGACGTACACCACAGGCGCCCACCGCCGATTGACGTACACCACCGGCAAGGAGGCACGACCCGGCCCGGAATCCGTACGCGATCTCCGCGCTCACCGATGCCCGACAATGAGCACCATGGCCGCCACCTCACCCAGCTCCGTCGGAGAACACCAGCCCCAGCCGGGCCTGCGCGAGCGGAAGAAGATCAAGACGCGTATCGCGATCCGCCGGGCGACCTGCCGGCTGATCGCCGAGCAGGGATACGACGCGACGACCGTCGAACAGATCGCGGCGGCGGCCGAGGTCTCACCGTCCACCGTCTTCCGCTACTTCCCGACGAAGGAAGACATCGTCCTGTCCGACGAGCACAGTCCGGCCATGGCGGCCATGCTGCGCTCCCGCCCGGCCGGCGAATCCGCACTGGAGTCGCTCCGCCTTCTCATGGTCCAGTCGCTGAGGACGGTGCCGGCCGGCGAGTGCGGTGAGACGGTCCAGCGCGCCAAGCTCATGGTCGAGATCCCCGCCGTCCGTGCCCGGATGACCGAGAGCCTGTCGGTGACGGCCGGAATGCTCACCGAGGTCCTCGCGGAACGCACCGGCCGGGATCCCGGAGAACTGGAACTGCGGGTGTTCACCGCGGCCGTGCTGAGCGCGCTGCGCGAGATCACCCTGTACTGGGGCGAGCGCGGCTGCCAAGGTGACCCGCTCGCGCTGGTCAATCGCGCGCTCGCCACCCTCGAAACCCTGAGCAGCGGCCCGCGTCTCCAGGACACGTCCCCGGAGTAAGGGCTGTCCCGTCCCGCACGGACGGCTCCGCTCTCCCAGCGACGCGAAGGGCCGCCGGACAGATCACGCCATCCTGATCATCCAGGCGCATCACCGTCACCGGCGGACGAACATATGCGGGCCGGTTCTTGAACGGCAAGACTCCTATCTCCGCATTTTCGGTCGCTTTCCACGCCGCTTCCACGCCGACGTTGCGCGCTCACGCAAAAGCGGATTCACATCTACCGCTTTACCGGACCTTTTCAATCCGGCCCAGGATCTTCGCTTACTTCTGATCAAAATCCGCAAACCACCCGCCACACTTCACAAGATCGTGACATGGGTAACACTTCGAGACAGCCGTTTTGGCGCTCTCCGATACCTTTGCCCCAAAAGAATCTCCTGGCTCGATCTACCGGCTTCGCTTAGTGTCTTGCTGCTCTCAGAAAGAAATAGAGACCCGCCTATACACGGGTCTCTCAGGGCTGCGCCCACATGTATTGATTCATGGCACACGCCGTGATTCAGTCCGCAGTGAAGCGACCGAGGGGATGCAAACACATGAGGTTTTCCAAAATCGCCATGGCGGCCACCGGAGCCATTGCCATGTCAATCGCCGTCACATCGCCGGCGAGCGCCATGGGCGATGACGAAAACATGATCAGCTCGGAGACCTGTAAATCGAGCTCGACCTTCAAGATGCGCTTCCACTACAACTCGAACTACAAGGGCGCATACCGGAACCTCGGTTACAGCCAGTACGACATCGGCGCTGCCGTCGGCAGCCCCGCCCTTGGCGTCATGGCCCTCAAGTACTGCAGCGGAACGGGTGCGGGTGCCGGCACGGGCGTGAAGAACAACGCCGCTTCCGTCACGAACTCCCACCCGACATACCTGGGAGTCATCTACTACAACAGCGGCTACAAGGGCGTCGCCGACGTGTGCGCCTGGTCGATGAACCTCGTCAACACATACAACAACAACGCGTCTTTCCGCTGGGAATAACACAGCCGCCCACCGGAGCCGGTCCGGAGCTTGCCTGATCATATTTCGCGCCCCTCTTCTCCGGTGCGCATTACTGAACAGAGGGGCGCGAAATATCAAAATCCTCCGTCGCAGTCAGCCCTCCGTTGCATCCCATGCGATAAAGCGGACAGATTTGAACGCCGAGTGGACCATGGACGCAGTTTGGTATCAGCGGTACACGATAAGAAGGGCCGTTCCGACAGCCCTGCTTGTGATGCTCGCCGTTGGCGGATGCTCGCCGCTGGCCCAGAACGCCGCCGTAGCGGTTCGAAAGCCCGCGGCCGGAACGACGTTCGACAAGAACGATCCCGGCACCTGGGTCCTGCCGATTCAGGCCTATCTGCCGACAGACAGTGAACTGAAGCAGATATCAGGAGCCCGGAAGACACTGGTGCAGGAATGCATGAAGAGTCTCGGCTTCAGTTGGAATCCCGTGCCCGACCTTCCGCAGATAGGCCCCAAGACACTGACGGACTGGCGTTACGGCATTCACGATCTGCCGCTGGCCGAAAAGCGTGGCTACAAGCCGGACGCCGGGGAACAGGCCGCCTACGACGCCGCGGCCGAGCGAGGAGCGGCCGACGAGGCGGCGCTCACCGAGGCCGAAACCAGCGCGCTGAACGGCGGCGGCACGCCGTCCGGCGGGAAGAAACCGCCGTCCGGCGGATGCGTCGAGCAGGCGAACCGGAAACTCTCCCTCTCGGCCACCGACGCCGTCAGCGCACGGAAGATCAACGCCGACGAGTTCAACAGGGCGAAGCTCGAACCGGAGGTGGTCAGAGCCTTCGCGGCCTGGTCCGCCTGTCTGAAGGAAGGCGGCTATTCCTACAAGGAGCCGCTGGACGCCAGTGACGACGAGCGTTTCGCGTCCGCCGAGGTGACACCGCTGGAGAGGGCGACGGCCACCGCGGACATCCGCTGCCGGCGGCGGACCCAGGTGGCCAAGATCTGGTTCGACGCCGAGGTCCGGCTTCAGAAAGCCGCCATCGAGGACCAGGCCGAGGCGCTTGAGCAGGAACGCCGCCGGCTCGACGCGGCGGTGAAGAAAGCCGCGGAGGCAGTCGCGCAAGGGAGCCCACAGTGAACGGGACCACCACAACGGAAGAGGACGAGAGTCCGCCTCCCGGCCACACCGGACTGGGCGGTCGCCGGCGTCTGCTGCTTCTTGTCGTCGTCGGCATGGTCGGACTGACCACCGCCGGAGCGACCGCCGCGGCATTCGTCAGATCTCCGGCCCAAGCGGCGGCGGAAACCGCTCCACCGGCTCCCGGAGTCCTCACCGCACCGGTCGAGAAGCGCGTCCTGAACGAGACCCTGGTGACCCGGGGCCAGGTCGTACCGGCCCAGCGCGTCACGGTCTCCCCGGGCGGATCGGCCGACAAGGACGTCAATCGCGCCGTGGTCACCAAGGTGAAGGCGAAGGCGCAGACCTCGCCCGCGTACGGCAGCGTGCTGCTGGAGGTGTCCGGCCGCCCGGTGTTCGTGCTGCCCGGAGACATCCCGGCCTACCGCGATCTCAGATCCGGCCTGCACGGCGACGACGTGAGGCAACTCCAGCGCGCTCTGGCCCAATTGGGCCACGCCACCGCCCCCGATTCCCCGGGCGTCTTCGGCGACGGTACGGACAGGGCGCTCAGCGCGCTCTACGACTCGGCCGGCTACGAAGCCCTCTCCGTGGAGTCCCGGCACACACTGCCGACGTCCGAAGTCGTCTATGTGGCCGCGCGGCCCGTACGAGTGGACTCTGTCGCCGTCGGCATCGGGGACGACGCCACCGGGGAACTGATGACGCTCACCGCCGGCCGCCTCATGGTGCGCGGCTCCCTCGAAGCACACCAGAAGAATCTCGTCAGCACCGGCGACAGGGTCCAGATCCTCTCCGACAGCACCGGCGAAGAGGCCACCGGAATCGTCACCTCCGTCGCCACGGAGCCCACTTCGGCCAAGGACGGCGAACACGGCGAGGCTCCTCAGGAGGCCGGCGGCGGATACTCCGTACAGATAAAGCCGGAGAAGCCGCTGGCGGCCCGCCTCACCGGAATGGATGTCCGGCTGACCGTCGTCGCGGCCTCGACCACGGAAGCGGTGCTGGCCGTGCCGACATCCGCCATCTCCCTCGGTGCTGACGGCCGCACCACCGTCACCCTCCTCCAGACCGGTGGTCACCAGCGGCGCGTCGAGGTCGGCGTCGGGATGAAAGCCGACGGATACGTCCAGATCACTCCGCGCTCCGGAGAGCTCAGCGCCGGCGCCAAGGTGATCGTGGGCGTCGGCGCGGCCGGCTCCCCGGGCGGTGCCGCGTCGTGAGCCACTCACCGCGACCGGTCATCGACTTCCGGGCCGTGGGCCTCCAGTACCCCGGGCCGCCGCCGGTGCGGGCCCTGGACTCCTGCGACCTGACCGTGCACAGCGGCGACTACCTGACCGTCGTCGGCCCGTCCGGATCCGGAAAATCGACGTTCCTGAATCTGGCCGGCCTGCTCGACACACCGACCAGCGGCCGCTATCTCCTCAACGGGATCGACACACGCACCCTCAGCGACAGCGGGCGCGCCGGTCTGCGCGCCCGCCACATCGGTTTTGTCTTCCAGGCCTTCCATCTGCTCGGGCACCGCAGCGCGCTGGAGAACGTGGAGCTGTCCATGCTGTACCAGCGCATCCCCGCCCGGCGCAGACGGGCGCAGGCCGCGGAGGCGCTGGACCGCGTGGGAATGTCGCACCGGAGCCACGCGACTCCCGCGCGGCTCTCCGGCGGCGAACGCCAACGCGTCGCGATCGCACGGGCGTTGGCGGCGCGGCCCTCGCTGCTCCTGTGTGACGAACCGACCGGAAACCTCGACACCCGCAACAGGCAGGCGCTGCTTGACCTGTTGGACCGACTCCACCGGGACGGCATGACCCTCGTTGTGATCACGCACGATCCGTATGTCTCCGACCGGGGACAGCGAACCGTCACCATCCAGGACGGACGGCTGACCGAAGCCTCCGGGTCCCGGACGTCCGTATGAACGGCCTCCGCCTCCGTTCCGGCGCGCCCGAGCGGCCAGACGCGCCGTCGGCCATGGCCCTGCGGGATCTGCTCGGTGAAGCGCTCATGGGCGTGCTCCAGCGGCCGGCGCGTTCGGCGCTCACCGCCGTGGGTACCGTGCTCGGCGTCGGAGCCTTTCTGGCCGTCCTCGGTCTGACCGGCACCGCGGCGTCTCAGATCGACGGCCGCTTCAACGCTCTGACCGCCACTCAGGTCACCGTCGAGGACACCGGCGGCCAGGACGCCGACCGCGTGCCCATCGCCTTTCCCGACGACGCGGACCGGCGTGTCGCCGCTCTCGGCGGAGCGCGCGCGGCCGGCGTGTACTGGAAGGTACGTCTCGGTCCCGGGCAGACCGTGCGGTCCTCGCCCGTCCAGAGCGGCCTCGGTGACGGATATGAGGTCGTCTCCGCCTCTCCCGGCCTGCTGGAGGCCGTCGGCCCGAGCCTCGCGCAGGGCCGCACCTTCGACGGCTTCCACGACAGCGAGCACCAGCGGGTCGCCGTGATCGGAAAGGCCGCCGCGGCCAGACTGGGCATCACCACACTGGAGACCGGTCCGGCGATCTTCGTCGGCGACACCGCCTTCACCGTCATCGGCATCCTCCAGGACGTCGACCGTAAACCGGACCTGCTCTCCGCCGTACTCATCCCGCGCTCCACCGCCGAACGCATCTGGGGGACGCCTCGCGACGAGCGCGCGCACATGCTTGTCTCCACACGCCTCGGCGCGGCCAACCAGATCGCGGACCAGGCCGCGCTGGCCCTGTCACCCGCCCATCCCGAATACTTCAGGACCATTCCTCCGCCCGACCCTCGCGCGCTGCGCTCCGGTGTGGGCCAGGACCTCGGCCGGCTCTTCTACGTCCTGGCCGTGGTCTGTCTCGTCATCGGCGGGGTCGGTATCGCGAACACGACACTGGTCGCCGTCATGGAGCGCACCTCGGAGATCGGACTGCGCCGTGCTCTCGGCGCCCGCGGCCCGCACATCACCGGCCAGTTCCTCGTCGAGTCGGCGGTCCTCGGGCTGCTCGGCGGGCTGGCGGGCACCGCTCTCGGGACACTCACCATCGTCTCGGTCTCCGCCGTCCAGCACTGGACGCCCGTCCTCGACACCACCGCCGTGGTCGCGGCCCCGCTGCTCGGGCTCATGACCGGGCTCCTCGCCGGGATCTATCCCGCCTGGCGTGCCAGCCATGTCCAGCCGGCGGACGCGCTCCGCCGCTGACGCCGGCCGCGAGCGGACCGCCGCCGGTCCGTCGAAGCGGCCTCCCGTCCGTTCCGCGTTCGCGCATTCCTCACGCACCTTCCCGACGCACGGAAACAGCGTGCACAACAGAAAGGAACCACCATGGCCGACGATATGGTGAAGCAGGCGCAGCGTTTCATCAACACCACGTACGGCACCTACCCCGGCATCCCAAGGGTCGAGGAGGACGGCAAGACCGGCTGGTCGACGATGTACGCGCTGACCCGGTGTCTCCAGTACGAACTCGGCATCAGCGCGCTGTCGGACAGTTTCGGTCCGACCACCCTTTCGACACTGACGTCGAGATGGCCGTCCATCAACGCGAGCACCGCGCCCTCGGCCAATGTCGTCCGCATCATCCAGTCGGGTCTCTACTGCAAGGGATACGACGGCGGAGAGATCGACGGCATCTACAACTCGCGGGTGTCCGCCGCCGTGCAGAAGCTGAAGTCGGACGCGGGTGTCGCCGGTGCCTATCCCGGTGACGCGATGGTGCCCAAGTTGTTCAAGGCGCTGCTCAACATGGACCCGTATGTCACCGTCAGCGGCGGCAGCGACACCGTCCGGTCCATCCAGCAGTGGATGAACTCGAAGTATGTGAACCGGCTGAACTACTTCATCGTGCCCTGTGACGGCTTCTTCTCGCGAGACGTCCAGAAGGCGCTCATGTTCGCCATCCAGTACCAGATCGGTATGACCGACGACGTGGCGAACGGTGTCTTCGGCCCGGGAACACAGTCCGGTCTCAAGGCGAATACGCTGTCGGTCGGCTCTTCCGGTACGTGGGTGCAGTTGTTCTCCGCCGCGATGGTTTTCAACAAGCGCAGCGGTGTCGCCTTCACCAGCTCGTTCGACTCGGATCTCTCCTCCCGGGTCAGCACCTTCCAGAGCTTCGTCAAGCTGCCGGTCACCGGCCAGGGCGACTTCCAGACATGGGCCTCCCTGCTCGTGTCCACGGGCGATCCGACCCGCCCGGGAGCGGCGCTGGACTGCGTCACCGAGATCACCCCGGCGCGCGCGCAGTCACTGAAGGCAGCCGGTTTCCAGGTCGCCGGCCGGTATCTCTGCAATGTGGCGGGCACGGACCTCGACAAGATAATCAAGCCCGGCGAACTGTCGGTCATCGCCGACAACGGCATGCGGGTCTTCCCGATCTACCAGACCTACGGTGGTTCCGCGAGCTACTTCAACGGTCCGCAGGGAGCGTCCGACGCGCTGGACGCCATGTTCTGGGCCAACTACCACGGCTTCAAGCCCGGTTCGCGCATCTATTTCGCGGTTGACTTCGACGCCCTGGACTACCAGGTGACCGACAGCATCCTGCCGCATTTCCGGGGCATCAAGTCCACGATGGACTCGTACACCAGCGGCTACCAGGTGGGTGTCTACGGGCCTCGTAACATCTGCAGCCGCGTGGCGGCCGAGGGCCTGACCTCCGCCAGCTTTGTCTCCGACATGTCCACCGGCTTCTCCGGAAACCTCGGTTATCCGATGCCGGAGGACTGGGCGTTCGACCAGATCGCGACCATCACCGTGGGCAGCGGGAGCGGCTCGATCCAGATCGACAAGAACGTCTACTCGGGACGCGACGCGGGGCAGAGCAGCTTCAACCCGCCGGCGCCCTCGGACCAGCTCGACGTCGGGTTCGACAAGACGCAGAAGGGCGCGTTGCTCGCGGAGATCCAGCACTATCTGGAGAGCAAGGGAATCCCGGAAGAAGGCGGGAACATAGGCGAGGACGCCATCCAGGTCAACACCACGACGGAAGCCTTCAATGTCGTCATGGGATATGACGCGGTGTTCACCGGACTGGCCAGAGCCCTCAGAATGCGTAAGGCATTGATCATGATCCCGGTCTTCTGGGAGTTCCGTAAGTGGAGCACCCTGGACGCCCTCGCGGACACGGGCGTGGAGACCTATTACACCAGTGGCGACTGGGACCCGTTCGACATATGGATCAAGAACGACAGCAGCACCGGTATCGCTCAGATCTTCGCGAAGACGGCCATCATCGCCCGCAATTACGCCATTGGTCAGGGAATCATCAACGGCACGATCATGGATGAGACGAAGGACGCCGATCTCTGGAACATCTGGCAGAAGCTGCACGACGACGACGCCTTCAGCATGGGCACCACCGCTCATGTCCTCATCCAGGGCGCCAACGACGTCGGTATTCCGCGCCCGAATCTGACATACAGCCAGGAAAATTCGCGGCTGGTGCTGAAGCGATTCCGCGGATTCGGAGAAGAGGCCGAGACGGACAGCCAGATCCAGATCGGCCTCTACCAGATCCTGGAGAAGTACTTCGCTCCGCTGCGCGGCTGAACCGTCTTGAGCTGCGGCAACCAAGCCGCCGTCAATCCGCATGACACGGAAGGAAAAGTTACATGGCAACATCACGACGTGTATTTCTGCGTTCCGCTGTGGGTGTCGCTGTCGCCGCCGGTGCCGGTATGGAGATCCTGACGGGAACGGCCACCGCGGACAGCCGCGTGCCCAAGCGCGTGCCCAAGCCGCTGCCCGAGCCCCGGAAGATCATTCCTTCCGAGAATGGATGGCCGGTCGACACCGCGCCCAATTCCGGTGGCAGCGTGTGGACACGCCCGGTTCCCGGTGCGAGTTTCGACGTGGACGTCGCCATCGGCGATGTGGAGACCGTACTCGTCCACGTCGTCCGCCGCTTCAACTACGAAATCGACACCCTGCGCCCCGGTGATGTCGTCGGATTCAGACCCTTCGGAAAGGTCAAGAAGGGTCTGGAATACCAGACGAACCACTCCTCAGGTACAGCGATCGACATTCGCCCCGACTGGTATCCGGTCGGCGTTGCCGGAGGATTCTATCCCCAGGAACTGGCGGTGATCCGTGACATCCTCGCGGAGTGCGAGGGCGTGGTGAAATGGGGCGGTGACTTCCCGACGCCCGATCAGTCGCACTTCCAGATCGATGTCCCGCCCTCCTCCGACCGGCTGAAGCTCCTCGCGGCCAAAATCAGGAATTGGAACGGCGTGCCCGGGCTGGGCGCCGGTGTCATCCAGAACACACAGGACAAGACCCGCCTGAAGGCCGCCGAGGCACTGAAGCGCCTCCAGACCGCGTAAACCGTGCCGCCGTGTGGCCCCTTCCGGCGGAGAGGGCCGCACGGTCGCGGCGAATGCATAATGCTGCAATGACACAGAAGAGGCTGACTCTCCTCCGGACCGGCGCGGCGGTGCTGTTCCTGGCGGCTTTCCTCGCCTACGGCGTCGGACTCTCGGCGGTCTTCGTCTCAGAAGAAGGCGAAATGTGCGAGAAGGGGCTGATTCACAGCGCCTCGCACCTTCGCGAACTGCGGGAAAGCTTCCTCCCGATCCGGCAGACCTGCGTATTCGAGGACGGCGCGACCCACGAGGTGGTCCCGTCCTGGGTGAATGTGGTCCTTTTCGGCGGCGCGGCGGGGTCGGTGGCGTGTGCCGTGACGGCCCGCCGCGCGGAGCGCTCGGCCCGCGCGTCCGCCGCCTCGGCCGGCGACTGACACGCGCGGGCCAGGACCCCGCGCGGCGGCTTCCACCGGCCGGCCACCGCTGCCGCGCACCTCACGGCCGCCATGACCGCGCTCAGCCGCTGCCTCGTTTCAGGTCTCCTTTTCCGCAGGCCACACCGTCCCGGTCGGGATCGAGCCGCAGCGGGTCGTCCTTGCCGTTGACCTTCAGCCGGCCGTAGGCGTTCGCCGCGAGCCAGTCGCAGCGCGCCTTGGCCGTCGCCTTCACCATCTCCGGGAAGGCCGTGGGAACACAGACGTTCGCCGAGCCGTAGTGCCGGTCGCAGCCCGCGACCCGCGGGCTCACCGGCGCCGAAGTCCGCTGCTGCCGCGGCTTCTTGGCGGCCCGCGTCAGATCTCCCGCGAAGTCGTGGACATGCGCGGACACCGCCGAATCCTTCGCGAGCGCCGTCGGACCGCTCAGCCGCACCCACTCGGCCACCGACGGCACGCCATTGGCGTCGACCGCGAACAGCATGTACCAGCCGGGCGGCGCCAGATTCGGATTGCTCGTCACATTGAGATCGATGGTGTTTCCGTCCACCGAGAGCGGCAGATCCACGAACCGCTGGTTCGGGTCGGAGGAATGGGTCACGGCGGCCGGCCGGATCAGCTCCGCCTTGGCGATGGGCCGGTCGACCGTGATCCGCTGCGTATCGCCGTACAGCCACTGGTTGTCGATCACCGAAGTGATCTTCGGCCGGGGGCCCTTGAGCAGATAGGGCGGTGTGTAGAGCGACACATCGTGATTCCAGGAGCCATTGCCCGGGTTGTCGCCCGTCGTCATCACCCGGCCGTCCGGCAGCAGGAACGCCGACGAGTGGTAGCCGCGCGACTCGGTGTCCACCGCCACCGGATCGAAGGTGTCCGTCACCGGATCGAACAGCGAGGACTCATAGACCGGATTGGCACGGTTGTGCAGCGCGCCGCCGGTCTCCAGCACCTTGCCGTCCGGCAGCAGCACCGCCGAGCCGTACATCTTGCCCTGCTCTCCCGTCTCCGGCCGCGGACCGTCGCCGAGATCCACCGTGCCCTGCGGCAGCGGCGGACCCGGTGTGTAGCTCGGGTCGGGCTCCTTGAGGTCGATCAGATCGGTGAGCCGGTTCGCCTCCGGGTTGGAGTCGATATTGCCGCCGCCGATGGTCAGCACCCGCTGGTCCTGCGCGGGCGGCAGCAGCACACTCGCCGACTGGTCGCGCTCGTCCTTGTTCCGCAGTCCCGGAATCTCGGTGACGGTATTGGCCTCGTAGTCGTAGACCGCCGAGCCGCTGCCCGGTGTGCCGTTGCCGAAGACATGGCTGCCCGAGTAGAAGAGGCGCCCGTCCTGCATCAGGATCATCGACGGATACAGGCCCCAGTACGACCAGGTCTGGTTGACCTGCGTCATCGGCAGCCACCTGTTCTGCGCGGCCGACCAGCGCTCGGCGGTCACCGAACCGCTGGAGTCCTCGCGCAGCCCGCCGAAGGACATCACATCGCCGTTGCCCATGATCGTGGCCGACGGATACCAGTGGCCGTCGTTCATGTCATTGGTTTTGGTGTAGGTCTCGGTGTCCGGGTCGAAGATGTACGAGTCCTTGTAGCCCTGGTAGCCGATCGTGCCGTCCGCCGACGGATAGCCCTTGTTGCCGCTCATCACCAGCACCCGGCCGTCGTCGAGCTGGACATGTCCGGAGCAGAACATGTCGTCGGGCGTGGGGATCGTGCGGTACGAGCCGTCCTCCGGGTCGTACACCGCGGAGGTGAACGTACCGGCCTCGAACATCTCCGGATCGTTGCCCGAGCCGGCGATCAGCAGCACCTTGCCGTTGTGGAGCACCACCGAGTGCATCGAACGCACCGGATTCTCCGTCGGCAGCACCTGCCATCGTCCGTCGGCGCACTCCTGCGGCGTGCCGGTGCACTCCGGTTCGGCCGGCGGCGGCGCGACCTCCTCCATGGTGTAGTCGTCGGTGGTCACACTGCCCGTGCCGTACACGGAGACGCCCCAGGTGATCCGGTCGGTGCCGGGCGGGACGACCGGAGTACGGACCTCGGCCCGCTGGTAACCGGCGCTCAGGTCAAGGGTCTTGAGGTCGGTCCAGTACTGCCAGCCCGCTGTCGTGTCATGCCGGAAGAGCGTGACCGACGCGTCCGGAGTCGTCGACCTGTACCAGAGGGACAGGTCGTACTGCCGCTCCGGCAGCACATCCGGCGCGCACTCCACGGACTCCGTGATCAGCGCCTTGCGGTCCCCTTCGGCCCGACGGGTCAGCTCGACCTTGAGCGCCTTGGTGCCGGAGTGAGCGCCGGTGACGGTGGTGAAGGTGAAGTCGTTGTCGCCCCAGCCGGACCGCTCCCAGCAGTACGGCATTCCGTCCGTGCCCGCCGTCTCGAAGCCCGGGTTCTTCACCAGATTGGCGCCCGCGGCGGCCGGGCCCTGCGCGCTGAGCAGCAGCCCGCCGGTCAGCGCGGCGACGGCAAGCAGCGCGGTACGGCGCCGGCGCCCGGCCGGCGTTCTCCGGAAAGGTCTCATCGGCTGACCCTCTCGGTCCCTCCGCCGGCCACCCGGCGCTCCGCGAGGACGACGGCACGCGCCCGCGAGCGGTCCTCCCGCCGCCTCCGCTTCGGCAGATACACCAGCGCCTCCGTCCCGGCGAACCGCAGCACGAACGTCGCCAGCAGCGCCATCGCCGTCGCGGGCAGCACACCCGTCCCGAAGCGCGACACGAACAGCGCGATGAGCGGGATACGCAGCAGCAGATCGGCGTTGGCGAGCAGCGCGAAACGGCCCACCCGGTCCGCCCAGTGGCGGTGCGCCCGTCTGCTGCGGAAGAGCAGCGTCTCGATCAGCACGAAGTTCCACGCCACGCCGAACTGGTTGGCCAGCACCTCGGCCGGCAGATAATGCAGCCCCGCCGCCGTCAGCCCGGACAGCGCCAGCAGATTCGGTACGAAACCACTGAGCCCGATCAGCCCGAACACGATCATCCGCGCGAGCGGCGCGGCCGTGCGCAGCTCCACGAGATGGCGCAGAAACCGCAGGCCCTCCTTGGCCGTCGACTTGGACTCACCGGCGAACCGGTCACGGAAGACGAACGGCACTTCGGCCGGCTGCTCGGGCCGGCAGCGCACCGCCAGCTCCAGCAGGATCTTGTAGCCGAGCGGACGCAGCGCCTCCGAGGTGACGGCGGAGCGCCGGATCGCGAAGAAGCCGCTCATCGGGTCGCTGATGCCGCGCAGCCGGCCCGGGAAGACGCCCTTGGTGAGCCAGGTGGCGGCGCGCGAGACGGCGACGCGATAGCCGCCGGCGAGCCCTGCGCGGCTGCCGCCGTCGATATAACGGCTCGCGACAACGAGATCCGCGGACTCCCGCTCGCCCGCCGCGACCAGGTCGGGCACGAGCGCGGGCGGATGCTGGAGATCGCCGTCCATGACGACGACCCAGTCCGAGCCGGCCGCCTTGAGACCCTCGACGACGGCGCCGCCGAGGCCGCCTTCCGGTGTGTCCCGGTGGATCACACCGACCGGGAACGGGCAGTCCTGCGCGGCGGCCGCGATCACCTCGGGTGTGTCGTCCGTCGAGTCGTCGACGAAGAGCACCTCACAGGGCAGCCTGGCCGGTACGGCGTCGGTGAGCTGCCGCAGCAACTCCCTGATGTTTCCCGACTCGTTGAACGTCGGGATGATGACCGTGACGGCTCCCGGCTCGGCCACGGCCGTCGCCTCCAGCTCCGGATCGCCGAGTTCCCCGGCGCCGGTGGGCGGAAGAATGCTCATCGCTCGGCTCCCACGATCTGCCGGATCTCGATCCGGTCCTCGCCGACGCCGAAGACGGCGACAGCGGTCGAGTGGTTGAGCGCGTCCCGCACATTGGGCAGGTCACGCGCGTCGCGCCGTACGGTCGGGGAGGCGACCACATAGTCCAGATCGCGCCAGGCCCGCGGCATCGTCTCCGTCACGGCCGGGTCGAGGTCGGCCTTGTAGAACCAGATCGCGCCAAGTCCCGGTTCGTACCCGGCGTGCACCAGGTCGAGCCAGAGCGCGTCGTCGACCAGCACCCGGGCCCGGGACGGGTCGCGCACCTCGTTCGCCATCCATGAGGCCGCCGCCCGGTAAGGCGCGTTGGCGTCGGTGGTCAGCGCGGTGCGGTTGCCGTCGTACCAGCGCGGTGCCACGTAGACGACCGCGGTGGCGGCCAGCGCCACCAGGGCCGTCCAGCGCACGGTCGTCAGCACCCGGCCCTCGCGCGGGCCGCGCCGTCTGCGCAGCACCGCGTGGACGACGCTCGCCGCGCCGCCCGCCAGCACCAGCGCCAGGAACGGCAGCCCCTGGATGACATACATGGCCGGCAGATAGCCGGACGGACGCATCGCGACCGCGGTGAGGATCACCACGGCCAGCGCGGGACCGGCCAGCGCCCGCGCCGTGACCGACCAGCGCCAGGTCAGCATCAGCAGGACGGCGCCGGCGATGCCGCCCAGCGGGAGCACCCGGTCGTAGTACAGCCAGGACTGGAGGACACCGTACGAGCCGCTGCCGGGATCGAGTACGAAACCGGAGCCCGGCCGGCTCATCTGGTAGATGATGCCGTCCCAGAGCGAGACATGCCCGGCGCCCGGCAGCAGCTCTCCTTTGAGCAGGGCGAAGAGCGGATAGAACAGACCGATCAGCGCGCACGCGGTGATCGCTCCGGTGAGCGCGAACTTACGGGTGTCACGATGGCCGAACCGCCACATCGTCACCAGCAGCGCCGGCAGGACGACGAGCATGGTCTCCTTGGTGAGCACCGCGGCGGCGGCCGCCAGCCCGGCCGCGAAGTGGTGCCAGAGATGGCGGTTGGGCGAGGCCGCGAAGCAGAACGCCAGCAGCATCCACATCACGGCGATGTTGTCGAGGAAGATCTCCCGCTGGAGCACCACGGACAGCGGCGAGAGTCCGAAGAGGACCATCGCCAGACCCGCCGCCCAGCGCGGCAGCCACAGCCGCCGCGCCAGCACATAGAGGAGCACCGCGCTGGCCGCGCTGACCAGCAGCATCGAGAAGCGCATCGGCGCGACCGTCATCGACTCGGGCGAGAAGAGCGACGGCAGCCAGGTCAGAAAGGCTATCTGGATCCAGCCGAGCGGCGGATGGTCGTACCAGTACGTGTAGTGGGCCAGGCCCTTGCCCTGCTGCACCGCCCAGGCCTGTGCGAGATAGGTGCCCTCGTCGTCGCTGAGCGACGGATAGTGCTGGATGTTCCAGCCCTGGACCAGCAGAATCGCGACGAGGAGCACACCGCACAGCGCCAGATCGGCGCGTGAGCTCCGGAACCGCACCACCGGCCGGACCGTCAGATGCCTGCCGCTCGGGACACGGCTGTGCCGCGCGGTGACGGCCGCTTTCTGCTCCGTCGTCACCGCGGGAAGGGTGGAAGTCACGCGTGGACGTCCTCTCGGATGAGATGCGCGCCGACATGACTGGTCAGCTCCCAGTCGCCGTGTCCCCGCTGCTCGCGCCAGACCGCGCGGATCGCCGCGCCGGCCAGCAGGAGCTGGTAGAAGGGGCCGCCGACAATGAGCTTGAGGTAGTGCACCAGACGGACCCGGAGCCCGTACTGCTTACCGAAGTCATGGAGCCCGACGATCTCGAAGACAAAGGTGACCATGGCGGTGACCAGCGGCAGGAAGGTCACGAACGCGATCGTCACCGGTACGTCGAGGAGGAGCGCGATGCCCACGTTGAGCGGGATGATCAGTCCGGTGAAAGCCTGGAAGAACGGAGTCATCAGCGTGTAGCGGGCGAGCATCCGCTGTCCGCTCGTGGGCAGTTGCTTCCAGTCCTTCTTGCGGTAGACCTGCAGGAAGCCCTGGTTCCACCGGGTGCGCTGCTTCAGCAGCGACATCAGCGAGCCCGGCGTCTCCTCGCGCGTCACCATGGCGGAGTCGTAGGCGACGACGACCTTCTTGCCGATGCTGGAGAGCCGTACGCCCAGATCGCAGTCCTCGGCCAGGCAGTTCTGGTCCCAGCCGCCGGCCGCGCGCAGCACGTCGGTCCGTACGAACACGGTGTTGCCGCCGAGCGGGATGAAGCCCTTCTGCGCGTGCAGATGCAGCCGGCTGCGGAACCAGAAGAAGTACTCCAGGCAGTTGCGCAGGCTGTACCAGCTCGAATGGAAGTTGATGAGCTGGACCCCGCCCTGGACGACATCGGCGCCGGTGGAGCGGAAGGCGTGGTCGACATGGGTCAGCAGCTCGGGATGGACCTGGTCCTCGGCGTCGAAGACGCCCACCACCTCGCCCGTGCAGTGCGGCAGCGCGGTGTTGAGCGCCTTCGGCTTGTTCTTCGCCTCGTGGGTGTCGACGACGACCCTGACCCTGCCCGGGTCGCGGGCCGCGGCCCGCTCGGCCACCGCCGCCGTCTCCGGGTCGTCGTGGCCGACGATGATGATGATCTCGAAGTCGCTGTGGCTGGACTCCAGTAACCGTTCGACGGTGTGCTCCAGCACGGCCTGTTCGTGCCGGGCGGGCAGGAGCAGCGAGAACGATCCCTCTCTGCCGCCGTCAGGACGGTCGAATCTGGTCGCGGCCAGCGTTTCAGGCGTACGCCAGGCGTGCATCTGCCACCAGAGCGTGAACGCGGCCATCCAGAAAAGTGCCAGTGAAACGGCAGCGATGAACACGGACGTGAACACACGGCCCCCCTCGGCCAGGATGAACCGCGGCAGGCCCCCCTGGCCGCCGGCTCACCCGTCATCCCCCCGTGCGCATGTCCCCCATGCGCACCTGTTGTGTCTCTTGTGAAGACAATAGGGGGGACCTGTGACGGTCGGGGGGCCGATTTGGTGAATACCGCGTTTCAGGCCGATTCACGGCGGGTCAGAAACCGGCCACGCACTACTCAAATACCGCCAACTCGCCCTTGAGCACGTCCACTTCGGTCGTCGGCGCCGCGCACACGAACCGCCGGCAGACATAGGCGGCGGCCCGTCCGCCGACCAGCGGACGATCCGTCAGCAACGGAAACTCACCGCTCCCGGCCGCGCCGGCCGCGACCACCGCGCCGGGAACCGTGGCCAGCAGCGCCGTACGGTGCAGCGCCGCGGTCCCCGACCCGTCCGCCGGTCCGACGACGGCGATCTCACGCGGCCCGTCCAGCAGAGCCTCCGCGACCGCGAGGCCCCAGCCGATGAACCGCGGAGCCCGCGGCCCCAGCGCCTTCACCACGCCCAACGCCTCCTCGGCGGCGCTCCGGTGCCTCTCCGAGCCGGTGTGCGCGGCATACGAGAGCAGCGCTCCGGCGGCGGCCGTCCAGCCGGAAGGAGTGGCGTTGTCCGTCGGATCCTGGGGCCTGCGGATCAACCGCTCGGCGTCATCGGCGGTGTCGTACAGCGCGCCGTCCTCCGCCACGAACCGGTCGAGCACAATGTCCAGCAGCAGCCCGGCGAATTCCAGCCACGCTCCTTCACCAGTGACCCCGGCGAGCACCAGGAAACCTTCCGCCACATCGCCGTAGTCCTCCAGCACTCCGGCGTTGGCTCCGGTCCGGCCGTCCTTGGAGGTACGGGCCAGCCGCGCCCTGTCGTCCAGGTGCGCGCGCACCAGCAGATCGGCGGCCTCCGTCGCCCGCTCCACCAGATCCGGCCGGTCGAAGAACGCTCCGGTCTCGGCCAGCGCGGCGACGGCCAGACCGTTCCAGGCGGCCACGATCTTGTCGTCCCGGCCGGGCCGTGCCCGCTCCGCACGCGCGGCGAGCAGCCGCTCCCGTACCGACTCGACCCGCGCGGCGTCCACCACCCCGCCGTCCCGTGGGAGTTGAAGCACCGAGGCGCCCTCCTCGAAGGTCCCTTCCTCGGTCACGCCGAAGTACCGCGCGGCGAACTCCGCGTCGGACTCGCCCAGCACCGCGCGAAGCTGCTCCGGCGTCCATACGTAGAACGCGCCCTCCACCTGCTTCCCGCCGCCGTCGTCGCTGTCCGCGTCCAGCGCGGAGGCGAACCCGCCCTCGGCCGTGCGCAGTTCACGCACCATGAAGTCGGCGGTCTCCACGGCGACCCGCCGGGCCAGACCGGATCCGGTGGCCCGCCACAGGTGGGCGTACACCCGGCACAGCAGCGCGTTGTCGTAGAGCATCTTCTCGAAATGCGGCACGGTCCACTCGCGGTCCACCGCATAGCGGGCGAAGCCGCCGCCGAGCTGGTCGTAGATCCCGCCCCGGGCCATCGCCTCACAGGTGTCGGCCGCCATCTGGAGCGCGCCCTCGGAACCGGTGCGGGCGTGATGGCGCAGCAGGAACTCCAGCACCATCGACGGCGGGAACTTCGGCGCGCCGCCGAAGCCGCCATGCTGTGCGTCGTACTCCCGGGTCAGTCCCAGGAGCGCCTGCGCCAGCTCTTCCTCCCGGGGCGCCCCGTCACCGCTCCGCGCCAGCGACCGCCCGGCCAGATCCCGGACGATCCGCCCGGCCACCTCGGCGACCTCGCCGCGCCGGTCGGTCCAGGCGGCGGACACGCCGCGCAGCACCTGCGGGAAGGACGCCATGCCGTGGCGTGGCTCGGGCGGGAAGTACGTACCGAAGTAGAACGGCTCACCGTCCGGGTTCATGAAGACGGACATGGGCCAGCCGCCTTGCCCGGTCGCCGCCTGCACGGCCTCCATGTAGACGGCGTCCACATCGGGCCGCTCCTCGCGGTCCACCTTGACGGACACAAAGTGCTCGTTCATGTACGCAGCGGTGTCGTCGTCCTCGAACGACTCATGTGCCATGACGTGACACCAGTGACACGCCGAGTAGCCGACCGACAGCAGAACGGGCACATCACGCCGCCGCGCTTCCTCGAAAGCCTCCGGCCCCCACGGCCACCAGTCGACGGGGTTGTCCGCATGCTGGAGGAGGTACGGGGATGTGGCCTGCGCAAGTCGGTTCGACATACCCCCATCCTTGCGCACCCGGCCTCCGCCTCGCCCATGCGCCACAGGGGCAGCGCACGGAGCGGAGTAGGCCCGGCTCAACCAGGAACGCGAACCGCCGGTCACCCTCGCGGAGGACGCGCTGATGCTCCATGCGCACGGCCACCGCATCGGCCACGTCGTCCACCTCCCACGTCAGTGCACCGGCCATTCGGAGAGCCTGATCACCGCGGCACCGATCCCTCGTCGCTTGTCGCTCTGGACACGAGCGCGCGGCGATCAGCGGTTCCCTTCGCCGTCAAGGGCATCCTCGGCACGATCATGATCCGGTCGGGAACCAGGATGCCGCTCCCGTGCTCTCCGCAGAACGCCCTCAGCGCATCCGGGGTGGCAGTTGATCCACCCGCCAGTGTGACCGCGGCCGCGACGCGCTCACCGTACAGCGGATCGGGAATTCCGAACGCCACCGCCTCGACTACCTGAGGGTGCTGCGCGAGAACGGATTCCACGGATTCCGGAGAGATCTTTTCACCGCCCCGATTGATCAGTTCCTTGATCCGGCCGGTGAGATGGAGCGCGCCGTCGGCGTCGACGCGGCCCAGGTCTCCTGTACGGAATCGCCCGCCGGCGAGAGCCGGGTCGGCCGAATCATCGCCGAGATATCCGGGCATAACCGACGGTCCGTGAACGACGATCTCTCCCTCTTCTCCGATGGGGACGGGAGAACCGTCCGAGGCGATGATGCCGACCTCGACACCGGTCGGCACACCGACGTATCCCTCGTCGGAGCTGACCAGGTGGTTCAACTGCGCGGACGCGGTCTGGTGGGCTGTTTCGGTCATCCCGTAGGCGCGCACCACGGGTGCGTGGAAGGTTGACGTGAGTTTTCGAGCGGTGGCGGCGGACAAGGGAGCGCTGCAGCTCCGGATGAAACGCAACGGCGCTTTGCCCGGTCCCGGATACTCCGACGACGCACGCAGCAGGAGGATCTGATGGATCGAGGGGACCGCTGTGTACCAGGTGGCTCCGAGGTCTGTCATCTCCGGCCAGAAGGAGTGGGCGCTGAAGCGCCCCGAGGAAGGCAGTGCGACGCGTCCTCCCGATGCGAGAGTGGCCAGGAGACCTCCCATCAGACCGTGTCCGTGGAACAGCGGCATGGCGAGCAACGTCGCGTCCGACGGCCCGAGCCCAAGGCTGGAGATAAGTCCCCCGACCGACGAGCCAAGGTTGGTGCCGGTAAGAGGAACCGCCTTGGGGCGGCCTGTCGACCCTGCGGTGAACAGGATCAGTTCGCACCCCGGAGGCAGAGCCGGACTTCCCTGGCCGCAGTCGGCCAACGAAGTGTGCGAATCCATGGTGAGGGTGAGGGCCAGGCCGTGGGAGTCACGATGTGCTCGCACAGGAAACGCGGGTACGGGCCAGATGCCGTTCTCGGACGGCGTCGTTGTGAGCACCGCCCGGGCACCTACGGCCTGGAGGCGTGCGCGTACTTCTCCCGGCGCCACCCGAGGATCGATCAAGGCTGCGGCGGCGCCGAGCGATGACAACCCGAACAAGGAAAGGACAAACTCAAGGCGATTGTCGGACAGCAGCCCGATGGTGTCGCCCGGTCGGACACCTGCTCCCCGCGCGTGCCTCGCGAAGTCGGCGGATGCCTCCTTCAGCTCGGTGTAGGTGACACCCGTGTTTCCGGCCGCCTCATGAATGGCGGTGCGCGCGCCGTGTGAGTCTGCGGCGGCCGAAAGCATCGTGAAGAGCCACGGCCGGCCGGCGACTGTGCGGCCCGTACGGGAGATCTCGCCGGTGGGTGGCATCGACCGCTTTACTTCTGCTCTTGGAATTCGGCGCGGATGGCGGCGCCGTGCTCGTCGAGACCGGGCGAGGGCAGCATCGTGCCCAGGGAGTTGTACCGTCCGTACTTCATGGGGCTGCCGGGCACGTCGTAGCCCCCGATGTCTTTCACCATGGCCCGGGCCTTGATCTGGGGAAGTCTGCGCGTGTCGTCCACATTGAGGACCACACCAACCGGAATACCGGCTTGTTCGAGCTTCTCGCGCCATACCGCGGCCGTGTCGCCGCCGAGCACATCCTCCATTTCCTGCTTCAGCGGTGCCCAGTTGTCGGACCTCTTCACGTTCGTGTTGAAGCGGCTGTCCGTCGCCAGTTGGGGTTTGCCGAGCGCTTCGGCCAGGATGCCGAACAGGTGGTCGTTCCCGACGGTGATGGCGAGTGGCTGGTCCTGGCAGGCGAAGGTGTCGAAGGGATACATGAAGGGGTGCCGGTTCCCGAGGCGTTGGGGCCGTACGCGTGGGCCGAGTGCGTCCATGAGACCGTGCTCAAGGAGGGCGAACGTCGAATCGAGCATGGCGATGTCGACGGTACTCCCCATTCCGGTGTTCTCCCGGGCGAGCAGTGCGGTCACGATGCCGCAATATCCGTAGATACCCGCGGCGATGTCCGAGAGGGACGTGCCGACACGGGTGGGCCCGCCGTCCGGTGTACCGGTGGCGTCCATGATCCCGGACAGGGCCTGGATGATCGTGTCGTACGCGGCTTGGTCGTGCATGGGTCCGTACTGGCCGAAGCCGGAGATCGAACACACCACAAGGCGCGGGAACTCCTTGACCAGTTCTTCGGGGTCCATGCCCAGTTTGGCCATGACACCGGGCCGGAAGTTTTCCACGACCACGTCCACCTTGCCGAGCATCCGCCTGACGAGTGCCATGTCCTCGGGATTCTTGAGGTCGATGGCGATGGACTGCTTGCCGAGGTTCGCGAAGCGGTAGTACTCGCTGCTTCCGTCTTTGAGGAACGGTCCCATTTTACGGGTGTCATCGCCCATGCCCGGCCGTTCGACCTTGATGACCCGGGCTCCACCGTCAGCGAGCATGCGCGAACAGGTCGGCCCCGCCAGCACATGTGTGAAGTCGAGTACAGTGATTCCCGCGAGCGGATAAGGTTTCTCGGGATCGAGATGTCCGGCGCTCTGTGCGTCCGTTCTCGCCCGGTCTTTTGCTGCGCGTGCGGTGACCGTCATTGAGGCCGTCCCCTTGTCATACTCGGTTACGCTGTCTGCTTCGTCTTCGGTGTTGTTTCCGGTAGCGAACTCTGCGGGTTGAGGTTCTGCAGATGTCCGCTTTCCGTGCCCAGTGCGGGATCGATGACACAGTTGATGACCGCCGGCTTCTTCGATGCCATGGCCTGGCGCAGCGCGGAGTCGAGTTCTTCGGGTGTGGTGGCGTTGTGGCCGGCGGCACCGAAAGCCTCGGCGATCCTGTCGTAGCGTGCGTCGTGCATGAGGACGGTCGGTGCCGGATCGGCGGACTCGGTGTTCACAGCGTCGCCCTTGTAGACGCCACCGTTGTTGAACACGAGGGTCACCACGGGGAGTTTGTAGCGGCAGACCGTCTCGACCTCCATGCCGCTGAACCCGAAAGCACTGTCGCCCGTAACGACGATCACGGGATCGCCTGTCTCCACGGCTGCCGCGATCGCGTAGCCCATGCCGATCCCCATGACACCCCACGTACCGGTATCGAGGCGGTGCCGCGGTCTGTGGATGTCGATGATGTCCCGGCCGAAGTCGAGCGTATTGGCACCCTCATTGACCAGATATGTTTCCGGGTGGTCCGCGATGACCTCTTTGATCACCCGGAGCGCGCCATAGAACCCCATCGGCGCATGGGGTGCGGCGAGACGGGCGGCCATCTTCTCGACGTTCTTTGCCTTATGGCCCTCGATCTCATCGATCCATTCCTTGGGCGCCTGGACCGGATATTCCTCAAGTCTTTTCACCAGCACGTCGAAGACGGACCGGATGTCCCCGAGGATGGGAGCCGCGATGGGGCGGTTGCTGTCGAATTCAGTGGCCGCGACATCGACCTGGATGAATTTCGCGTCCGGGTTCCACAGTGGCGGTTCACCGTGTCTCAGCATCCAGTTGAGCCGTGCACCGACCATGAAAACGACGTCGGCACTGCCGACCGTGAAGGAGCGAGCGGCCGCCGCGGACCGCGGGTGACCGTCCGGCAGCAGCCCCTTCGCCATGGACATGGGAAGGAACGGGATACCGGTCCGTTCGATGAAGGTCCGGATGGACTCGTCCGCCTGCGCGTACGCCGCTCCCTTGCCCAGCACGACGAGCGGCCGCCGGGCACGGCTCAGCAGGTCGAGGGCTCGTCCGACGGAGGCGGAATCCGGCGGCTGGAGCGGCGCCGGATCCACGGGACTGAAGATCGACTCGGCTCCTCTCGCCGCGTCGAGAGTCGCACCGAGGACCGTGGCGGGAATGTCCAGATAGACGCCGCCGGGCCGTCCGGCCACGGCGGCTCTGACGGCGCGCGCGGTGGCCAGTCCGATGTCCTCGGGGCGGTCGACACGGTATGCCGCCTTCGCGAACGGCTTCGCGCTGCTGAACTGGTCGAGTTCTTCGTAGTCGCCCCGCTGGAGATCGACGACGGGCCGTTCGCTGGAACCACTGATCTGGATCATGGGGAAGCAGTTGACCGTCGCCGCCGCGAGAGAGACCAGGCCATTCAGAAAGCCTGGAGCGGAAACAGTGAGACAGACACCTGGACGCCGCGTGAGAAATCCTGCGATGGCCGCGGCGTTTCCGGCCGACGCCTCGTGCCGGAATCCGATGTATCTCATGCCACGGGCCTGCGCCAGACGCGCCACATCCGTGACCGGAATTCCGACCACCCCGTACATGTTCCGCACCCCATTGGCCTGGAGTGCGTCGACAAGCAGATTGAACCCATTGGTCAATCGCCGGGTTGACCGCTCAGACATGTCCGCTCCACCCGTTACCCGCATGTTTGCATGCCACATCAATCACCCAGGAATACGAGCGACTGACTCCAACCCTCGCACCGCGGCGGCGAGCACGCTCAGCGGAAGGGGTCCATCCAGGTTCGTCGGCACGGCGTCTGCCGACGGTCCGCGGGCAGGCCAAAAGGCCGCACGTCCGTCATCGGTGCGGTCGCGGACGCGGCCAGTCCCCGGTATTCGCTCGCTCTGGGGCGGCCGCTTGTGCCGCAGCCGCACTGATCGGCTGGTGGCCGCGTGGCAGAGGCGCATCAGCGCACCGTGTTGCCTCGCCGGCCGATTCATGAGAGCCCTCGTCCTACCGGAGTTCTGTCCTGCTCAACATGCGGACGCGCCGCCGCCACCCTGATCAGAAGGAGCATTCACATGCCCGCGACGGACAAGACCGTGGAGCGACTCCTCACTCCCATGGCCAGGAAGCGGCTGTTCGCGGCGATCAACCGGAAGGTCGCCGAGGACGCTGAGATCACGCCCTACGTCGCGGACCACCTCCGGTACATGATCGATCTGGAGAGGCGCGGGCTGCTGTGGGCGTCGGGTCCGTTTGTGGAACCGGGTGTGCAGGTCGGCGATGGTCTCACCATCCTCAACACCGGCACCGTCGACGAGGCCCGCGAACTGCTCGCCGAGGACCCGCTGTGCCGGCGAGGACTGCGTACCTTCGAGGGGCCGTTCCCCTGGGAGCTGCGTGAGGGGCGTATCCCGCTCTCGCTCGACGCCTCCACTTCTTCCTTCCGCCTGCACTGAGCGCACACGACTTGCGCACTCCGGACCAGGGCCTTGTACTCAATGCGTCGAACGAGAAAGGAAGTGACCATGCGGTATCCGCGTCCCACCACCAGGCAACGCTCTCCGCGTGCGGCGGAGGCCGCCACACGCCCGGGCCCCGGCCGGACCGAAGCCGGTCTGGTCGCTCTCCGTGTCGTCGTGGGAGGGCTCGTCGCCGCCCATGGTGTGCAGAAGATGACGCACAGGCTGGGCGGAGCCGGACTGGCCGCCGGCGCCGAGGAGTTCCGGCGCGACGGTTTCCGTGGCGGCCGGCTCACCGCACTGGCGGCGGGGACCGGTCAGGCGGGCGGGGGCCTGCTGCTCGCGGCCGGGCTCCTGACACCGCTCGCGGTGGGAGCCGTCGCCAGTGTCATGACCGTCGCGGCCACGGTGAAGTACCCGCACGGGCTCTGGGTCCAGGACGACGGGTACGAGTTCCCACTGGTCCTGATCGTGACCGTGGCCGCCGTCGGGCTCAACGGACCGGGTGCCTGGTCACTCGACCGGCTGGCCGGTGTCGACTGGCCCGCGTCCGCCGGCCTCGCCGGCTGCGCGGCAGGCGTACTGGCGGGCCTGGCCACACGCCGGATGCTGTGGCGCGCGAACGGGCACGGGGTACGGGAAGCCACACACGGCCCGTGAGCCGGCCGTCAAAGCTCAAGAACTGCCCGGCAAGCTGCCCGGAGCAACCGCATCTGAAGGCTGAAAGGGTGCGTCTGATCGGGTGACTTCGCCGCAGTCGGCAGAGCCCCGCCGGATGCGCGCCGACTGCTCAGCAACTTCAGCTCGCACCCCGCCTCCGGACACTCATCGCCTGGCGCGCGCGGGTCCCGCGTTTTGCTGCCGTACGGCCGAGGTGTGGGCGGCCCGTTACCCGCGCAGGAACGGCGGGAGGCGGCTCAGTAGAGCGCGGCGCCCCCCGGGGGGGGCGAGATCAACCCCCGGTCTCCGCAAGCAGTTCGGCGAGGTGGTCGCACCACACCTCGGCGACGTGGAGCGTCTGGTGGCCTCGTGTTCGCGGGCCGGCCGGGAGTGTCATCGCCCGTCCGTGGGGAACCGCGGCGATGGCTCTTTCCAGCCCGCCGAGTTCGCCGGGGTTGAGTTCGTCGTCCTCGAAGTTGACGGCCAGCAGCGGTGCCCGTATCGCGGGGAGGCCGGGAGCCGGATCGTAGTCCCTGGACGCGTCGAACTCCCAGACCACGTCGTTGGCGTCCTCGCCCTCCAGGGCCTGCGACTCAATGCCGTCGATCTGCCCGTCGGTGTCCCTGACGGACCGCAGTTCGGTGGCCATGTGCCGTGCGCTGCCGGTCATGAGCCGGAACAGCGCCATCGCGTGACCGACTCCGGCCGGCTGCTTGCTGTAGCGGCCCCCGGCGTATCCGGGATCGGACTCGATCAGACGGATCAGCATCCTCCGCCACAGCAGGTTCCGCCCGGTGATGCGCTCGGGAAGACTGGCAACCGCCATCAACGCCTGCAGGCCCGAATACCGCTGACCCCACAGCCACGTCTGCATACCGCCCATCGAGGTGCCGAGCAGCAGCCGCAGCCGCTCGATGCCGAGCCCTTCGGTGAGCAGCCGATGCTGCCCCTCGACCATGTCGCCGTAGTCGTAGTGCGGGAAATCCGGTCCCAGCCCCTCACTGGGCCGGCTCGACCGGCCGTGACCGATCGCGTCCGGCATGATCAGGAAGAACCTGGTCACGTCGAGGGGCCGGCCGCTCGCGAACAAAAAGTCCGCGATGGACGGCTGCAGGAACTGCCGGCCGGAACCGGTCGTGCCGTGCAACAACATCACGGCGTTGTCGGCGCGCGCGTTCAAGGATCCGAGCGTGCGGTACGCCAGCGTCACATCGAGGCGGTGTCCGTCCTCGAACCGGAAGTCGCTGACGGTGTGGAAGCCTGGCTCGGCTTCGGATTCCCAGTCGGTGGTCATGAGCGGCCTCTGGAAGCCTCTAGAAGTACGAGAGGGTCTCGATGCCGACGCCCGCTTGCACGGTACGCATGACCTCGCCGCGTTCGAGGTTGCACACTGCCAGTGAACCCTCGTTGTGATTCGCGATGAGTACCGTTTCGCCGTCCTCGTGGAAGGCCATGTTCATGGGGCCCTGGCCGAGGTGCAGCAGCGTCTGTGACTTGAGGTCCTCGGAGAAGACCGTGGCCAGCGGCTCCTCGAAGTTGGTGACGACAAGGTACCTGCCGTCGGGGCTGTAGCGCGCGATCTGGGCCGCCTTCCGGTGCCCGTCGAGTGTGATCGTCGAGCGGATCTCGTCCGAGACCGTGTCGACGACGAAGAGCTGCGGCTGCTCCGCGTCGACGAGGATCACCGTCTCCCCGTCCGGGGACATACCGATCCCCGCGCACCCGTTCGGTGCGGGAATCTTCTTGACCACTTGTTTCGTGGCGAGATCGACGACCGACGCGAACGTGTCCTCCTCGTTCTCGGTGTAGAGCTTGCTGTTGTCCGGCAGCACCTCGACGCGGTGTGCCTTGTTGGAGCCCACCTCGATCACGCTCTCGACCGTGCCGCTCTCGGGGTCCATTTCGAGCACCACACCACTGTTCTCGCACACGCAGTACAACTGGCCGTCCGCACCCCAGCGCAGACCATGCGGGGCCAGATGCGGAAACGTGCTGAGGTCACCGACATGCTTCCGTTCCCGCAGGTCGAACTTGGCGACCAGATGGCCCGGATGCGGATTGTCCCCGTGGATACCGGCGCCGTAAATGGGGACATACGCGAAACAGTGATCGGGCGAGACGAGAAGCTCGTGCACCCTCGGCGCGAAACCTTCGAGCGTCAGCTCGACCTCGCAGGTCTCCGGATCGAGGAACAGAATGTGGTTCCCCAGCTTGTCGACAGCCACAAGACCGTCGCTGCCCGTCAAGAAGTTGGCGTCTGTCGTCATCACAACTCTCCTGTTCACACGCACCGGAGCAAGCCCATCGGCAGGGGCCTCAGTCCGGCGCCACCTCATCGATGTCGACTTCGATACCGAACTGACTCCCCGCCGCCCTCAGCCGGTCGAGGTCTCCCTCCGGGTCGCCGCCCGGCCCGGGGGACGGACGGCACGCGGCGCGGTAGTACTCCTCGATCCCTCCCGGCACCGTCAGGTTGAACAACCGGACCGTCTGTCCGCTGTGATTCCGCACCCGGTGACGCACGCCCCAGGGCACGAGCACGGCCGACCCCGCGGAGGCTTCGTACTCCTCCCCGTCGACCAGCACGGCCGCGGTCCCTTCCAGAACGTAGAACGCCTCCTCGTAACGGGCATGACGATGGGCGGGCATCCCGCCGCCCGGCTCAAGCGCGATCTCGGCGACCGTATAGGCACCCGCCGTCGCCAGGCCCGCCACCATGATCGTGTACGTCGCTCCGGCCGCGTACCGGCGCTCTCCCTCACCGGGCAGCACCAGAGTCGGGCCACGCCCCTCACCGATCGGAAGCGGCCTTTCACGCCCGTCGGGGCCGCTCTCCAGATAGGTGACCCCGTATCGCGGGGTCCGGGCGTTGATCTCCTCGACCGGCATCGTCCCGTGCCCACCCGGAGGCTCGTCACCCGGCGCCCCCAGTTCGAGGAAGAAGCCCTCATTGCCGCCCGGCGTGGTGAAAGTGATCAGCTCCGCGTTGTCCTCGCCCATGTTGCGCCACTCATGAGGGATTCCGCGGGGCGCCGCGAAGAACGTACCGTCACCCACGGTGGTGTGGATTCCGCCCGCCTTCAGTTCGAGTCTCCCGTGGAGCAGAAAGAAACCCTCCTCCTCGCGCGAATGCACGTGCCGGGGCGGACCCGTTCCGGGAGGCGGATAATCCAGCCAGAACGCGTACTCACTCCCCGTGTCCTCGCTGACTGCGGCGAAAGTGATCCGGTCATCACCCATCCACCAGATCGAGACGCCCTCGCCCGGCTTCACCAGCTTCCCGCGCCTGAGCAGCGGTGCGTCCCGCTCGATCGGCCTGTTGAGATTCCGGGGTGTTCCGGCCTTGGCCATCACTCAACCTTCCCGCCCAAGGCTCGCGAATCGACCACCACACGGCCCACGACTCCGCGGCCTGCTTTCGTTGGGCCGGCTCTCGCGGCTCGTAAGAGCACACCACTTCAATTTTCGCCCGCCGCGGACCGTTGTCAAAACGTGCGGATTGCACAGATGTTGGCCCGCGTCGTCAGCGGCTGTTCAGAGACAGATGACCATTCGGCCCCGTATCGCCTTCTCCACCGTGAGATACCGGACTCGAAATACGGTGTGAGCGAGTCGAGCCGCGCGCCGGATTCGGCGGCGTCGAAGCTGAGGCTGTTGCAGCCCAGGATCCGTGTTTCGTTGTGGTAGAGGCCGACATACGAGTGCGGTTCCTGAGCACCGGGCCCAAACCGAACTGACGATGCGCATCGGCTGATTTGATCTCCGTTCACAAGCCTTGCCCTCTTGCCCTGCACGGCAGCACCAGGTCAAGCCGGACAACTCACGGATCACCCCCACCGGCCGACGACTTCTCTTGCTCCCACTGTTCTGGATTCCCTGCCGAGGCGGGGGAACCCAGAACAGTGGAAGAAGATCCCGCGTGCTCGACGCTGCCGAACCCAGCACACCGGGGCCTCAGCTCCCACCCGGATCGGGCACGCCGGACAGTGGGCGACCGCTGCTCTCTTGTCCGTGGGCGTGCACAGAGCCCGCCTCTCGGGAGAGTGATTGGTGGGATTGGCCACGGCTGACGGGCTGGACGCGGGTGGGTCATGCCCCGTTGCGGGGGCGGTTCAGTCGGAATGCCGAGACAAGGAAGAAGACGCCGCCGAGGAAGGCGTAGCCGGCGAGGCTTCCCAGCGTGGGGTTGCCGCTGCCGGCCTGTGCGAAGAATGACGCGCCGGCGACCGTGGAGATGGCGCCGCTGATGATCATCGGCCATTGGCCCCCGAGCTGCCGGCGGACGGCGCCCGCGACGAGTTGGACGATGCCCGAGGCGATCGCCCAGGCTCCCCAGACCCGCAGGATGGCCGGGATGCCGGACGTGGCGGCGACAGCCAGGCCGATGGCTGCCAGTGAGCTGATCGCGATGTTCACATAGAGGGCCGGAGCCGTACCGCCGTTCGCCTTGGCGGACCGGACGTCGACGACTGCGGCCGCCACGTCGAACAAGGGGTAGATCACCAGGAGCGCCGCACTCAGCGGACCCAGGGTGTCCGCGGTCGCGAACAGCAGGGCGGCCCACACGGCGGCGAACGCGAAGCGCAGGAAGTACAGCTTGCGCAGAGTCACGGGAACGCTGGAGGAGGCGGTGCTCACAAGAGTGTCCATAGGGGTGCCTTTCAGTGGCGGCGTAGTGATGTCAGTGGCGGCGTGGCCACTGAGGGAGAACGTTCGGTCTCGTATGAGATTCAAGAGGACCGGCACGACCGCTGTCAAGACCGAACGTTCTCCCCCATCGGCTTGGTACACTCGGCCACATGAGCCGGAGCCCAAAAGGGGGCAGCACCTCCGCAGCGCGAGAGCGGCTGCTCAGCACAGCAAGCCGCATCTTCTACGCGGAGGGGATCCACTCCGTCGGCATCGACCGGATCACCACAGAGGCGCAGGTGACCCGGGCCACGCTGTACCGGCACTTCTCGGGCAAGGAAGAACTCGTCCTCGCGTATATCGGCCAGGCCGACCTGGGAATCCGGGAACAGGCCGCCACCGCCCAGGCAGGCAGCGGGTCACCGGCCGACAGGGTCCGGGCCGTCGCCAGGTCCATCGCAGACGGCATACAGTCCCCCGGATTCCGCGGCTGCGCCTTCCTCAACGCGGTGGCCGAATACCCCGATCCCGCCCACCCGGTCCACCAGGCCGTCCTGGCCCACCGGCAATGGTTCCTGGACACCGTCACCAGCCTGCTGGCACAGACCGGCGACGCACCCGCCGACGCGGCCGGCCGGCATCTCGTCATGCTCCGGGACGGCGCCATGGCGGCCGGCTGCCTCTTCGACCCCGGACTGGTCTGCGACACCTTCCTGCAGGGCGTAGAGGGAATCCTGCGGGCGCGCACCGCCCCAGCGCCGACACCGCGCGCGGACATTTCCGACACCGCAGGCGTGGCTCGCTGAACTCTCGCGTCGCTCGATTCCTGATGCTCCTGGAAACATCCCGGGTCAGAGCCAGGAGCAATTAGTTGCATATGGCACGTAAGTAGCGGGCGGGCGGCTTCCCGCCGCCCGACGAGACGGGCCCGAGCGACCTTGACCGGCCCGCCGGGACGCCGCTGGCACGGCCCCCCGCCGTCACAGGTCCGCCGGCGGGCTGAAACTACGCACGGCGGCGGCTATTTGTTCATGCCCGGCCCCACCAAACGCGCTTTCGGGGGCCGTTACCTTGATCACAGCGCTTGGCAGTTTGTCTCGGGGAAGCGGACGGCAATATTCAGCCGTATCCATTTCCCTGACACGGAGGTAAATCATGCAGAACGACATCGAGATCATCGAGGTCACCGAGGAAGAGCTCGCGATCGAGGACCTCGACGGGCGTACCGAGCGCGGTTTCTGTTCGCCCACCTGGTAGAACCGGCGGCCGATCACGGCCACGGCAAGCGTGGGCCCGCAGCCTGTCTGCGGGCCCACCCCGGTTTCCGGCAGAAAGATGCACGTTGTCATGGATGCCCCCATCCTGCGGTTCCCCCGCCACGTCCGCATGGCGACGTACTCCGGGACAGGAGTGCGCCTCGTGTCCCGGGAGCGGCACACCCTCCTGCGCGGTTCGATCGGCGAACGGCTGGCTCCGCTGCTCCGCCGGGGCGCCACCCGTGCGGCTCTGCACGAAGCGCTGGCCACCTCCTTCTCCGCGGCGGCGGTCGACCGGGCCTTGGACCAACTCCTCACCGCGGGACTGGCGGTGGAGCGGGTGGCCGGCCGAGAGGACCACGACAGCGGCCTGTGGGAGCTGGCCGGCCTCGACCCGGAGGCGGTCGGCGACGCCATGCGCAGCCAGGCCGTCCGCCTGATACCCGTCGGCGACCCCGGGCCCGGGACGGCGGCCCTCGAAGAGGCCGCACGGGAGCAGGGTCTTCTCATCGGCACCGGCAGCGGGACGGAGGCGCTCCGTGTCGTGACGGTCGACGACTTCCTCGATCCCCGGCTCACCGCCCTCCACACCGAGGCCCTCGAAGACTCCACCGCGTGGATGGTCGCCAGGCTGACCGGAGCGTCGGCGTGGATCTCGCCCGTCATGGAGGCGAACCTCACCGGCTGTTGGCTCTGCCTGACGCAGCGTCTGAGGAGTCACCGCGAAACCGACTCCCTGCGTGCCGCGGGAGCCACGGAGCAGTATCCGGTACGGGGAAGCGACATCGGATCCGCCACGGCGACCGGTCTGGCCGCGCGGCTTGCGGTCCTTCGCGCCGCCCAGTGGATCGCCGGACTGCGCGAGCGGACGCCGACCCTGCTCAGCTTCGACGCCCTGACACTGGAGACCGGCAGCCATCACGTCACACGCCGCCCGCAGTGCCCCGGCTGCGGCGATCCCGCCATGGTGGCGGCACAGGCCCACCGACCCCTGGAACTGCGCGGCCGCGCCACGGCACCGGACACCGACGGCGGATACCGGGCCAGCGGCCCCGACCACCTGCTGCGCGCCTACGGGCATCTCATCAGCCCCGTCACCGGGGTGGTCACGGGGCTGAGCAGGATGGAGACGCATTCCGACCTGCTGCACGTCTACACCGCCGGGCACAACTTCGCGACGAATCGACCGCGGGACGCCGAGTTCGTACGCCGGGTGCTGCGCACCGAGAGCGCGGGCAAGGGGATGACCGACGTCCAGGCCCGGGCAAGCGCTCTCGGAGAGGCCGTCGAGCGCTACTGCGGCGTCTGGCAGGGAGACGAGGCGCATGTGACAGCGTCCACCCGCTCCCTCGGGGACGACGCGGTACGCCTTGACACCCTGCAGCACTTCAGCGCGCGGCAGTTCAGGGAACGAGAGGACTGGCGCCGGCAGGGCACCGGCTTCAGCTGGGTGCCCGACCCGCTCGACGAGACGCGGGAGGTGTCCTGGACGCCGGTGTGGTCGCTGACCGAGAACCGGCACAAATACGTGCCAAGCTCCTATCTCTACTACCGCTTTCCCGCCGCGCCCGGGCCCGTGCACGCCGTCGCCCACTCCAACGGGACCGCGGCGGGGGCCAGTCTGGAGGACGCGGTCCTCCAGGGCTTCCTCGAACTGGTCGAACGGGACAGCGTCGCCCTGTGGTGGTACAACCGGGTCCGCCGCCCGGCGGTCCGCCTCGACGACACGACCCAGCCCTACCTGGCGCGCTGGCGGGACACATACGCCGCGCGGGACCGGGAGGTGTGGGTCCTCGACCTGACCTCCGATCTGGGCATACCTGTGGCCGCCGCGGTGTCGCGGCGCGTCAAAGGCGGCAGCGAGGACATCCTCTTCGGCTTCGGCGCGCACGTCGACCCGGCCGTGGCGGTCTCCCGGGCTCTGACAGAGATGAACCAGTTCCTGGCCCAGTTGATCGAGTTCCGCTCCGGGCCGCACCAGGCCCAGGGCGGCCCGGACGCGCACTGGTGGCACACCGCGACATTGGAGAACCAGCCCTACCTCGCGCCGGACGGCTGGTCCGACCTGCTGACGGGCCCGCACCGCCGGCCTGCCGGCGGGCACGACCTGTCGGCCGAGCTGGAGCGGGCCCGTGGCCTCGTCGAGGAGAGGGGCATGGAGATGCTGGTACTGGACCAGACGCGTCCCGACATAGCCCTGCCCGTGGTCAGGGTCATGGTGCCCGGACTGCGGAGCTTCTGGCCGCAGTTCGCTCCGGGAAGGCTGTACGACGTCCCCGTCTCGCTGGGATGGGTGACGGCGGAAACCCCGGAGGCCGGACTCAACCCGGTCTCCATGTTCCTGTGACCGAGGCCAGGGTTCGGGCCGCCGCGGAACCGCCCGGCCGATCCGGCGGGTCCGCCGCGCGTTCCCGCGGCTTGCGTACCGGACCCGGCGTGCTCCGCCCGACCCGGCCCGCCCGTAAGGAGAGCTGATGTCCGACGACGACCCGGCCGTGTTCGACGCCGGCGAAGCCTTCCTGCTGCGGGCGCCCGTCCTGCCCCGTGGGACGGCCGGCGACGACGGGCGGAGCGGCCTGGTCGCGGCCGCCCGGCGCGATCCGGTGGTGGCCGAGGCGCTGCTCGTGTCCAGCCCCTCGCTGTACGCGGCCCTGGAGGAACCGCGCGCGGGACGGCGCCCGTCTCCGGCGCGCACACGCCGGCTGTCCCGCTCGATGCTCCGCTACCACCTGCGGATGACGCGCAGGGCCACGCCGTTCGGCCTGCTCGCCGGGGTCGCGCTGGGAACCTTCGGCGGAGCGCCCCGTGCCCGTCTCACCGGTCGCCGCACCCGGCACATCCAACCCGACCAGGCGTGGCTGGGCGCGCTCCTGGACGCGCGCGACGCCGGCGCCCCGCCCGACGACGTACGCGTCGTCCTCGACAACACCGCGCGGACCCGGGGCGACCAGCTTGTCCTGCCCATGGGGCTCCGGTCCGGCCGCCCCGTGCGGCGCGCCCTCCGGCGGACCCCGCCCATCGACACGGTACTGCGCGCGGCCCGGCGACCGGTGCGCCTCGGCGACCTCGCCGAGGCGGTCCTTGAGGACTGCCCCGGCCTCACCCGCGAGAAGGCCGTCGGGCTGCTCACCCGGCTGATCGCCCTGGAGTTCCTGCTCACCGACAGCGCACCGCAGCCGGTCGATCCCGACCCGTTCGAGCACCTCGCGCGCACGGCTCCCGAACTACCCGTCCTCAGGGAGTACACGACGCGGGCCCGCGCCTACGCGGCACAGGCCGTCGGAGAGGGCACCAGTGCTCTGAGCGCGCTCCACGACGCCGCGGGGTCGCCCGAGTGCCTGCACGTGGACATGGCGCTCGACGCCGACATACGGCTTCCTCCGGAAGTGGCGGCCGAGGCGGCCCGGGCCGCCTCCGTCCTCTGGCGTTGCGCCCCGCCGCAGACGGCCGAACAGCGCGCGCTGGCCGCCTACCACCGGGAGTTCCTGGAGACCTACGGGCAGGGCGAACGGGTACCGGTGACCGCACTGCTGACTCCGGGCAGCGGCCTCGGCCCACCCGCCGGTTACGCGCTGCCGGGAGGCAGCCGCCCGCTGCCGGATCCGCCGGCGGACGCCGCCAGGACGGCCGCCCTCAACGCGCTGTACGCCGGGGCCCTTGTGTCGGGCGACACCGGCGTCGAACTCGACGAGGAGACACTGCGCGCGCTGGACACCGGCCGGGGACGTCCGCCCGCCTCCGCGGACTTCCCGGTCTCCCTGCTCGCCGACTCCCTGGCGGACGTGGCGGCCGACCGCTTCGTGCTGGAAGTGGCGCCCTTCCGCGTCTGCCGTCCGGCCGGGACGCTGTGGGGGCGCTTCTCCCATGTCCTGGGCGCTCAGGAGCACCTCGCCGAGTTCGCCCGCCGTGCCCGCGCGGCCGAAGGCGCCGGACCACGGCCCGTCCGCGTCGACTACGCGCCGCGCGAGCGCCGCATGCTCAACGTCACGCGGGTGCCCGATCCGCCGGGGCGGCCCGGCGCGCGCCTCGCCGTGGGGACTTACGGCGACCCCGGCGCTCCCGGCGACGTCGACCTGGCCGAGGTCCTCGTGCACGCGGACACCCGGCGCTTCCACCTGCTCGACGCGTCCGACGGGCGCCCGATCAGCCCCTGTGTCCCGCACGCGCTCAACAACGCGCTCGCTCCCGACGTGGCGCGCTTCCTGCTGGAGGTGCCACTGATGGGGGTCACCCAGGTGACCCCGTGGGACTGGGGACACCTCGCCACCGCTCCGTTCCTGCCAGCCGTCCGGCACGGCCGGTCCATACTCTCGCCCGCCACCTGGCGCATCCCCGCCGCCGTTCTGACGAAGGACGATCCCGGGAGACACCTCGCGCACAGGCGCGCACGCTGGCGGATACCCGACCGGGTCCACCTGGTGCGCGCGGATCTGCGCCTGGCCCTGGACCTGCGACTGCCCGAGCACAGGGAACTGCTGTACGAAGAGGCCCACGCGCAGGGAGAGGCCGTACTGCACGAGGACCTGTCGGCGGCGGGCCCGGGATGGCTGCGCGGACCCGGCGGAGCCCACGACGCCGAGCTCGTCATACCTCTCTTCGCCCGGCCGGCTCCCCGCCCGCACCGACCGCGCGCCGACGCGGTCGCCGAACCGGCCTCCCGCCCGGTCGGCCCGGCCGGGTCCGCCGGGGCCGTGGACGCTTCGACGCCGGGCACGCCGGGCATGCCCGGCACGAACCCTCCGGCCACCGTGGGAATGACCGCCGGCGAGACCGCCGGCGCGCGTGCCCACGGGCCCACGGCGCACCTGCCCGGCGGCGAGTGGCTCTCGGTCCACATCCCCTCGGCTCCCGAGGACCAGTCCCGGATCCTGACCGCGTACGTGGAGCCCTGGCTGCGCACGGTCTCCGGCGATGTCGACCGCTGGTTCTTCGTCCGCTACCGCGAGCCCGGCACCCACACACCCCATCTGCGCCTGCGCCTGCACGGCACCCCCTCCGTCCTCGCCCGACAGGTGCTGCCGAGCCTGCACGACTGGATGCGCGGCCTCATGGCACAGGGCCTGGCGCGGACCTGGTCCCTGAGGGAGTACCGTCCCGAAACCGACCGGTACGGCGGCCCGGCGGCCATCGGCCTGGCGGAACGGTTCTTCCACGAGGACAGCCGACTGGCCCTGAGCCGCCTCCCGTCGGATTCCGACCCCTTGCCCGTCGCGGCCGACCTGGTGCGCCTCGTCCGCGGGTTTCAGACCGAGCGCGGTCAGGACTGGGAGCGATGGCTGCTGGACCAGTACGCCAAGGACCCTCGGCGGCACAGGACGTTCAGCCGCAGGCGCCGTGACGCGCTGGCCCTCATCCCCGACGGCGGACCGGACACTCCGGCCGGACTCGACGACTGGTACGCGTCACTGACCGCGTACAGCGCCGCCGTCCGCGCCGGTGACGCCGACGTCTCCCGCGTCCTCCGCGCGCTGCTGCACATGCACGCCAACCGGGTCCTGCGCTTCGGCACGGACCTGGAGCAGGATGCCTACGCCCTGGCCCGGGGCGCCGTGGGCGCTCATCACGACCGGCGCCGCGCCTCGCTGAGAGCGAGGGCCCAGAGCGGCGCCGGCGGACCGACGCGGAAGGAATGAGGGCCTACGCCGGGCCCCGGGCCCGCCGCGGTTGCGCCGGACGGCGGCCGGTCGTCTCCGCGAGAAGCTCCTCCTTACACGTAGATCTCGTAGCGCTCCTCGGTCGGCGGAATCGCCGCCCCGGCAGCACAGGACAGTAGGCTGAGCCCGGCAGCGCCGGAACTGTCGAAACTCCTCGAAGGAGGTACTCATGACCGCCGAGATGGTGGCACCCGCGTGGATGCATACGCAGATCAGCGCGGAGCAGTACGACTCCTGGTCCGAGGAGCAGTGTGCCGGCATCGAGATCGTGGACGGGATGGTCTTGGTGAGCCCGAGCGCGTCCAAGCGGCACAACCGGCTCGCCCGAATCCTGGCCAATGCCCTGGACGCCGCCGCGGGCCCGGACTGGAACGCCGACACGGACGTCGACGTCCGCCTGCAGGACGTTCCACTCACCAACCGCCGTCCGGACGTCGTCGTCTACCGGGCAGAGACCATCGACCTCACGCCCACCCGCCCCGAACACGTCCTCCTGGTCGTCGAGGTCGTGTCGCCCGGCTCGGAAACCACCGACCGGATCGTGAAGGTGGACCAGTACGCCAAGGCCGGTATCGCCTTCTACTGGCGAGTCGAACAGGCCGCCACCGGTGTCCCCATCATCTACACCTACGTCCTCGACCCCGCCACCAAGGCCTACCGGGACGGCGAGATGTTCACCGGCGTGATCAAGGCTGCCGCGCCCTTCTCCGTCACCGTCGACCTGGGAGCCGTCTGACAGCGCCGGAAGACCGGTGCGCCGACCGGTGCGCCGCCGAGGCGAGGCCCCGCCGCGCGCCGGGCGGGCGCGGCGGGGCCTCGTGCGAAGGCCGGCGGTACTCCGGCGGCGTGACCGGGCCGGGTCAGCGGCGAGAGGCCGGCAGCACCTGGACGGTGTCACCCACCGCGCGCTCGCCCGTCGCGTCCGAGGTGATGTTGACGAGCTTGCCGCCGACCACCATGGCGCTGGAGCCGCCGCCGTCCAGGTTGAGGGCCTGCTTGGCGCCGAGCGAGCGCATGAAGCGCGCGCCCTCGGCGAGGGTGAATCCCTCGCTGACGCCGGGCTGCCGCCCGTCCACCGTGACCAGGATCAGCCGGCCGCGGCCGTCGATGCCCGCCATGGTGCGGGGCTGGCGCACATTCGACCAGGCGAAGCCGAAGGAGAGGTCCCGAGGATCGAGCGTTCCCTCGGCGGTGGCGTCGATGTGCACGCGCCCGTCCTCCACCAGCGTCGGCGCGGCGCTGACGATGCTGTCGTCGGAGCCGAGCCTGACCTGTCGGCCGGAGGTGTCGCGGATGACCTCCTTCACGGAGATCCGCTCGCCCTTGCGGCTGTGGGCCGACAGCCAGTCGGCCGCGCTGCCGATGCCCTGGAGCACCGAGCCGCCGGCCGGGACGGTGCCGCCGCGCGCGCCGGCGGAGACCACGCGCTGCGCGGCGTCCAGTACGACCTGCGTGCCCGCGCCCTCCGGCAGCCCGGCCCGGAACCGCGGTGTGAACTTCACCAGGTCGTTGGCCTCTACGCAGGTGAGGTCGTGGCGGGGCTGGTCGGTGGGGGTGGCGCCGGGCCGGCCGCAGTTGCGCACCTTGCCGGGCACCCGGTTGATGCCCTGCACCGCGTAACTGGACGCTCCCGCCGACGCGGTGACCGTGGTGGACAGATCGGCGATACGGGGATGCCGGCCGCCGTCCGCCAGGATCAGCGCGGCGCGCGATCCTGTGGCCATCGACTCCAGCTTGCCGTCGTAGGCGGCGATCCCGGCCGTCGTGCCCTGCACGCCGTCGCTGTCCGAGGTGATGAAGAAGCCGCCGTTGACGGCGACCAGCGAACCGGTCTTCGCCGCGACGGAAGAGGTCGTCTCGCGGTCCGCGACATTGCCGTTGTGCGTGCTGCGCACGCTGCCGCGGAACCTGGCCGGGTCGATGACCGCCACATGCACGCTCTGCCGGTCGGCGGTCTGCCGGCCGTCGTAGCCGGTCCACTCCACCGCCACCCGGAGCCCGCCCGCGGTGACCGGCTGGCTCGCGGTCTGCGCCTCGGCCTGGGTGGCGTACGAGCCGACCCGCACCTGCCATCCCATGGTGCCGCGCGGCGTGTCCGCGTACTCCTCCCAGCTCACCCGCTCCACGCGGGGCCGGAGGCCGGCGTCGCGAAGCTGCCGCGCGGTGCCGTCGGCCCAGGACCGGGTGCCCAGCGGGGCCCAGGTGGCCGCGCCGGTCAGCCGGTTGACGGCGGGTGCCTGGACGGTGACCGTCCAGACCGGTGTGACACGCGTGTTCCGGATGACCCCGGTGCGTACGGATACGCCGGGAGCCACGGTGTCCGTCGTCCAGTGGACCGCCGGAGAGGCGGCGGCGGAGACCGCGGCGGGCGCCGTCGGCGTGTCGGCTTCGGCCACATTGGAAACGGTCCAGGGGTTGACGGCCGCGAGAACGGCGGCGGTACCCATCGCGACACGTATCCGAATACCGCGGTGGGACCTGCCGGCTCCGCGCGGACGTCCGCCGTCTTCGTTGTGCATGGTTGTCCCTCAGCGGGTAGTTGTCCGAGTGATGCGTGGCCGCAAGTCCAGCCGCGCCCGGGGACCGGGACGGTAACGGCGGAGGTCGGCGCGCGGAAGCCGCGATGAAGGACGCCGCGGAAGACAGGACACCGTAACTCCTCGCGCTCGCGTGGTCCGCGCAGGACAATATCCCCAAACCCGAAGCTTTCAGAGGGGGACGTAGATGCGGGAAAGCCACCGGGCCGAGGCCGAGAGGCTGTTGGTGCGCGCCGTCGAGGAAGAGGTGCGGCGCTCCGGCGGTCGGACCGAGGGAAGCACCCTGCTGGCGCGCGGTCGAGGCGCGCTGGACACCATGGCGGCCGGCGCCGGCGAGGAGTACGCCGCGTATGTGCGGGCGCTGGACGCGGCGGAGGCGGAGCGGCGACCGCTGTCCGGCCGGTTCAGCCGGAGCACTCTGGGAACGCCGGTGCTGGTCACGGCCGTCGCCACGGTCGCCGCGATCGGCGCGGATGTGGCGCTGGGCACGGCCACCGGCACCGCGCTCGGCGCGGGAGCCGTCGTCGCCGTCGCCGGAGCCGCGACCACCGTCGCCAAGGTCACGGCGTCCCGCTGGCCGGCCGCGCACCACCGGGCGGGCGCGGCGGGCCAGCCCGGCGGGCCCGAGCAGCTTCGTCTCCAGTGGCTGACGGCGCTGGAGGTACGGGGCATCCGCCCGTTCCTGGACCAGCAGCGGGTGCTGACCTCGGCGACCAGGCGCACCACCACGAAGTCGCCGGCCGCGCCGCGGCTTCGCGGCGGGGACCGCAGCGCGGCCGCGCGCCGGCGCAGTGTGCTGGAGCAGTCCTTCGGTCATCTTCCCGAGCCGGCCGGGCCGTTCGCGGGCCGTCGTGGCGAGCTGGCCCGGATCGCGCAGTGGGTGCACGCGGCCCGCGCGTCGACGGAGACGAAGCCGACGGTGGTCGTGCTGTACGGCGATCCGGGATCCGGACGTACGGCGCTGGCGGTGCGGGCCGCGCATCAGCTCAAGGACCAGTTCCGCGGCGCGTGCGTCGTCGATCTGCGCGGCGGCGGTACGGGCGAGGCGCCACTGTCGACGCGGGACGCGCTGCTGCATCTGCTGAACCGGCTGGGCGCGCCGCGCGAGCAGCTCCTGTTCCGTGAGCGGACCTCTCCCGAACAGCAGGTACGGCGGCTGAGCGAGCTGTACCACCAGCATCTGACGGGCCTTCCGGTGACGGTCGTGCTGGACGACGCCTCCGATCCCGAGCAGGTACGGACACTGGTGCCCGAGCGGTCGGACAGTCTGGTGCTGGTGACGGCCCGGCGGCCGCTGGAGCTGCCGGCCGATGTCCCGGCATGGGTGCATCAGCTTCCGGTCGGCGTGCTGGACGGTGCGGGCGCCGAGGAGCTGCTGCGGGCCTCGGCCGAGCAGCCGCCAGGATCGGCGGCCGGTCCTTATGACGCGCGGGCGGCCGATTCCATCAGGGAGTTGTGCGGCGGTCTGCCGCTGGCGCTGCGCGTCGCGGGTTCCTCGCTCGGCACGCGTACGGCCCAGCGGCTGGCCGCGGATCTCGCCGCGTACGGTCCGGTGGACCCGGTCGAGCGTGCGCTCTGGCTGCGCTACACCGACCAGAGCGACCAGGGCCGCCGGCTGTTGCGCCGTCTCGCGCTGGCCGGCCGCGCGTCGCTCGGCGCCGCCGCGGCGGCGGCGCTGCTGGCGACCGACGAGCAGGAGGCCGGGCGGTTGCTGACGGCGCTGTCCCGGGCGGGTCTGCTCGACCATGTCCGCGCCAGCCGCTACCGGCTGCATGACGTCGTGCGGACCTTCGCGCAGGCCAGGCTGGAGGACGAGGAGGCGGCGGAGGACCGTACGACCGCGCAGGAGCGGCTGGTCCGGAACTACGCGGAGCTGGCCGACTCCGTGATCCGGCTGGTCGACGGCAAGACGTCGACGCGCGCGGATCTGTTCAAGAGCGCGGCGGGCGCGCACGGTTTCTCCTCGCTGGACGCGGCGCTGCGCTGGCTGGACGAGGAGTCGAGCTTCATCACGGCCGCGCTGCGGCATGCCGAAGGCGTGGACCAGCAGGCCGTACTGGACCTGCTGGGCGCGCTGTGCGACTACTGCCTGCTGCGCGGTGACCTCTACCGGCTCGGTGAGATCAGCGAGTTGGCGCAGGCGGTGGGCCAGGGGCTGCTGGTGCGCTCGGTCCAGTGGCGTACGGGTATCGCCGCCCGGCAGCTCGGTGAGCTGGACAAGGCGCGTACGACGCTGACCTCGGTGGTCGATCTCTACCGGGAGGCGCAGCACGACGCGGGAGCGGCCCGCGCGCTGTGTTCGCTGGGCATCACGCTGCACCACCAGGGCAATCTGACCGAGGCGTCGGCGAAGCTGCGCGAGGCGATCGAGCTCCAGTCGGTGCCGGAGCTGGCGGCGGACCGCGCCTGGACGCTGCACGCGCTGGCCGCGGTCGAGCGCGACCGCGCGAATCTCGCGGAGGCGCTCACTCTGCTCTCGACGGCGCTGGTGCTGCACCGCGAGAGCGAGTCCGTGCACGGAGAGGCGTGGACGCATTTCCAGCTCGGCCAGGTGTGTCTGCGCATGAGCGATGTGGCGCGGGCGGAGAGTGAGCTGCGCGCGGCGCTGGAGCTGTACGGCAGGGTCCAGGACGGCCGTGGTGAGGCGTGGGCGCTGACGCAGCTCGCCAGGGCGCGGCTGGTGGACGGTGAGCCGGATCCGGCGGCGGCGCGGCTCCAGGAGGCGCTCGCGCGGCACCGGGAGAACGAGGACGCGCGCGGTGAGGCGTGGACGCTGTACTACCTGGGCCAGGCGCTGGAGGAGCGCGGCGAGCGCGACCAGGCGGTGCGGGAGCTGGAGCGGGCGCGCACGATGTTCTCGCGGATGCGCGATGTGTACGGTCTGGCCTGCGCGCGGCACCATTCGGGCCGGGTCACCCGGGACCAGCGCGCCGCTCAGACCGGCAATCTGCGCAACTCGGGCTTCGCCCGTCAGCTTCTGGTCGACGCGCGCGCCGACTTCCGCCGTATCGGGGTCGCGCACGGCGAGGCGTGGACCTGCCTGGAGCTGGCCATCATCGACGCGGGCAACAACCGTCCGGCCCAGGCGCTGAGTCTGTGCGACGAGGCGACGGCGCTCTTCACCTCGTACGGCGACCGGCGCGGCGCGGACTGGTCGCGTTTTCTGCGCTGCACGCTGCTGCCGTTTGCCTCGGCGGGCGGTGTGGAGGTCGGGTCGGTCGTGGCCGAGCAGGAGCTTTCCGATCTCTCGCGCGACCGCCATACCGGCCGTGACGGCAAGCTGGAGGACTGCGTGGAGGCGTTCGCGGTGGTGCTGGCCCGTGGCATCACTCTGGAGGACGGCTGGAGTGCCTGGCAGCTCGGCATGGTCCCGAACAGGCACGCGCGCGAGGTGATGGGAGTCCCGGTAGGTGCCGGCGGCGTCTGAGGCCCGTGCCACCGGCACCTGAAACCGCGCGCCACCGGCACCTGAAACCGCGCGCCACCGGCACCTGAGGCCGCGCGCCACCGGTACCTCAGGCCCGGTGCCGGCTGGCCGGAAGCACCGAAAACGCGGCGGCGGTCCAGGCACCCGAGTGCCTGGACCGCCGCCTTCTGCTTGTCGCCCGCCGCGCGTTTCCGTCGACGGACGGCTTTCCGGACGCGCCGTCCTACGGAGCGGTGCGCCGGTCCGGTGCCGGCAGGTGCTCGCCCGGCGTCACCGCGGCGCCGGCCGCGGGCCGTCCGCCGTCGGCGGAGTCCGGAGCCGCGGCCCGGAAGGACCGCGCGGAAGCGATCGTCGGCGGAATACCGGCCTCCGCCCAGACCGTGTCCACCCAGCCGCTGCTCGCGGCGATCGCGTTGGCGATGCCGGTGCGGTTGGCGGGCGGGTACGACACGTTGCCACCGAAGGTGTGCACATACGAGATGCTCGCGGACCGCTTGGTGAGGTAGTTCTCGGCCACGGTCGAGAGGGTCGCCTCGGTGGACCAGAGCATCGGTCCGTAGGTCGCCGTGACAGCGCCACCGGCGACGGCGTTCTGCCAGACCCAGGTGTCCTCGACGACGGCCGAGGTCGGCGCCGTCCACCAGAAGTCGGCCAGCTCGGCGGCGACGTCCTCATGGGTCGCACCGCCGATCGCCCAGTAGTTCCAGCCATTGACCAGCGGCATCTGCCGGAACGCCTGCTCGGCGATCGAGCCGACCGTCACCAGGCCCGTGGTGTCCGGGTCCAGCGCGTTGATGTAGTTCTGGACGGAGGTGGAGGAGGACTTCCCGTTGGTCAGCAGCACCACGCCGGTGCCCCGGTAGCCCAGCGCGCCGGCCGCCGTGGACGCGGCGATCGGGTCGTGGTAGTCGTTGCCGTCGGCGATGAAGACCCAGCTCGGAGCCGCGGTGATCTGCTTGGCGATCCGGGCGGACATCGAGGAGAGGTCCGTGCCTTCCAGCCGCAGCGCCTTGTAGCCGAGCGCCTCCACCTGGGTGGCCACCTTGGCGGCCAGCAGATTGGTGTTGCCGGTCAGATAGACGGTGCCGCCCTTGGGCAGGACGCGCTTGAGCTCGGCGGCCGCGGAGTCGTCCAGCGAGCCGCTGGAGGTGCTCAGGACCGGGCCCTGCTTCTCCGCGCCGAGCGAGATCGCCGGGGCCGCGTAGGTGGCGTTGCCCTTGTTGATCAGGACGGCGGACTTGGCCTCGATCCAGCCGGGCTGGTGCGTTTCTCCCAGTGTGTCGAACGTCCAGCGCGACGCGGCGGCGTCGATGCCGATGGGGCCGGTGCCGTAGATCCGGATCAGTGCGTTCTTCCGCAGCGGCTGCCAGGCGGGCTTGCTGCCCGCGTCGGTGAGCGCGGTGGAGGTGCCGGCCGCCGGGTCGAGGATCCGCACCGTCTGCTGGTCGTCGGACTGTCCGGCGTGTGTGGTGTGCGCGTCGTAGGCGATCCGCCCGTTGGCCGGGTCCCAGGACGGGTTGAGATGGTCCGTGGGATCGGTGGTGATCTGGGTGACGGCGCTGCCGTCGGCGTTGGCCGTGAAGAGCTGCGTCCAGCCGTCGACCAGCCGCGTGAAGACCAGCCGGCTGCCGTCCGCCGAGTACACCGGCGAGGAACCGGAGGCGATGAGCCGCTTCACCGCGTCGGTGTCGGGGTCGTACGTCCAGATGCCCTGGCTGTCGTAGCAGCCGTAGTTGGCGCGCCGTTCGAAGGCCAGTGTGCCGTCCGGGCTGGTCGTCGGGTGCACGTCGCAGACCGTCTCCGGCTCCTGCGCGTCCGTCAGCAGCGGCTCGGGCGCATAGGAGCCGTCCGAAGGACCGTAGACGAGCTGTCCGCCCGTGCTGAACACCACATACCGGCCGTCCAGCCAGAAGGCCGGGTCTTCGTAGGCCGCGCTGGACCGCACGCCCTCCGCCCACGGCAGGGTCACGAGCGAGGTGCCACCGTTGACCCGGCCGGTCTTGATCTGGCTGCCGCCGGCCACGACCCGGCTGCCGTCCGGCGACCAGTTCGGCGTGTGACCGTTGTTCTCGATACCGGGTACGGAGCGCAGCCCGGTGCCGTCCGCGTTGATGGTCGCGATCCCGTTGCTGCCGCCGTACAGCCCGATCTGTCCGCCCGTGACATCGGCGGCGGCGGCCTGGGCGCCCGGTGCCACCGCACCGAGCAGGCCGGCCGCCATGGTGGCGGCCGACGTGAGCGCCGCGAGACCGCGGCGCGCGCGTGAATTCAAGGAAACCCCCCACAGAGTCATGAAACAGCCTGTCGCCGGGCACCTCGGCCCGCGTCGCCCCCCGGCTCACACCGCATGCGACCGCGGCGCACGCATGGCTCCGCGCGGCGCCTCGTGGCGATCAAGCACCAGCGGCATGATCGTAGGGGGGATCACTTTCACCGCTGGAACACATGTTCGAAACATTGAATGAACAGTTGGGGCCGGAGACCGGCCCGGGCACCGCGGGACCCCATGAGACCCGGTGGGTGTCATGGGGCCGGTGACGACCGGCGCGTGGAGCGGCTCGCGGACCGGTCGGCCAGGCGGTACGGCTACGGCGCGCCCTGCTCGCCGTGCGGAGCGGAGGACGCCCCGGGCGCGGCGGACGCCTTGGCCGGTGCCGGGGCCTCTTCGAAGTCGACCTTGCCCATGTGGCGGTTCATCGACTTCATCAGCAGCCACACACCGATCGCCATCACCGCGAACACGATGAAGCCGAGAACTCCCGGCGTCACCTTGTTCTTGTCCAGCTCCTGGGCGAGGGGAACCAAGTGCGTCACTGCCTGGGTCGCATACATATCAGGCATTGTCGCGGATGCCCGCGAAGAGGTCGCTCTCGGGGAGGGAGGTGTCGACGAGGGACTTCGCCAGCTCGTACTCCTCCGTCGGCCACACCTCCCGCTGGATGTCCATCGGCACGCGGAACCAGCCGCCGTCCGGATCGATCTGCGTGGCGTGCGCGATCAGCGCCTTGTCACGGATCTCGAAGAAGTCGCCGCACGGAACATGCGTGGTCAGCGTCCGCTCGGCCCGCTCGAACTCCTTCCAGCGCTCCAGCCACTCGCCGTACGGGGACTCCAGACCGCGCGCCAGCAGCGCCTCGTGCAGCGCGACCGTACGCGGCCGGTTGAAGCCCTGGTTGTAGTACAGCTTCTGCGGCTGCCAGACCGGCCCGAACTCCTCCTCCGGATACTTCTCCTTGTCCGCCGCCGCCTCGAACGCCAGCATCGAGATCTTGTGGGTCATGATGTGGTCGGGGTGCGGATATCCGCCGTTCTCGTCGTACGTCGTGATGACCTGCGGCCGGAACGAGCGGATCAGCCGGACCAGCCGTCCCGCCGCCTCGTCGGCGTCCGCCAGCGCGAAACAGCCCTCGGGCAGCGGCGGCAGCGGGTCGCCCTCGGGCAGCCCGGAGTCGACGAAGCCCAGCCACTCCTGCTCGACGCCGAGGATCTCGCGCGCCTCGGCCATCTCTTTTTTGCGGACCTCGTGGATGTGCTCCTCGATATAGGCGTCACCCTGGAGCTTGGGGTTGAGGATCGAGCCGCGCTCGCCTCCCGTGCAGGTCACGACCAGCACGTCCACCCCCTCGGAAACGTACTTGGCCATGGTGGCGGCGCCCTTGCTCGACTCGTCGTCGGGGTGGGCGTGCACGGCCATCAGTCGAAGCTGCTCAGTCAAGACTCGATCCTCAGTGATTCGTCGCATCAGGCGGCTTCTATAGTGACGGATATCGGGGGGCGGAAAATTCCGGCACCCGACTCCGGGAGGACGATCATGGCCGTGGTACGCGAGGAGCTTCCGCCGGGCCGCTACGGCCGCCCGGCGGACCAGCGCGCGGACCGCGGGCTCCGGATCGTGGCCGCGGTGCTCGGCGCCGTGCTGCTCGGCCTGATCGGCTGGTTCGGCTACCACTATGTGGTGGGCCAGGGCGTCTCCGGCGAGATCATCAAGTTCAAACGGGTCTCCGCCACCGCGGTCGAGGTGCATCTGGAGGTCCGCAAGGACCGGGACGCCACCGGCACCTGCACGCTGCGCTCGCTGGCGGAGAGCGGCGCCGAGGTCGGCCGCAAGGACGTGCGCTTCGGCCCGGGCGAGACCAGGATCGACCAGATCGTCACCGTGCGTACGACGGAGAGCGCGACCAGCACGGAGCTGCTGGGCTGTACGTCCGGCTGAATCGCCGGCTCCGCCCGCGGTGCCTGGGACCGTCGCCGGAATCCCGGCCGGAACCGCCGTACGTCTCCGCGCTGACCTGCGCCGATGTAATTCTGATGGCATTCGTCCTCCCCCTTGCGCCCTGAAATTGTTAGGCTCGTGGTTTCGCCCACCCGAGAAGGCACAATCCTTCTGAGTAGGGCGTTGCTTTGTATTCCCGGTACCTACGAGGAGCACCTGTGACCCAGACCAGCGAGAACGTCACCTGGCTTACCCAGGAGGCGTACAACCAGCTCAAGGCCGAGCTGGAATACCTGTCTGGTCCCGCCCGCACCGAGATCGCGAAGAAGATCGAGGCCGCTCGCGAGGAGGGCGACCTGCGGGAGAACGGCGGGTACCACGCGGCCAAGGAGGAGCAGGGCAAGCAAGAGCTCCGCGTGCGCCAGCTCACCCAGCTCCTGGACAACGCGAAGGTCGGCGAGGCCCCGGCGGACGACGGCGTCGTCGAGCCGGGCATGGTGGTGACCATCGCGTTCGACGGTGACGAGGACGACACGCTCACCTTCCTGATGGCCTCGCGCGAGTACGCGAGCGCCGATATCGAGACGTACTCACCGCAGTCCCCGCTGGGCTCCGGTGTGAACGGCAAGAAGGTGGGCGAGGACGCTCAGTACGAGCTGCCGAACGGCAACAAGGCCGCGGTGAAGATCCTCGCGGCCAAGCCGTACACGGGCTGACCCGACAGACAGAACCACGCTCGACAGACAGAACCACGAAAGGGCCGTACCGCGCGACAGAAATGACGCGGTACGGCCCTTTCGCCGCGCCCGAGGCCGTGCGGGACGCCCCGGGCACGGGTCCGGCAGGCACCGCACCGGTCCCGCGCACCGGTCCCGGCCACGGCCCGGACTCAGGCGGTCGCCGAGCGGTACTCGCGGACCGCCAGGGTCCGGAAGACCACGATGATCAGCACCGACCAGAGCAGCGAGGCCCACACCGGAGGGCATGACGCCACGGCCAGAAGACACACTTCAAGGGGTCACTTCGCTCAGACCAGGTCGGTGAGCCACGTTCGAGTGGGCCTGCTGCCGTCGGGGAGGTACCACACGAACGCCATACCATCCGCCTCGCGTACGTACCCAAACCGGTCCTGCGAGGGGCGGCCGGCATCGTTCCACCACTCCCATGCGGCCTCCACCTCTGACCAGAGGTCCTTACCGCCGTACGAGACGAGCCCGGTTTCACCACCTGTGAGCGGTACGCGCGCCCAGTCGCCATCCCGCTGGAGCTGGAGAGACATGGCGTCCCCGGCGCCGTCAGAGTAATAGACGATTTCGGCGTTCTGAATACGGAAAGCAAGCAATAGACGGAATGGGTAGTTTGCGCGTACGTCAGCCGCCGTGACGGAAGTTGGGCGGGTGTCCTTTTCGGGTGCGGCCTGTGCGCGCCGCCGGCGCTGGTAGGTTCGCGCGTCCGCGCGTGCGGCCATGAAACGGCCGGCGGTGCCGGTGAACCGGCCAATGGCGTCGCCATCTTCGTTGACGGCCAGGCGGACGAGTCCGCCCTCAATGCCCAGGGAAACATCAGCGACGATGATGCCTCCCGGACGTGTCTGCTCGGCCCAAGCGCCTGGGATGCTCGGTACGGAGCAGGTAGCAATGATCCGGTCGAACTGGTCCCCGGTGGGATACCTGCTTTGTCCGTCGGCCCGCACGAGCGTCGGGGCGTATCCGATTGACGACAGACGGCTCTGTGCGGTCTCGACGAGTGCGGGATCGATGTCGGCTGAGTACACAAGGTGCTCACCGAGACGAGCGCACAACAATGCCGCGTTGTAACCGGTCCCCGTACCGATTTCGAGCACTCGATGCCCGTCCTCGACACTGAGGTCTTCCAGCATTCCGGCCATGAGGCTCGGCAATGTACTCGATGACGTCGCTACGCCGGTCCACGCGGTCTCGTCGACCTGCTGAGCCGTATCAGGGTCCAAGGCGGTGACGAGAGTCGCGTCACGGTAGATCCGGGCGAGTGAACTCTCCCCGACTGCATGGGTCATGCGCCATACAGCGATGCCGCGCCCGTTGGTCTCCCGTTCGTACCAGCGGGGGACGAGCACGTGCCGGGGAACGGCGGCAAAGGCGGCTCCCCACTGACGCGAGGTGATAGCGCCGGCTTCTTCGAGTTCGGCGACGAGTGCCGCCATATATGGCTGAGCGGCTTCAACTGGCACGGCGGCGTCGGTCACGCGGGTACTCCTTGCAACTCGTCAGCGATGGCTTCGGCGACAGGCAGGCCGGTGGCGTGCTGTATCCAGTCCCATTGCCCGCACGGGTTGACTTCCAAGAACGTCCACTCGCCCGACGGCGAGACAACGAAGTCCAGGGCCCACGAGGTCACTTCGCTCAGAAGGGCAACCGCCCCGCCCCTCAGCGGTAGAGGGGCGGGGCTGTTTCGTGCGTTGCGCCGTCCTGGGGCTCAGCGGAGGTAGGTCTGCTGCCACTCCACCGAATTCATGTTCAAAGCGGCCTCGGCAAGCGCCTGGGCCGAGGCGGTCTTGAGCTTTTCAAGGCTGCTGTCGATCCACCCCTGAACGTTCGCACAGCCCTGCTCGCGGTATTCAACCGCCTGGATGAGGCATTCCAGCTTGTCCGCGTCGTGCGCACAGATGACTTCCAGGGAGTCGCCCGTCTCGTATTCCTCGACGATCTGCTGAGCGCCCGCGCGCACCGCCGGATGGGCCGCCGACACCTGGTCCGCGGTGACCTTCTCATTCGATGCCGCATCGAGGTAGCGGCGGCCGATATGCGGGATGTCGCTGACGCGAGTCTCCTGCGTGTCGTGCCAGAGACCGAGCAGCGCCGTCTTCGCCGGGTCGGCGCCTTCCATCATGGCGAGGACGGAACCGATGAGGCCGACACGGAAGGAGTGCTCGGCGATGGTCTCCGGGTCCTTGACGCCAGCGATCCACCACCCGGACCGCTTGGCCCGCTTCAGCATCCCCATCTCGAACAGAAATCCTGCGGTGCCGTTCGTCTGCTCCACGTCTTCCGCCATATCGTGCGCCTCCATTGTCACGTGCGATTTTCGCCTAGAACGTAGTGCACGGCGCTGAGTTCCCGCTGTGATCGCGAGGAGATCCGGCTGTCCCCGAGGAGCTGCTCTGTTCGCTTGGCAAGCCTTGCAGCCAGGTCCGGCAATGCCAGCGGTAGCCACCTGTGGGCCGTGAGCAGAGCCCATAGGGAGTGAACGTAGAGCTCGACGTATCCGGGTGCTTGATGAAGCCCGTTCACCAGCGAGCGCATGAGCGCCACTGGCTCCCACCCTGATAGGTCGCGGTCGCGCATGAAGCCATCGTTCGCCTGCGGCTCGGCCAACGCCCCAAGCCAATAAGCCCAGTAGTTGAGGTTGGCGGCTTCTGCGGCGTCATCGTCGACCGTGGACCGCTCGATGAAGTCGAGCAGAGGCTGAGGGTCGCCAAGGCGGGCCAGCGCCGTTGCGGTGGAGCGTGCCTCTGCCCAGCGCGGCGTCCAGCCTCGGGCCGCAAGGACACCGCGTCGATCGTGAAGCGCCTCGGCTGTCCGTGTCGACGCCTGCGGGTTCTGGTCGTACGAGGTGAGGTAGAGCGCCTGGCGGTGAAGCAGGACGCCGCCCTCTCCCGAGTGGCCGGCCGACTCCGCGGCCTCCCAGAGATGGGTGAAGAAAACGCCGCGCTCTTGCGTCCCGAGGAGCGGGGCGGCTGCCACCGGTCCTCGGCGGGGCGGAGCCGGTCGATGGGCCAAGGCGGGCGGGTCGTGCCGTTCACGGCCCAGGCGATCATGTGCGCGGTGTCGCGCGTGTGCACCCACTCGGCAAGAGGGTGGGCTCGCATCGGGATGGAGTGGCCGCCTAACGCCGTGCCGATGATGCGGTCTGCGTCCATCGCAGGGTCGAGAAGTCTCAGGACAGACGGATCTGCACCAAGCGCAGCTAAGCGACGGCGTAGGTCCAAGAGCACTCCGGCCTTCATGTTGGCAAGTGGCCGGCGCCCGGACTCCCACCCTTGCACCGTGGCGAGATCCGCCTCCAGCACTTCCGCCATCCCGGCCTGCGTGCGCGGAATGCTCTCGCGGGCAAGGCGCAACACGAACCCGGCGATGGCTCCCGTAGGAGCACTTCGCCGCGCTGGCGCCCTATCGGTCATGAGACTCCCCCGGTGCACTCATCTGTCTAACACGTACTCGCAGTCAGTCCTCCTGCACCTGGAGCAACCTTACGGTCAATTCGACGGAATCAACCAGGGACCCTTACAGCCCGATGGTTGAAGCCGCCGCCGAGCAGGGCCACAGTCCCGGGGCTCCCCCCGCCCGGCGGCTTGAAGGAGACCACCCGGCCCCGCCTCCCCCGTCAGGGCCGGGTGGCCCACCATCTCGGAGGAAGACCCCGTGATCATGACTGCGATGAGACCAGCCGCGATCGACACGCCCGACTACAGCGAGACGCTGCCCTGCAAGGCGGGGTCGGCGCATCGTGCGCGCTTGTTGGTCGACGCGGCAGTGAACGTTTGGAGGCTTGGTGGCCTCGCCGACGATGCGAAGCTGATCCGGTGTCACCTGATCCGCCTGACCATCACGCGTCCCGCCGCGCAGCTCGTACGGGTCGCTGTCACCGACAAGAACCGCAGGGCGCCCGTCCCCACTGAGCCGAAGGAGGACGGCCGCGGCCTCATCCTGGTGGAAGCCGTCGCCCATCGATGGGACACGGACGTGCATCGCTGGGGCAAGACGGTCTGGGCCGAGCTGATCGAGGAGCAAGGCCAGGACGCCGACGCGGCGGAAGCAGGGGGTGTGTGATGGCCCGGCACGCGAAGCGCAGACGCTTCACGGTTCTGTCAGGCGGCTACCACCCGGAGCCCGTTCCGGATCTCCGAGTACCCTGCGCCGCCCTCGACGGCCACCGGCCCCCGGACCTCGCGTCAGCGGCAAAGCTCCGAACCGACGACGTCACCCTTCGCTACTTACCCACCGAGGCGACATCGTGACAACCAACCCCGCGACGGAGAACCACGACTATTTCAAGAACCCGCCGCTCCGGAGCACTCGCTCTGATCGAGCGGAGTGAGGAGTTCGTCATCATTCAGCGCTCGTACTGGCAAGAGGTCTCTCGATGGGGCCTGCCCGGCGGTTCGGCGCAGCCGAACGAGCTACCGAGGCGGGCCCTAAGCCGTCTATTGGCCGAGAAGCTGGGCCTGCGCGTCACGACGGGCGCGCTCCTCGCTGTCGACCACTCCCCGGAATGGCCCGGCAAGTTCCACGAGGGCGTCAACTACATCTACCACGTAAGGGCCCCGGACTCCGCGGAGATCCAGGTGTCCGAGGCCGGCGGCTACACCGAGGCTCGATGGCTGACGCTCGACAAGATCGCCGAGCTGGCGATCGATCACGAACTTCTGCGAATCCAGCAGTGCATCGAGGCACTGCGCAGCGGCTCCGCGAAGGAGCTTCTGGTGGGCATCCCCATGATCTGAGGAGGAACCAGTGTTCCTGCCCTATCCCGTCATCGAGCAGTTATCTCCGCAGCAAGTAACCACCTGGGAGGAGCACTTCGCCGGGAACGGCCACGAGCGCCCCCGCTCGATCGAGGAAGGCATCTGGCGGCGCACGCAGGACCCCACCAACGCCGAACAGTCCGGCTGGAGCGAAGACAGCGGCGGACGCCGCCGGGTCGTCCACTATCGCTATCGGTACGACCTGGACTACACCCACCCCGTCCCCCGCCTGGTTCTCGCCGAGTTGTACCTCTTCGTCTCGCACCTCGCCCCGGCGAACGAGATCGACGCGTACGCCAAGGGCGTCAACGCCTGGCTGGCCGAGGGACGTTGGCGTGAGAAGCAGGACGAGTGGCACCGCGGCGACCTCGTGACCACCATGACGCAACACGACGTGCACCCCCAGGACGAGCGCGCCGACCGGGCCACCCCCCAGGGCTTCCGCTCCCTCGACGTGCAGATCACCTCCGAGGGCTTCCGGGCGCCCCGCGAGCTCCGGAACCTGCCCTGGGACGTGCTGGCTGGTGGGATGCGCGTCAAGGAGCAGCGTGGGAAACCCTCCTTCGCCGACGGCCTTTCCGGGCTGCTCGACTTCCTGCCGTTCCAGGTCGAGGTTGGGTGCGGCACGTCCATCGAGGCCGGCATCCCGCCCCTGCACTACCTGCACGAGGTCTACCGCGTGACGGCGCGCAAGGACAACAGCCTCACCCAGTCGCACGCATTTACGCTCAGCCCGCAGGCGGACACGCTCGTCCAGGAGATGCTTCTCGACGCCTCCGGCAAGGCTCACGAGCTGACCCGGATGTTCGCCGCGTGCTTCGTCGCGCAACCCACTCCCGCTCACGAGTCGCTGAAGGCGCTGCATGACGCCGGCCACTTGGTCGGCCCCGTGATCACCCACAACTTCGACACGCTCTCCGCTCGGGCCGGCCTGGAGGAGGTCTTTGTCCGCCGCTACGACCAGAAGATCCCGCCCGTTCCCCTGCTCGACGAAGCAAAGGCGCTGCTCGTCGTCGGACTCCACGCGGACCGGCGGGCCGTCGAGGCTCGGGCGCGCGAGAAGGGCATGAAGATCTTCTTCATCGACCCCGAGGGCCTCATGGAGAACGGCGTTTTCAAGGAGTACCCCATCGAGGGGGCAAGGGAGGGCGACGTCGTCGTCCGGCAAGAGGCGATCCCCGCGCTGGCACGACTGTGCCAGCTGCTGAACGTGTGACCGCCAACGGCGCCCTCCCAAGGAGCCGTTCGGGGCGCGATAGCGTCGTGGGGCGCACGGCAGAGGTGCGTCCCACGAACCCCTAGGACAGGACAGCAATGCGCGTTTCGGTGATTGGCTGCGGCCACCTCGGCGCTCCGCACGCCGCCGCGATGGCGGAGCTCGGACACGAAGTTATCGGCGTCGAACTCAATCCGGACACCCGCCGGATTCTGGAAAGTGGCCGCGGCCCCTTCTACGAGGAGGGCCTTGACGACCTGCTGGCCAAGCACGTGCCCACCGGACGACTGAGGTTCACTGACGACCTGGCAGAGGTTGCCGAGTGGGCCGATCTGCACTTCATCGCGGTGGGAACACCGCTGCGAGAGGACGGCCGCGGCTACGACGTTGATCAGGTCGTCGGCGCGGTCGGCTCCCTCGCCCCGCTGCTGAGGAGGCCCTGCACGATCATCGGAAAGTCCACGGTGACGGTCGGCACCGTCGCCCGGCTCCAGGAGATTGTGACCAGCGAGGCGGCGGGCGGCGTCGACCTCGTATGGAACCCCGAGTTCCTCCGGGAGGGGCATGCGGTCGAGGACACCCTCTTCCCCGATCGGATCGTGGCCGGCCTCACCTCGAACGAAGCTCGGAAGGCCGTCGAAGAGGTCTACGCGCCGATTCTCGCCCGCGGTGGGGTGGAACTGATCGTCACCGACCCTCAGACCGCCGAGGTGCTGAAGTCCGCAGCCAACGCCTTCCTGTCCACCAAGATCTCGTTCATCAACGCCATGGCGGAGGTGTGCGAGATCAGCGGCGCGGATGTGAACACGGTCGCCTACGGGATCGGCATCGACAAGCGGATCGGGCACGCCGGGATGCGACCGGGCATCGGCTACGGCGGAGGATGCCTCCCCAAGGACGTCGCAGCCTTCACGCATCGCGTAGGCGAAATGGGCGCTGTGCACGCGGCCGGACTGCTGCAAGCCGTAGAGGCCGTGAATGACAGCCGCATGGACGCCGCCGAGAGCCTGGTCGAGCAGGCGCTCGGCGGGCCCGTGGCCGGTGCCGCCATCGCCGTTCTGGGGGCCTCTTTCAAGGCCGGCACAAGCGACGTCCGCAACTCGCCGGCCCTGCGCCTGGCGGGCCGGCTGCACGCCGCCGGGGCACGCGCGGTGATCTACGACCCCGAATCCAACGACGCCGCTCGCCGCCTCCGGCCCGACTACACCTACGCAGACGACGCGACGTCAGCCCTGGACGGGGCCGAGGTCGTGGTACTGGCAACGGAATGGCCGGCTTTCTCCAAGAACGCCAAACTCCCTGCCGCTGCCGCCGACGTCGTGCGCCGCAGGGTCCTTGTTGACGTGCGCAACGCCGTCGACTCGGATGCCTGGCTGGCTGCGGGTTGGGAGGTCTGGCAGCTCGGTCGGCCCGTACAACGGCCGAGGGCATAAACGAATCCCGGCAAGTCCGCCGGGCACACCCCCGAGGAGATTCACATGGAAGACCTATGGGCCCAGATCGCCGAGCTGCGCGGTCGTGACGAGCGCCGCAGTGGGGCCGAGGAGCCGGTCAAGGAGCTCCTGTTACTCACCAAGGTCTCGGAGGAGGCGAACGAGGCCGCGGAGATGTATCGGCGCCACAAGGGCTGGGGAACCGACGGCGCCGTCACGGCAACGCTGCCGATGGTCCAAGACGAGGTGTGCGCCGCGATCATGGCCGGGATGGTCTTCCTCGACAGGATTTCGCGCGGGACCACGGCCGACGTGTGGGCGCGGTACCTGGAGTACGGCTACCTCCGCGCGAAGAGGGAAAACGCCCTCACGGAGTCGTAGAACACGACGATTTCGCCGGTCGAACGGCGAGCAGCCCTGAGACGCGGCGGCCCCGCCACCACGGTAGGGCCGCCGTTGTCGTGCGCCAGAGAGGGAGCGCCATGGGTGAGGACCGCCCGAAGAAGCCCGGATGAGTGGCCGCCATCGCTAACAGCCGCGGGGAGATCCTTCTACAGTTCCGAGACGACAAGCCCGACATTTGCCGGCCTGGCTACTGGTCGCTGCCGGGCGGTGGGCAGAAAGCGGGCGAGTCCTGGACGGACACCGTACTCCGAGTGATCAAGGAGGAGACCGGCATCACCCCGGACCACGATTCGCGAAGCCGCGGTCGACTCGCTCGAATCGCTGACCACCCCGCCACGCGTATTCATCGGCACCTGGGGGGCCACGAGCGAGACCTGGTCCTCGGAGAGGGGCCGACCCTCCGCCTCTTTCCGCTGGGCCGACTGCCAGCGAACATGCCGCTCCACATCGGTCCTACGTGCACCAGCTCGCCGGGCTCTCCTAACACTTCCAGGTCACGGCACCAACGAAGAAGCCCCCGCCAAAGGCGGGAGCCCTTCGGAACGGCCCAGCCTCAGGCGGTCGCCGAGCGGTACTTGCGGACCGCCAGGGTCCGGAAGACCACGATGATCAGCACCGACCAGAGCAGCGAGGCCCACACCGGATGCTGCATCGGCCAGGCGTCGGACGACGAGACCCCTGGATTTCCGAACAGCACACGGCACGCCTGCACCGTGGCGCTGAATGGATTCCAGTCGGCGATATGCCGCAGCCACGGAGTCAGCTTGCTGCTGTCCACAAAGGCGTTCGAGATGAACGTCACGGGAAACAGCCAGATCAGCCCGCCCGAGGTGGCCGCTTCCGGCGTACGGACGGAGAGACCGATCAGCGCTCCGATCCAGGAGAAGGCATAACCGAGCAGAAGCAGCAGCCCGAACGCTCCCAGCGCCTTCGGCACTCCCTCGTGAATACGCCAGCCGACGATCACGGCCACCACCGCCAGCACCACGACGGTGAGCGCCGTCTGCACGAGATCGGCGATCGTCCGGCCGGTGAGGACCGCGCCGCGCGCCATGGGCAGCGAGCGGAACCGGTCGATGAGGCCCTTGTGCATGTCGTCGGCGATACCGGCGCCCGCGCCCGCCGTGGCGAAGGTGACGGTCTGGGCGAAGATGCCGGCCATCAGGAAATTGCGGTAGACGGTCGGGTCCGTGGTGCCGCCGACCTGCAGGGAGCCGCCGAAGACATAGCTGAACAGCACCACGAACATGATCGGCTGGATCAGCCCGAACAGGAGCACTTCGGGAATCCGGGTCATCCGGATGAGATTGCGCCGGGCGACGACGAGTGAATCGCTCACGGACTGGACGATTCCGCCGCGCGGTGCGGGAGCCGCGATCGGGCCGGTTTCGGTGGCGGTCACTGCCCGTCCTCCTTGGTGTTCGCTCCGGTCTTTCCGGCCCTGGCCGGCTTGCCTGTCCGCGTGCCCCGGCCGGAGCCCGCGGCTCCGGAGTCCGGTATGTCGTCCTCCGCCTGCGCGTCCTCGGCGGCATGGCCGGTCAGCGAGATGAACACGTCGTCGAGAGTGGGACGGCGCAGGCCGATGTCGTCGATCTCCACGCCCCTGGCGTCGAGATCCCTGATGACCTCGGCGAGCAGCTTGGCGCCGCCGGTGACGGGAACGGTCAGCTTGCGGGTGTGCTCGGCGATCGTCACCTCGCCGCCCTTGCCGAAACCGGCCAGTACCGCGCGGGCGGGCTCGATCTGGTCGCGTTCGTGGACGACGACCTCGACGCGCTCGCCGCCGGTCCTGGCCTTGAGCTGGTCGGCGGTGCCGCGCGCGATGACCCGGCCGTGGTCCACCACACAGATGTCATGGGCGAGGTGGTCGGCCTCCTCCAGATACTGCGTGGTGAGCAGCAGGGTCGTGCCTCCGGCCACCAGTTCCTGGATGATCCCCCAGAGCTGCTGGCGGTTGCGCGGGTCGAGCCCCGTCGTCGGCTCGTCCATGAACATCACCGGCGGAGAGACGACAAGCGCGGCGGCGAGGTCGAGCCTGCGCCGCATCCCGCCGGAGTAGGTCTTGGCCGTACGGTCCGCGGCGTCGGCGAGGTTGAAGCGCTCCAGCAGCTCGTCGGCGCGGGCCTTGGCGGCGCGGCCGCTCATCTGGTAGAGCTGCCCGACCATGCGGAGGTTCTCGCGGCCGGTCAGATATTCGTCGACCGCGGCGAACTGGCCGGAGAGACCGATGGAGCGGCGGACTTCATTGGGGTGCTTCAGAACATCGATACCCGCGACGAACGCTCGGCCGCTGTCGGGCTGGAGCAGTGTGGTCAGGACGCGCACGGCGGTGGTCTTGCCGGCCCCGTTGGGGCCGAGGAGCCCGAGGACCGTGCCTTCGGGGACATCGAGATCGACGCCGTCCAGAGCCCTTACATCGCCGAAGGTCTTCACCAGACCTTCGGCATAGATGGCGCCTGGCATGTGGGTTCTCCCGGAGTGACGGTTGATGTCGGTGCGCCGTGTGCGCAGCGACAGGACGTCTGGCCCTCCCCCGCCGAGGCAGACGCGAAAGCCCGGTCACGGCAGGCCAGGACCGGAACACTAACGCGATACATCGCGACTCTCAAGCGATGGGGAAACCTCGGTGGAAAGAGGTGGAGGCCGTTCCGGAACGAGCCGCGACGGACGGAAAGAGACGGCGCAAAAGGACGGCGCAAAAGGACAGCGCCGCGCCTTGTCAGCCGAGTATGGCGTAACCCGCCGCCCGCAGCGCGGCCTCCACATCCGCGCAGTGCGCCGGGCCCTTCGTCTCCAGATGCACTTCCACGTCCGCCTCCGTCAGCCCGAGCCGCGGATCGGTCCGCACATGGCTCACATCGAGCACATTGGCATCCGCCACTGACAACACGCCGAGCAGCGTCGCGAGCGCGCCGGGCCGGTCCGTCACACGCAGCCGCAGACTCAGATACCGTCCGGCCGCCGCCATGCCGTGCCGCAGGATCCGCTGCATCAGCAGCGGATCCACATTGCCGCCGGAGAGCACCGCGACCACCGGACCGCGGAAGGCGCCGGGATCGCTCAGCAGCGCGGCCACCGGACTCGCCCCGGCCGGCTCCACCACCAGCTTCGCGCGCTCCAGACAGAGCAGCAGCGCGCTGGACAGCTCGTCCTCGGAGACCGTGCGCACCTCGTCGACCAGTTCCCGGATGAGCTGAAACGTCACATCACCGGGACGGCCCACCTTGATCCCGTCCGCCATCGTCTGCGGAGAGTCGATCACCATCGGCCGGCCCGCCCGGAGCGAGGGCGGATACGCGGCCGCGCCCTCCGCCTGCACTCCGACCACCCTGACCTCCGGACGCACCGCCTTCACCGCCACCGCGATCCCCGCCGCCAGCCCGCCGCCGCCCAGGCCGACGACGATCGTCCGTACCTCCGGGCACTGCTCCAGGATCTCCAGGCCGACCGTGCCCTGGCCGGCGATGATGTCCGGATGGTCGAAGGGATGGATGAACACCGCGCCCGTGTCCCGCGCGTACTCCCGCGCGGCGGCCATGGTCTCGTCCACCACCTGTCCGTGCAGCCGCACCTCGGCCCCGTAGTCACGCGTCGCCGCGACCTTCGGCAGCGGCGCGCCGACCGGCATGAACACCGTCGACCGGACACCGAGCAGCGTCGAGGCGAGCGCGACACCCTGCGCGTGGTTGCCCGCGCTGGCCGCGACGACTCCCGCCGCGCGCTCCTCCGGTGACAGCCCGGCGATCCGTACGTACGCGCCGCGCAGCTTGAACGAGCCGGTCCGCTGGAGGTTCTCGCACTTGAGCAGGACCGGCGAGCCGACGAGCCGCGTCAGATATCTGCTTCCCTCCATGGCGGTCATCCTGGCCACACCGGAGAGCATCTTCTGGGCCCCTCGGACGTCGTCGAGGATCAGTGGACGCGAGGGGCTGGGCCTACCGAAGCTCATGCCGGTCAGTCTCGCAGCTCAGCGCCGGGACGGCCTTCGATGTCCAACCCATGGCCACTGGTTTGGCCAGCGCCGGTACGGGCCGGGTCCCGGCCGCGTACTCTGTCCTGCACCAACCGACCACCGCACGAGAGAGCCCCAGCCATGCCCCCCATTCAGGACATGACTTCCGCTGCGTCGGCCTCCGAGGACACGGCTTCCGGTTCCTCCGGCGGCGCCCGTCTCCTCGATGCCCTCCAGCACCAGGTGGCCGTCTTCGCGCGGCGGGCCGAGCAGACCCGGCTCGGCGGTGTGGGCCAAGTCCGCAACTCGATGGACCGCGCCGCCTATCTGCTGCTCAACCGCCTCGACCAGCAGGGCCCGATGGGCGTCAAGGCCCTGGCCGCCGGAATGGGCATCGACTCCTCGACCGTCACCCGGCAGGTCGCGCCGCTCGTCGACTCCGGCCTGGTCAAGCGCGCCTCGCATCCGGAGGACGGCCGCGCGGTCGTCCTCCAGCTCTCGGCGCGCGGGGTCGCCCGGCTCGAAGAGGTCCGTTCGTCGCGGCGCGAGCTGATGGCACAGGTCACGGACGGCTGGACGGAGGAGGAGCGGGTCTCCTTCACCACGCTGCTCACCCGCTTCAACTCGGCGCTCTCGGCACGGCAGTCCGGGCTGCCGTCCACGGACGGCGGCGCGGACGAGCCGGACCGGGCGGACGGCGCCGGAAACACGGACACGTCAGGTGGCGCGGGGACGCCGACGCCCTCTTGACCCTGGCCCCTGACTGTCCTCATATGAGGTCGTGCGACAGCGGCAGGCGGTCACGGATCGCCGGCGTGCCCAGGAGTTCGAGGCCTTCGTAGCGGGCGCCGCCGGCCGGCTTCTGCATGCGGCCGCGCTGCTGACGGGCGAGCAGCGGGAGGCCACTCCGCGCGCGCAGCGCCTGCTGACCGCCGCGCTGGCGCGTACCTACGCGGACTGGGACCGGCTTCGCGCCGGTGATCCCTACGACTCCACCCGCCAGGAGCTGGCCCTGCGCTTCGCGCGCGGGGCCTGGCTGAGCCGCCGCGGCCCCTCACCGGACGGCGTCCTGGCCGGGCTCGCTCCGCAGGAGCGCGTCGTCCTGGTGTTACGGCTGTACGAAGGTGTGGCCGAGGAGCAGATAGCGGCCCTGATCGGCGTGCCGGTGGAACGCGTCCGCGCGGTCTACGCGCGTGCGGTCGCGACGGTCCGTGACAACACCGCGGCGGACCGGTCCGGAGCGTCCGAGGAGCACCGGCCATGAACGGCGGCGAACGCAGAGAGGCCGCGGTGCGGCGGATGCTGGAGGCGCCGCGTCCCGCCGTGCCGGCCGACCTCGCGCGACGCGCCACCGCACGCGGGACACGGCTGCTGCACCGCCGCCGGGTCGCGCGGCGCCTGTGGTGGTTTCTGCTGTTCGCCGCCGTGACGGCGTTCGCCGTCTGGGCGTCGGTCGCCCAGCCGTGGTCCGCTCCGCCGGCCGAGACGACGCCACCGCTGGAGGGCTGGTAGCGCCGCGCCGGCCGGCGCCGGCCGGGCGGATCAGCCCAGCGCCTGCTTCAGATCGGCCAGCAGGTCGTCGCAGGACTCGATCCCGACCGACAGCCTGACCAGGTCGGACGGCACCTCCAGCGCCGAGCCCGCCGCCGAGGCGTGCGTCATCCGGCCCGGATGCTCGATCAGGGACTCGACACCGCCCAGCGACTCACCCAGCGTGAACAGCTTCGCGCGGTCGCAGACCGCGACGGCCGCCTCCTCGCCGTCCACGACCTGGAAGGAGACCATCCCGCCGAACGCCTTCATCTGCTTGGCGGCGACCTCGTGGCCCGGATGCCCGGGCAGTCCCGGATAGAGGACCTTGGAGACCCGCGGATGCTTGGTGAGCATCTCCGCGATCCGCGTGGCGTTCTCACTGTGCCGGTCCATCCGGACCGCGAGCGTCTTGACGCCGCGCAGCACCAGCCACGCGTCGAACGGCCCGGCGACCGCGCCCATCGCGTTCTGGTGGTAGGCGAGTTCGTCGCCCAGCTCGGCGTCGTCGACGATCAGCGCGCCTCCGACGACGTCCGAGTGCCCGCCCATGTACTTCGTCGTGGAGTGGACGACGACATCCGCGCCGAGCGCCAGCGGCTGCTGGAGATAGGGGCTGGCGAAGGTGTTGTCGACGACGAGCCTCGCACCGGCCTGGCGCGCGATGCCGGCGAGACCCGCGATGTCGGTGATGTTGAGCAGCGGGTTCGACGGCGTCTCCACCCAGATCGCCTTGGTGCGCGGGGTCAGCGCGGCCCGCACCGACGCCGGATCCGAGGTGTCCGCGACGGAGAACTCCACACCCCAGCGCGAGACGACCTTCGCGAAGAGCCGGAAGGTGCCGCCGTAGGCGTCGTCCGGGATGACGACATGGTCACCGGGCGCGAGCAGCGTACGCAGCAGGCAGTCCTCGGCGGCGAGGCCCGACGCGAAGGCGAGACCGCGCCGGCCGCCCTCCAGGGCCGCCAGATTCTCCTCCAGCGCGGTACGGGTCGGGTTGGCGCTGCGGCTGTACTCGTAACCGCCGCGCAGTCCGCCCACGCCGTCCTGCTTGTACGTGGAGACCTGATAGATCGGAGGGACGACCGCGCCGGTGAGGGGATCCGCGGTGTTGCCCGCGTGGATGGCGAGAGTCTCGAAGCGCTGATCGCTGGGGTGCTGGTGGCTCATGAGGTCCGAGCGTAGCGCCGGACGGGCACCGGCCGCCGCGACCGGCCCGGGCGGGACCGGGCACTTCCGCGTCCGGGACAATGGGGCCATGGAGATTCTCTGGATCCTGATCGTGATCGGCCTGCTGGCCGCGGTCGTCGTCACGCGCCGCCGCGGCGGCATCCGCCAGGTCGCGCCCGGCTCACCCGACGCCGCCGACCCGGCGGCGTACGGCTTCGTACGGCAGGAGGAACTGGACATCCGCCTGCCCGGCCCGGACCAGGACCTCCTCGACGTACTCAACGTCGTCCAGGCCACCCAGGACTGGCGGGCCGCCGCCCAGCTCCTCGCCGGCACCGGCAAGGAAGGCGAGGTGCGCTGGCAGCGCGTGCAGGCCTTCGCCGGAGCGGCGTCGCTGGAGCTCCAGCAGCGGCCCGGCGTCGGCGGCGGCTGGCTGCGGACCTGGCGCTCGGAGTCGCCGAAGGACGCCGGCGGAGCGGCCGTGCACGCGGAGTTCCTCGTCCAGCAGGCGTGGCGGTCCTCCTCCGCCGGGACGGACGACTTCCGGATCATCCTGGAGGAGGCCCGTACGGTCTGCGGCGAGGCGGCCCTGCTGGCGCCCGGCGACCCGGTCCCGTACATCATCGAGCTGGCCGTGGCCCGCGGGCTCGGCTATCCGCCGGAGAAGTTCGACCAGCTCTGGGCGAAGGTGATCGACCGCGCGCCCGCGCACATGGGAGCGCATCTCGCCGCGCTGCACTACTGGTGCGAGAAGTGGCACGGCTCCCGGGACGAGGCCGACCACTTCGCGACGACAGCCGCCGCGCGGGCCCCGCACGGCTCACTCCTCGCGGCGCTGCCGCTCTTCGCGGTCTACGAACATCTGCCCGAGGTCAACCTGGTGCGCGGCTTCTACCAGAGCGCCGTGGTCACCAAGGCGGTGGAAGGCGCGCTCCACGCCGTCCACACCGCACGCCAGGACGACCCGATGCTCTCTCACGTACGGCATCTGCTGATCCTCTTCCTCGTACGCTCCGAACGCTGGACGGAGGCGATGAACCAGCTCCTGCGGGTCGACGGCCATGTCGGGACACTGCCCTGGACCCTCAACGGCGACCCGGCGGCGGAGTACACGGTGTACCGGGCCCTGGCGGTCGCGGGCTACGAGGCCAACGGCGGCACACCGGCGAACCTGCCGTACTGAACGGAACGGCCATTGCCCCGCTGACCTGCGATAGGGCATACTCCCCTTCCCCCCACTGCCATATGGCCATGTCCATTTCCCGTGGGGGGAACTGCCCGATGGGCGCAACTCTGCGCGCGCTGCGCGCTCTCGTCCTGCTGACCGGCTTCTATCTGCTCGGTCTCGTCATGCTCGGCGTCCTCGCCGGCATCGACTGGGCCGCGACGCTCTGGACCCCGGGAAGCGTCTACGTCAAGCTCTACGTCGTCTCCGTCGTGCTGGCCATTCCCATCGTGCGCGGGATGTTCCTGCTGCGCGGACCGAAGGACGACGGGCCGCCCGGCCTGCCCGTCACCGACGCGCGGGAACCGCGGCTGTGGCAGACCGTACGCGCCCTCGCCGAGCAGGTCGGCACCCGCGCGCCCGACGAGATCGTCCTGATCGGCGACACGAACGCGGCGGTCAGCGAGGACGCCCGCCTCATGGGCCTGCTCGGTGGCAGGCGCCGCCTCTATCTGGGCCTGCCACTGATGGCCGGCCTGACGGAGTCGCAGCTCAGGGCCGTACTCGCCCATGAACTCGGCCACTACAGCAACGCCGACACCCGCCTGTCCGCCATCACCGTCCGCGGCCGGATCCAGGTGCTGCGCACCATCGCCCACTTCGAGGAGAAGGCCGGCAGGACCGCGGCCAAGGAGCAGGCCAGGCAGGAGAAGAAAGCGGCGAAGGCCCTCGCCAAGGGCAAGTCGGCCAAGGAGATCGACACCACCGGCGCCGGAATCACCTACCGCGTGATGGCCGCGATCTACACGGCGTACGCCAAGCTCTACATCCGCGCCACCGAATCCGGCTCACGCCGCCAGGAACTGGCAGCCGACCGCGCGGCCGCGCGGATCGCCGGCCGTGACGCGACGGCCTCCGCGCTGCGCGAGATCCCGGTCCTCGACGCCGCACACGGCTTCTACATGAACTCCTACGCCACCCTCGGCGTCGGCGCCGGACTCCTGCCGCCACCGGGCGAGGTCTTCGGCGGCATCAGGCACCTCCTCACGGCGCGCCACCAGGAACTGGACGAGATGCGGCGCGACCTGCCGACCGAGAACACCTCTCCGTACGACTCGCATCCGCCGATCGCCGAGCGAGTGGCCCGGATCGAGGCACTTCCCGACGACGGCCGCGCCTTCGAACCGACAGGGCCCTCACTCGCTCTGCTCGACTCTCCCGAACAGACCCTCGCCGCCCTCGAACCGGCCGTCCTCACCGCCGACGCCCTGGGAATGCGCCGCCTGGACTGGCCCGAACTCGTCCACGAGTCCATGGCCACCTACACCGAGCGGTCGGCCGAACCGCTGCGCCGGGCCACGGCCGAGATCACCGGTGATCCGTCGCTCTCCGCACTGCTGAACGCCATCGACGCCGGCGCGCTCTGGCAGCTCGCCGACCTGCTGCCCAAGTCCGGCGAGGCCACGTCCGCGACCGGCCGGGCGGCCCGCGAATTCGCCCGTCCCGCGCTGCGCCGCGGCCTGTCTCAACTGGTCAGCACCGAGCTCGTACGCCAAGGCCGCGCGCGCTGGGAACTCTCCTGGTCGGATCCCGCGTCCCTGCGACTACCGCAGGGATACGACAAGGCCCTGCCCGCGGCGCTGGACGCCGCGGTCGCGGACCGTCCCGACACCGAGCCACTGCGCAAGCTACTGCCCCTCGGCGCAGCGTCCGGCGCACAACACTGACTGGTGGGAAGCCCATGGCCCGACTCATCCCGCTGATCGTCGCAGCGATCGGCGTCTACCTCTGGCTCAAGAGCCGCCGCAGCGCGGCCTCGGTCGTCACCGCGGGGCCTCCGGCTCTCTCCGACCACGCCGTCAGACTCGGGTTCCTGCCCGCCGAGCGGCTCGACACCGACCACGCCGCGCCTCCCGCGCCCGGACTGGAGCGCGCTCTCGCCGGAGCCCGGGACGGCGACTGGGCGCAGGCCGCCGATCTGCTCGCCGAGGCCGGCCAGGACTGGGAGCGGCGCTCGATGTACGCGTACTCCCTCGGCGACGCCGCGGCGAAGGAGGACGGCTGGCTCCTCGCCTGGGAAGACGCCCGGCCGGACGACCCGGACGCGGCCGTCGTACGGGCCCGCAGCACGGTGATCCTGGCCTGGAAGCTGCGCGGCGCCGCAGGCGCCAAGAACACCAGCGACGAACAGTTCGACGCCTTCCACCGCACACTGGCGCGCTCACGGGAGGACATCGCCCGGGCCGCCACGCTCAATCCGGAGGACCCGACCCCGTACATCACCGAGATGGCGACAGCGGCCGGCTTCGGCTATCCGCACGAGGAGATGCACCGGCTCTGGGCCGAGGCGTCCGCCCGCGCGCCGCTCCACTACGAGGCCCACTTCGTGGCGCTCCAGTACTGGTGCGCCAAATGGCGCGGATCCGACGAGCTGGCGCGCGCGTTCGCGGCCCGCGCGGCGGCGGACGCGCCGCCCGGCAGCCTGATGTCGGCGTTCCCGCTGATCGCGTGGTTCGAGGAACACCTCGACGAGACCGTGAAGAAGTCGGTGTACCGCGGCGCGGAGCTGACGGCACTGGTCAACGCGGCCCTGGTGGACGCCGCGGCGGCGCCGGAGGACCATCCGCGGCTGGCGGAGCTGCGCCATCTGCTCGCGTACTTCCTGTACAAGCAGGGCCGGTACGACGCGGCGCTGGAGCAGTTCCGGCTGGTGGACGGCTATGTGGACGCCCTGCCGTGGCGCTACTACCCGACGCGGCTCTATGTCACCACGCGCGAGGCTACGGTCCGCAAGGCGGGATGAGGCGCGCGCCAAGGATGCGGCGCCGAGAATGTGGCGCCGGGGCCGGTCGCGGCGGCCTCACCGGGGCTGTTCGGTGGAATGTCCGGTGCCGCTCGTACGTTGTGCAAGCAGGACCCCACAGCCGAGGAGACCTCTTAAACAAATTTCCGGCCCCCCGGACCAAGAGGAAATCCGATTGGCGTCTTTTGTCTGGAAAAAAAAACAAGAGC
>NZ_JARBAE010000120.1:0-1456 GCF_033795305.1 Streptomyces sp. AK02-01A
AGGGCTTTTGTTCTGTTCTCGTCGGTGGCGGGTGTGCTCGGGAGTCCGGGTCAGGCCAATTACGCGGCGGCGAATACGTTTTTGGATGCTCTTGCCCGGTTGCGGCGGGCTGGTGGTCTGCCTGCTGTCTCGCTCGCCTGGGGCCTGTGGGACGACACCAGCGCCATGACCGGCACTCTCGACCAGAGCGATCGCGCCCGCATCGGCCGGTCCGGACTGCTCCCGCTCGCCGCCGAGGAGGGCCTGGCGCTCTTCGACGCGGCGCTGGCCACCGGCGAACCGCTGGTGGTACCGGCGAAGTTCGACCTCGCCGCGGCCCGTCGCCAGCAGCTTCCCGTTCCGGCCGTGCTGCGCGCACTGGTGCGTCCGGCGCGCCGTACCGCCGCGGCCGACGCCGGTCCGAGCGGCACCTCGTCGGCCGATCTGGCCACATTGCCCGCGGCGGACCGTGAGAAGGCGCTGCTGGACATCGTCCGGACCGAGGTGGCGACCGTGCTCGGGCACCGCGCCCCGGGCCTCATCGACGCCGGCCGGGCCTTCCACGAGCTGGGCTTCGACTCGCTGACCGCCGTCGAACTGCGCAACCGCCTCAACGCGCTCACCGGCCTCCGGCTGCCCAGCACGGTGGTCTTCGACTATCCCAACCCCCGTACGCTGGCCGGTTATCTCGCCGCCGAACTGCTGGGCACGCGGCGGTTCGCCACGGTGGAGGGCCCGGCGGTTGTCGCTCGTGATGATGATCCGATCGTGATTGTGGGGATGAGCTGCCGTTTTCCGGGTGGGGTGGGTTCGCCGGAGGAGTTCTGGCGGTTGTTGGAGGGGGAGGTGGACGCGGTCTCGGAGTTTCCGTCGGGTCGTGGGTGGGATGTCGAGGCGCTCTACGATCCCGACCCCGAGAAGTCCGGTACGTCATATGTCCGCGAAGGCGCCTTCCTGCACGACGCCGACGGGTTCGACGCCGCCTTCTTCGGGATCAGCCCGCGCGAGGCGCTGGCCATGGACCCGCAGCAGCGGCTGCTTCTGGAGGCGTCCTGGGAGGCCTTCGAGCGCGCCGGGATCGACCCGGACACGCTCGCGGGCAGCCCGACCGGAGTCTTTGTCGGCGCCATCGCCCAGAACTACGCACAGCGGCTCGGTGCCGCACCGGAGGGTGTGGAGGGCTACCTCGTCACCGGCAACACCAGCAGCGTGGTCTCCGGCCGGGTCTCGTACACCTTCGGTCTGGAGGGCCCGGCGGTGACGGTGGATACGGCCTGCTCGTCGTCGTTGGTGGCGTTGCATCTGGCGGTGCAGGCGCTGCGCAACGGTGAGTGCGATCTGGCGCTCGCCGGTGGCGTGACCGTGATGGCGAGCCCGGTGACTTTCGTGGAGTTCAGTCGGCAGCGGGGGCTGGCGGTGGATGGCCGGTGCAAGCCGTTCGCGGGTGCGGCGGATGGTACGGGGTGGGGTGAGGGTG
>NZ_JARBAE010000121.1:0-1409 GCF_033795305.1 Streptomyces sp. AK02-01A
AGACGGCGTGGCAGGCGTTCGAGCGTGCGGGGATGGATCCGGCGGCGGTGCGGGGGAGTCGTACCGGTGTCTTCACCGGCGTCATGTACAACGACTACGGATCACGGCTCCAGCACGTCCCAGAAGAGCTGGAGGGGTATCTCCGCAACGGCAGTTACGGAAGCGTCGCCTCCGGCCGCATCTCGTACACGTTCGGTCTGGAAGGTCCGGCCGTGTCGGTGGACACCGCGTGTTCGTCGTCGCTGGTGGCGTTGCATCTGGCGGCGCAGGCGCTGCGTAACGGTGAGTGCTCGCTGGCGTTGGCGGGCGGTGTGACGGTCATGGCGACGCCGAACACCTTCATCGAGTTCAGCCGCCAGCGCGGCCTGTCCGTGGACGGCCGCTGCAAGTCCTTCTCATCCTCGGCCGACGGCACCGGCTTCTCCGAAGGCGTGGGTCTGCTGCTGCTGGAGAAGTTGTCGGACGCGGAGCGGAACGGGCATCGGGTCCTGGCGGTGGTGCGTGGTTCGGCTACGAACCAGGACGGTGCGAGCAATGGTCTGACGGCGCCGAACGGTCCTTCGCAGGAGCGGGTGATCCGGCAGGCTCTGGCGAGCGCCCGCCTGTCGGCGGGTGATGTGGACGCGGTGGAGGCGCACGGTACGGGCACGAAGCTGGGTGATCCGATCGAGGCGCAGGCGTTGCTGGCGACGTATGGGCAGGGGCGTGCTCCTGGGCGGCCTTTGTGGCTGGGTTCGGTGAAGTCGAATATCGGTCATACGCAGGCTGCGGCGGGTGTGGCGGGGATCATCAAGATGGTGCTGGCGATGCGGCATGGTGTGTTGCCGAGGACGTTGCATGTGGATGAGCCGTCGCCGCATGTGGATTGGTCGTCGGGGGCTGTTGAGTTGCTGACGGAGGCGCGGGAGTGGCCGGAGACGGACCGTCCGCGTCGGGCGGCGGTGTCTTCCTTCGGCATCAGCGGCACCAACGCCCACGTCATCCTCGAACAGGCGAAGACGGACGAGACCACCGAGGGCACCACACCCGAGGAGAGCCCGCACGGCGACGCCGCGACCCTGTGGGCGCTCTCCGCCCCGAAGGCGGAGGCCATTCCGGACCAGGCACGCCGGCTGTATGAGCTCGTCGCCGCTGAGGGAGGAACGCACCCTCAGGACGTCGGCCTGTCGCTGATGGCGTCGCGCGGCCGGTTCGACCACCGCGCCGTCGTGGTCGGAGCCGGCCGCGAGGAACTGCTGGCCGGGCTGAAGTCTCTGGAGCGCGGTGAGCCGTCGGCTTCGGTGGTGCGGGGCATGGTTGGCAGGCGTGGGGGGACGGCGTTCTTGTTCGCTGGTCAGGGGAGTCAGCGGGTGGGGATGGGGCGTGGGTTGTATGCGTCTTTCCCGGTGTTCGCTGAGGCGTTTGATGCG
>NZ_JARBAE010000122.1:0-1390 GCF_033795305.1 Streptomyces sp. AK02-01A
CGGCGAACCGGCCGGTAACGGGCTCAGACGCGAATGCGCCCCCCGGGAGGTCTGTCCGCCCCGGCCCCGTCATGCACCCCTCCGGGTACGCGCTCAGGGTGCACTGAGGGTGCACCGGGGGGCGCATTCGCGTCTGAGCCCGTTACCGGCCGGTTCGCCGAGCCCGGTGCCGATGCGGGGCGCGGACGCCGGGCATGGCAGTCTTAGAGCTGCGTAACCGGCAATGACGTACACAGTTTCGGGCGAGGAGCGGTCACAGTGCAGCGCTGGCGTGGTTTGGAGGACATCCCCCAGGACTGGGGACGCAGCGTCGTCACCATCGGCTCTTACGACGGGGTGCACCGCGGGCACCAGCTCATCATCGGCCGCGCGGTGGAGCGGGCACGGGAACTGGGCGTCGCGTCGGTCGTCGTGACCTTCGACCCGCATCCCAGCGAGGTCGTACGGCCCGGCAGCCACCCGCCGCTGCTCGCCCCGCACCACCGGCGCGCCGAGCTGATGGCGGAACTGGGCGTGGACGCGCTGCTGATCCTGCCGTTCACCGTCGAGTTCTCGAAGCTGTCACCGGCCGACTTCATCGTGAAGGTGCTGGTCGACAAGTTGCACGCCCGCGCGGTGATCGAGGGCCCGAACTTCCGCTTCGGCCACAAGGCGGCGGGCAATGTCGAGGTCCTGGCCGACCTGGGCGCGACATACGACTACGACGTCGAGGTCGTCGACCTCTATGTGACCGGCGAGGCCGGCGGCGGCGAGCCGTTCTCCTCCACGCTGACCCGCAGACTGGTCGCCGAGGGCGATGTCGCGGGCGCCGCCGAGATCCTCGGCCGGCCGCACCGCGTCGAGGGCGTGGTGGTGCGCGGCGCGCAGCGCGGACGTGAACTCGGCTACCCGACGGCCAATGTGGAGTGCCTGTCGCACACGGCGATCCCGGCGGACGGCGTGTACGCCGGCTGGCTCACGGCCGACGGCGAACGCATGCCGGCGGCGATCTCGGTCGGCACGAACCCGCAGTTCGAGGGCACGGAGCGGACGGTCGAGGCGTACGCGATCGACCGGGTCGGGCTGGACCTGTACGGGCTCCATGTGACCGTCGACTTCCTGTCGTACGTCCGCGGGCAGCAGAAGTTCGAGTCCATCGAGGCGCTGCTGGTGGCGATCGCGGACGACGTCAAGTGCTCGCGGGCGCTGATCGAGGAGTACGACGCCGACTGAACGCCTCCGGCGGGGGTTGCGGGCTTGTGCGGTGCGTTGTGGGCGCGGGTGCGCCTCCGGCGGGGGTTGCGGTCCGGTCTGGGCGGGGCCCGGTGGTGTGGTGCGGGTTGTGGCCGGGTGTCGTTCCGCGGTGGTGTCCTGGACTGCATGATTTACGGCGCGTGCGGCCCGGCAATCC
>NZ_JARBAE010000123.1:0-1111 GCF_033795305.1 Streptomyces sp. AK02-01A
TGCGCGGCTGGGTGAAGAAGGCCCGGGCCGCCGAGGCCGGGCCGCCCGCGGCGGAGTCGCCGGGGTCGTCGGACGCGGACGCGGCGGAGCTGAAGCGGCTGCGGAAACTGACCGTGGAGCAGGCGAAGACGATCGAGATCCTAAAAAAAGCGACAGCTTTCTTCGCGAAGGAGAGCGACCGGTGAGCGCGATATGCCGGTTCATCCACGCGGAGAAGGCGAACTTCACGACCGTTCTGTTGTGCCGGGTGATGAAGACGGCCCGCTCCACCTACTACGCCTGGGTCGCGGGTATCGAGGCCCGACAGATGCGGCGGCAGGCCGACGAGGCCCTGGTCCACGAGATCACCGTGATCCACCTCGCATCGAGGGGAACCTACGGGGTCCCGCGTGTGAACGCCGAACTGCGCCGCCTGGGCCGCCCGGTCAACCGCAAGCGCCTCGCGCGCGTGATGCGTGAGCACGGCATCGCCGGCCACACCCGGCGCACCGGCCGCCGCAGCCTCACCAAGCAGGACGCCAGTGCCGCCCCGGCTCCGGACCTGATCGGCCGCGATTTCCACGCCGACCGTCCCGGACAGAAGATCGTCGGGGACATCACTTACATCCCCACCGCCGAGGGATGGCTCTACCTCGCCGGCTGGCTCGACCTGGCCACCCGCGAGGTCATCGGCTACTCCATGGCCGATCACCACCGCGCCGACCTTGTCGTCGACGCCCTGGACATGGCCGCGAACATGGGCCGCCTGGACGCCGGCTGCATGATCCACTCGGACCGCGGATCCGAATACACATCCAGCCAACTCCGTTCCCGGATAAGTGAGTTGGGAGGGCGCCAGAGCATGGGGCGGACCGGGATCTGTTACGACAATGCCGCGGCCGAGAGTTTCTGGGCGGTCCTCAAAGAGGAGATCGGTACCCGATTCTGGTCCGACCGGGCTACCGCTCGCGCCGAGATCTTCGCGTTCATCGAGACCTTCTACAACCGTCGCAGACTGCGCAAGCACATCCGCTGGGGCTACCTCACGCCCCACGAAACACGCCTGCGCTACCAGCAGGGACAGGCCCTCGCGGCATAACGGAAACGTGTCCATGATCACGGGGAAACTTCA
>NZ_JARBAE010000124.1:0-1111 GCF_033795305.1 Streptomyces sp. AK02-01A
CACCATCACCACCCACCCCACCACCAACCCACACACACCCACCACCCCCGACGACGTCGCCTGCATCATGTTCACCTCCGGCTCAACCGGCCGCCCCAAAGGCATCATCACCTCCCACCACGCCCTCACCACCACCCTCCACCACCAGCACTACGCACACTTCGGCCCCAACGAAACCTTCCTCCAATGCTCCCCCGTCTCCTGGGACGCCTTCTCCCTCGAATTCTGGGGCGCCCTCCTCCACGGCGGCACCTGCGTCCTCCAACCAGGACAACGCCCCGAACCCACCCACATCAACACCCTCACCAACCAACACCACATCACCATGCTCCAACTCTCCTCCAGCCTCTTCAACCACCTCGTCGACGAACACCCCGACACCTTCACCCACACCAAAATCGCCTTCACCGGCGGCGAACCCGCCTCCGCCACCCACATCAACCGCATCCTCACCCAACACCCCCACCTCACCATCACCAACGGCTACGGCCCCGCAGAATCCATGGGCTTCACCACCACCCACACCATCACCCACACACCCACCCACCACCCCGTCCCCATCGGACAACCCATCACCAACAAACACGCCTACATCCTCGACAACACACTCCACCCCACCCCCATCGGCACCACCGGCGAGCTCTACCTCACCGGCACCGGACTCGCCCACGGCTACCTCGGACGCCCCACCCTCACCGCCGAACGCTTCATCGCCAACCCCTACGGCCCACCCGGCCAACGCCTCTACCGCACCGGCGACCTCGCCCGCTGGACCCCCAACGGCCAACTCCACTTCGCCGGCCGCACCGACAACCAACTCAAAATCCGCGGCTTCCGCATCGAACCAGCCGAAATAGAAACCGCCCTCCTCCAACACAAAACCATCACCCAAACCACCGTCACCACCACCACCGACACCAACAACAACACCCACCTCACCGCCTACACCGTCACCCACCCCCACCACACCACACCCACCAACCACGACCTACGCACCTGGCTCCGCACCCACCTGTCCCTTATACACATCTACGAGCCCCCGAGACAAAAGGCAAACCCGTATGCCGTTTTCTCTTTAAAAAAAAAAAAAAAAAAGGAACAGAGGACGATG
>NZ_JARBAE010000125.1:0-976 GCF_033795305.1 Streptomyces sp. AK02-01A
CGATCTGGTGCTCTCGCTGACCGCGAAGGGCCTGACCTCCGGCGAGATCGTCTCCCACCTCGCCCAGACGTATGGGATGACGACCACGAAGGAGACCATCTCCACGATCACCGACAAGGCCCTGGAATCGATGGCGGAATGGCGCACCCGCCCGCTCGATCCGGTCTACCCGGTCGTCTTCATCGACGCCGTGCACGTCAAGATCAGGGACGGTCATGTCGCCAACCGGCCGATCTACGTGGCCGTTGCGGTCACCGCCGACGGCTACCGCGAGATTCTCGGCCTGTGGGCCGGGGACGGCGGGGAAGGCGCCAAGTACTGGACCACAGTCCTGACCGAGATCAAGAACAGAGGCGTCCGTGATGTGCTCATGCTGGTCTGTGACGGGCTGAGCGCCCTGCCCGATGCGGTGAACACCGTCTGGCCCCGGACTGTGGTGCAGACCTGCGTGGTCCACCTCATCCGCGCCAGCCTGCGCTATGCCTCGCGCCGCGACTGGGCTGAGGTCGCCCGCGACCTCAAGCCCGTCTACACCGCCGTCAACGAGGAAGAAGCCCGGCAACGGCTCGCCGACTTCGACGCCACGTGGGGCAGGCGCTACCCCTCGATCGCCGGAACCTGGGAGCGGGCCTGGAGCGAGTTTGTGCCCTTCCTCGGCCTGCCCGACGCGATCCGGCAGGTCGTCTACACCACCAACGCGATCGAGTCCCTCAACGCCCGCTACCGGCGCGCGGCCCAGGCATGCGGGCACTTTCCCAACGAGCAGGCCGCCCTCAAACGCCTCTACCTCGCCACCCTCGCCCTCGACCCCACCGGCCGCGGCCGCCAGCGCTGGAACAACCGCTGGAAGTCCGCCCTCAACGAGTTCGACGTCCTCTTCGACGGCCGCCTTACCGCCGGACGAGTGTAGGCCGAACAGCCCACCGAACAACTCATAGGCCAAACAGACGAATCACACCTAATTCCTGATAGACCC
>NZ_JARBAE010000126.1:0-952 GCF_033795305.1 Streptomyces sp. AK02-01A
TCGGTGGAGATGTCGCAATCCACACCGAACCCGGAAGGCCCTCACTCGTTCAAGATCACCCAGCCGTGATTGCTGTCACCAACCTCCGTGGACAGAACAACTAGCGCTCACTTTTCGCGCTTGTTGTCACCAAGATCGGGCTTCGCCGGTGCTGTCGCCAGCGGGCTGGTTCCTTGGGGGGATGAAACTATCCGAGCCGGTCTCCGGTTACGAGCCTGTCCCCGTGGCCGGCAGCGGTGGCGTGTTGTGGTCGCATCGCTGCTCGTGGGTTGACTTGCTTGTCCCCGTGGAGCTCGCGTCCGGTCGCGGCGGTCTGGACCTGGGCGAGGGGTGGCAGGGACGGTGGTCGGTGACGTGGCGGGTCGACGGCGAGGATGCCTCCTCTCCGCTCGACCGAGCGCTGCGGGGAACCCTGGCTGCGCTGGAGCCGATGCGGGGGTTCACCTGGCGACGGGCCCAGCGGCACCGTCCTGGTCTGCCGTTCATGGTCAGTACGGGTCGGCTGCACGGCTCCGAGAGCTTGGAGGAGTCAAAGCTGCTGCTGGCCCTGGACTTTGACGCGCAGGTCACGGAGATCGTCTCGCAGCCGCTCAGGATCCGCTTCACGTGTGCTGCCGGGGAGCGTGACCATACCCCGGACTACTTGGTGCGGACCCGTTCGGGGGTGTGGTTGATCGATGTCCGACCGGCAGCGCTGATCAAGGACACGGACAGAGAGTCGTTCGCGGCTGCCGCTGAGATGGCGAAGGCATGCGGTTGGGGCTTCGTGGTCGCGGCGGGGTGGCTGCCGCACGTCATGGTCACCCTGGACTGGTTCTCCTCGCAGCGGCGCCCGAAGAGGGACCCGCTAGGGGCAACGCCGTTCAGTTAAGCGTGGCGGCTGTTCGTCAAGTCCGGTGAACGAGGCAGCGGAGCTGCTGTAGAAGAGGTCTGTCCTCCAAGACATCCTCAC
>NZ_JARBAE010000127.1:0-846 GCF_033795305.1 Streptomyces sp. AK02-01A
AGGGCTTTTGTTCTGTTCTCGTCGGTGGCGGGTGTGCTCGGGAGTCCGGGTCAGGCCAATTACGCGGCGGCGAATACGTTTTTGGATGCTCTTGCCCGGCTGCGGCGGGCTGGTGGTCTGCCTGCTGTCTCGCTTGCCTGGGGCCTGTGGGACGACACCAGCGCCATGACGAAGGAACTCGCCGCCGCCGACCGGGCGCGGATGGCGCGCACCGGCGTGGCTCCCATGACCGCAGAACAGGGGCTGAGCCTTCTCGACGCCGCGCTGCGGTCCGAGCTGCCGGCGCTGGTCCCGGCACGCCTGGACCTGAGGGCTCCGCGCGCGGCCGGGGACCCGCAGGAGATCCCGGCACTCCTGCGCGGCCTGGTACCGGCGGCGCCCCGCCGAGCCGCCGCCGCGACCACGACCGGGGACGCCGTGTGGTCGCAGCGGCTCGCCGGACTCGTCCCGGACGAACAGGAGCGATACGTCCTGGACTTGGTGCGGACACAGGTGGCGCACGTCCTGGGTCACGCCTCCGGCGCGGTGGTCGATGCCGGCCGGGCCTTCCACGAGCTGGGCTTCGACTCGCTGACCGCCGTCGAACTGCGCAACCGGCTCGGCACGGCGACCGGCCTGCGGCTCCCGGCCACCGCTGTCTTCGACTACCCGTCCCCCGCGGAACTCGCCGGCTTCCTCGCCGCCGAGCTGCTGGGCACGCGGCGGTTCGCCACGGTGGAGGGCCCGGCGGTTGTTGCCCGTGATGACGATCCGATCGTGATTGTGGGGATGAGCTGCCGTTTTCCGGGTGGGGTGGGTTCGCCGGAGGAGTTCTGGCGGTTGTTGGAGGGGGAGGTGGACGCGGTC
>NZ_JARBAE010000128.1:0-822 GCF_033795305.1 Streptomyces sp. AK02-01A
GGGGTCTGAGGGTCGTCGCGGTCGACGGCACCCTGTTGTCGGTCCCGGACTGCCCGGCCAACCTTGCGGTGTTCACCCGGCAGCGGCTGGGCAACGGAATCTCGGGCTATCCGCAGCTTCGTCTGGCCGTGCTGGTGGCCTGCGGAACCCGGTCGATGATCGGGGCCGTGTTCGGTCCGGCCACGACCGGCGAACTGGAGTACGCCCGCCGCCTGGCCACGGATCTGCGGGCCGGCATGCTGCTGCTGGGCGACCGGAACTTCGCCGCCACCGCACTGCTGAACCAGTTGGCCGCCACCGGCGCCGACCTGCTCGTGCGCTGCAAGGCCAACCGGAACCTGCCCCCGGTGGCCCGCTGCCGCGACGGCTCGACACTGACCCGGATCGGACCACTGACCGTGCGTGTCATCGAGGCCGCGGTCACCGTCCGCACCGCCCGGGGCACACGCACCGGCCACTACCGGCTGCTGACCACCCTCACCGACCCCGCGGCCCACCCTGCCGCCGAACTCGTCCGGCTCCACCACGAGCGCTGGGAGATCGAGACCGCCTACGCGGAGCTGAAGTCCACGATGCTGGGCGGACGCGTCCTGCGGGCCCGCACCCCGGACGGCATTGAGCAGGAGGTCTGGGCCCTGCTGACCGCCTACCAGGCACTGCGGACCACGATGACCGACGCCACCGACAGCGTCCCGGGCACCGACCCCGACCGGGCCGGCTTCACCACCGCCCTCGCCGCGGCCCGCGATCAGCTCATCCTGGCCGCAGGCGTCATTACCGGCACGGACATCAATCTCGTCGGCACCATCGGCCGTCACGTCC
>NZ_JARBAE010000129.1:0-736 GCF_033795305.1 Streptomyces sp. AK02-01A
TACGCCAGTCCGCCGAGGCCCACGGCCGCAAGTTCTACATCATGTACGACGTCACGAGCTGGACGGACATGCAGGCCCAGATCAAGGAGGACTGGACCTCCAAGATGAAGGCCCACACCACCTCCAGCGCCTACGCCCGCCAGAACGGCAAACCCGTCGTCTGCATCTGGGGCTTCGGCTTCAGCGATCCCGGCCGGCCCTTCCAGCCCGCCCCGTGCAAGGACGTCGTCGACTGGTTCAAGGCCCAGGGCTGCTACGTGATCGGCGGCGTGCCCACCCACTGGCGCAACGGCACCGACGACTCACGCCCCGGCTTCTCCGACGTCTACCACTCCTTCGACATGATCTCGCCCTGGATGGTCGGCCGGATCGGCAACGTCACCCAGGCCGACCAGTTCTACCGCGACATCAACACCCCCGACCAGGCCGACTGCGACGCCCACGGCATCGACTACCAGCCCTGCGTCATCCCCGGCGACCTCCAGTCCGGACACCGCGCCCACGGCGAACTGATGTGGCGCCAGTTCTACAACCTCGTCCGCGTCGGCGCCCAGGGCTTCTACATCTCCATGTTCGACGAGTTCAACGAAGGCAACCAGATCGCCAAAACCGCCGAAACCGCCGCACAGATCCCCGCCGGCACCGGCATCCGCGCCCTCGACGAAGACGGCACCCCCTGCTCCTCCGACTACTACCTCCGCCTCACCGCCGACGGCGGCCGCATGCTCAAAGGCGA
>NZ_JARBAE010000012.1:0-173837 GCF_033795305.1 Streptomyces sp. AK02-01A
GGGGTCTAATGTTTTTAAGAGACACGCTTTGCCCGTTCAGCGCGTCAATCCGCCCACCCTCGCGCCACCGATCCAGGATCTCTACGCCCATGTGGCGATCGGGACAGGCACCCGCTTCGTGGCGATCGCCGGCCAGGTCGCGACAGCCGCCGACGGCACCCTCGTCGGCCCCGGCGATCACGCGCTCCAGGCCGAACAGGCCTTCCGCAACCTCGCGTTGGCCCTGGAAGCCGCAGGCGCGGGCCCGGACGACCTGATCAAGAACACCATTTATGTCGTCCGCCATCGTCCGGAGCTCGTCGGCCCGGTCTTCGCCGCCGCCCAGCGCGTCTTCGAGGGCCGCTGGCCCCGGTCCGCCAGCACGTTCATCGGCGTGCAGTCGCTGGGCTCGGCCGACTGGCTGATCGAGGTCGACGGCTACGCCGTCCTGGCCTGAACCGACGCGTGTGAGCGGCCACAGCACCGAGCCACGGCGGCTCGCGGCCACAACACAGCGGACCCATAACACACCAAACGCACAACACACCAAACCCACAACGCACCAAACCAACCGACGCATCGCTCCAGGAGAAAGACAAAGCAGGAGAAAGACAATGACGACGAAGACATGGTTCATCACCGGCACATCCCGGGGCTTCGGACATGAGTGGGCGCTCGCCGCACTGGAACGTGGCGACCGCGTCGCCGCCACGGCGAGGGACATCACCCGCCTGCGGCCACTGGCCGAGAAGTGGGACGACGCGATCCTGCCGCTCGCCCTCGACGTCACCGACCGAGAGGCCGTCTTCTCCGCCGTGCACCGGGCTCACGAACACTTCGGCGCTCTGGACGTCGTGATCAACAACGCCGGCTACGGCCTGTTCGGCATGGTCGAGGAAGTCAGCGAGGAGCAGGCACGTACCCAGATCGACACCAACCTTCTGGGCCCGCTGTGGGTGACTCAGGCCGTGCTCCCGGTCCTGCGCGAACAAGGCAGCGGCCACATCGTCCAGGTCTCGTCGATCGCAGGCGTTTTCTCGCTGCCGAACACGGGCCTGTACAACGCGACAAAGTGGGGCCTGGAGGGCTTCACCGACAGCCTCGCCATGGAGGTGAGCCAGTTCGGTGTCAAGGTCACGCTGGTCGAGCCCGCCGGATACGACACCGACTGGGCAGGGCCGTCCGCCATCCACGCCGAGCACCTCGCCGCCTACGACGAGTTCCGCGCCAACCCGCCGCTGCGGCCCTCGTCCAAGCGTGCCGTCCCTTCAGCCACACGGGAGGCGATCCTCGCGGTGGTGGACGCGGAGGAGCCACCGCTCCGGATCTTCTTCGGAAAGGGCCCGCTGGACCTGATGCGCAAGGTGTATCCCCAGCGGATCGCGGAGTGGGAGAAATGGGACGATGTCTCCCGGGCCGCACACGGGTTCTGAACGGACCGGGATCCGGTGCCGGGTCCTCGCTCCTCCCCCTGCCCCGCCCCGAGGCGAGTGGCCGGGCGGCGCGCTCTCCCTCGGCGGCGGCCGGTGCTCCGTACGGCCGAGGCCGCGTGTCGCAGTAGCATCGACACGTGATGACCACGCACCGGGCGCCGGAGGAGAAGGAACGCCGGGCAGAGATCGTCAGGACAGCACTGGCCATCATGAACGAGTCGGGCTGGGACGCCGTGACGACGCGATCCGTGGCACAGCGCCTGGGCGTCCGGCAGAACACGGTGAACTGGCACATCAAATCCAAGGCCAGACTGCGTGAGTTGATGGCCGACGCCATCGTCGCCACCGTGGACACGGACGACCTGCCGGACGACTGGGAGGGACGCGTCCGCACCCTGGCGGCCCGCTACCGCGAGGCACTTCTCTCGTACCGGGACGGCGCGCTGGTCGTGGCAGGCACGTTCGCTCCGGAACCGGCGACGCTCGCCGTCGCCGAGTCACTGATGAAAGCCCTCCTCGACGGCGGCCTGTCCCCTCGGGTCGCGAGCTGGACCTGCTGGACGATCGTCTACTTCACCCTCGGGCTCGTCCAGGAGGAACAAGGCGCGCCAGGACCGGTGGCGCGGACGCTGTCGTCGGCTTTGTCGAGCAGCGCCCATCCGTCCCTCCTCAGCGCTCTTCCGTACCTCGTGGACGGAGAGTTCACCGACAGGTTCGAGTTCGGCGTCGGACTCATCATGGACGCCGCAACGCGGCTGGCCGAGGACGGAAAAGCGCCCTGACGCGATACGCGACGGCACTCCGGCCCCTGCGGCAAGCGTGCGCCACGCACGTACCATAGGGCCGTGAAAGGGATCGGACACGAGCTGGAACAAGCGCTGGGCGCCGTACTGCTGCGCCGCAACCGGACGCGCCTGTACAAGGACTTGCTCGACCGGGCACCTGAGGGAGTGGACGAGCACACCTATCCCGTGCTGTCGGGCCTGACCCGGCTGGGTGTCCCGAGCACGGCGGCGGCGCTGGGAGCCGAGATCGGGACGGACCGTTCGCGCGTCAGCCGCCATGCCGACCGGCTCCAGAGGGCCGGTCTGCTGGACCGCGCCGCCGATCCCCGTGACGCACGGGCCACCCTGCTGTCGCTCACTCCGAAAGGCGCCGAGGTGATGGCCGCCCTCCGCCGCGATCTGGCGGAGCACCTGGAGACGATGGTGGCGGACTGGCCAGAAGGGCTCGCGGAAGCCCTGGCGGAGGGCCTGCGACGGCTCGTCGACGCTTCCGGCGAGCGGACCCGACAGCGAGACTCAGCAAATGGCCTACGGGACAGCCCTTAAGCTGTGGGTCACTTGACTGCGGATCGGGGGCTCGCGTGACTGTGCGAATCAGCATGGAAGGTCAAGGCGCCGAGGAGGAATTGCGTTCCTTGCGAACGTGGTTTCTGGAGACGCCCGACATACGCCGGCATGCCAAGATCTCATGGGAGACGCCGGCACCGGAACCAGGCGGGATGAGCGGCGGCGCGGTCGAGATTCTGCAGCTCATCACCGACAACGTATGGCAGGCGACCACCTTCGCCCTGGCCTACACCTCGTGGCGTGCCACCCGCCGGAACACTCCCAGGGTGACCATCGAACACAATGGGAACACCCTGGTCATAGAGGGGCATGACGAGGAGTCGGCGCAGCGCATCGCCCGCGCACTGACACGGGAATAGTGAAGCCGTGATTCTTCCCGATCCGCATCGGTCCCGAGCCGTACTCATCGGCGTGAGCGACTACGCGGCCATGCCCGGCCTTCCCTCGGTGCGAAACAATGTGGACGCCGTGAGGCATGTGCTGACCGGCGCGGCGTCCTGGAACCTGCCCGCGGAGCACTGCGCTGTCGTCCATAACCCACGGACCACCGAAGAACTCGTGGATCCCGTTCTTGAAGCCGCCGAAGAAGCTACCGATACGCTGCTCGTCTACTATGCCGGGCATGGCGTCAAGGGGCCGAACAGAGGCGAATTGCGTCTCACGCGCTCCGCATCCCGGCCCGGTGCGCCGCACACCGCCACCCATTACGACGACATCCGCGACATCCTTCTTGGTTCGTCGGCATCCCGCCGCATCATCATCCTTGATTGCTGTTATGCGGGCAGCGCCCTCGGCACCATGGCGGATCCAGGCGCGGAAATCGCCGAGGACGCACTCATCGAAGGCACTTATCTCATCGCGGCGGCCGGTGAGACTCAGAAAGCGATGTCGGAGGACGGTGCGGGATTCACGGCTTTCACCGGCGAACTGGTGCGCCTGCTCCGCCACGGCATCCCGGATACCGGAAAGATGGTTCTGGACCTGGATACGGTCTTCACGCACCTGGATCGCGCACTGCGCGCGAAATCTCTTCCTCGCCCCCACCGGCGCGTGCGCAACTCGCCGGGCGGGCTGACGCTGGCATGGAACAGACGCTGGCTCGAAGAACAGCACGCGACGGTTTTTGACGGTGCGCCGGACACGGCGGCCGAGGACAGCGAGCGAGCGATCGTCGCGGCAGCCGCCCAGCGGTCGCGAGTATCGACCCGGGGCTCGGTCAACTCCGCCGTCGCCACGTGGCCCACCAGCGGAAACGGGTCCGGCAACAGGTCCGCTGGAGAGGCCGAACCGGCCCGGCCGGCCATCTGGCCGGCTGTCGCGCAGCCGTCGGCGCCGGTATCTCCAACGCCCGCGCCGGTGCTTCCCAAGCCCGCGCCGGCCGCCGCTCCGCCACGACGTCCCGGTGCCTGGCCGGCCGGAATCAAACGGCCGGGCGGCGATTCATCTCCGGACAGCACAGCACGCGTGCGGCGTATGTGGCCCGAGATTCTTGAGGCCGTGAAGAACCGTCGGCGCTTCGCGTGGATTCTGCTCAGCCAGAACGCGCGGATGGTCGACCGCGACGACACCACGCTGCGCATCGCTTTCTCAAGCCTCGCTTCCCACAACACCTTTGTCTCCTCCGGATGCGAAGACGTGCTGCGACAGGCGCTCGTCGATCTGTTCCACACCGAGTACAAGATCGAGGCATCCTTCGACGCGGCCGGCACCGACCGCGCCGAATCCGGCGGCTCGGCCGAAAGGCCTTCTCCACCTCCACCTCCACCTCCACCTCTGGCCGTCGCCGAAGCGAAAACAGCTCTCGACTCCGGGAAGAAAGCACAGCGATCAACCGACACCGCCCTCGCGGTCGGCGATCGAATCTCGCACGAGTCTTTCGGGCAAGGCATCGTGGTCTCGGTCACCGGCAGTGGCCAGGACACTCAGGCCACCATCAGCTTCGGTGAAAACAAGCCGAAGCGTTTTCTGTTGCGATACGCGCCCATAGTGAAGATCTGAGGGCTGTCCGCGCCCAACAGTCCACGGTCGGGCCGAGAAAAGCGGCTGACGTCACACCGGTCGGTCCGCGCCGTCGGCTTGACCTTGCCCCTGGGACAGAGCGCACCGTCCGGTCATCGGGCCGGAAGTGGTCCGACGACGGAGGACGGGACCTCGTGGAACTGCTCACGATCGGCCAGTTCGCCGCGCGCTCGCGGCTCTCGCCCAAGGCGTTGCGGCTGTACGACCGGCTCGGTCTGCTGGCTCCCGCGCGGGTCGACGCGGTCACCGGCTACCGCTGGTATCACCAGAGACAGGTGGAACGGGCCAGGCTGGTCGCGCTGCTGCGGCAGCTCGACATGCCGCTGGCCCGGATCGCCGAGGTGGTCGCACTGCCCGGGCCGGAGGCCGCCGACGAGGTGGCGGCGTACTGGGCCGGGGTCGAGGAGCGCCACGCGGTGCGCGGCGCGGTGGCCGCCCATCTCCGTGACCGGCTGTCGGGCAGGAGAACCCATATGTACGAGATCAGGACCGTCGACGTACCCGAGCAGGCCGTTCTGGCCGAGCGCAGACATCTGCTCTCCGACGAGCTGCCGCGCTGGATCCCGGCCGCCATGGGCCGCCTGATGGCGGTCGCCGAGGAGTGCGGCGGTGTCGCGGGGATTCCGTTCGTCGCGTACTACGCCGAGGTGACGCCGGACAGCGACGGCCCTGCGGAGGTCTGTGTCCCGGTCGCGGACGCGCGGGCGGCGGAGGCGTATCCGGCGGCGGCCGGCCGTACCGCCACGCTGCGCGTCGAGCCCGCGCAGCGCCTGGCGTACACCCGCATCACCAAGGCCCAGGTGGCGTATCCGCAGATCATCTCGGCCTTCGACGCGGTGGAGGAATGGATCGGCCGGCAGGGCCTGACGGTCAGCGGCCCGTGCCGCGAGATCTACTTCGCCGACTGGGACGCGGCATCGGCGTCGGACGAGGTGTGCGATGTCGCGTTCCCGGTGAGCTGAGCTTCCGGTGCCGACCCCGGGCCCGTCCGTACGGGCGGGCCCGGGCCGCGTCGTCAGCGCAGTTCCTCCGGGCAGCCTGTGCCGCGCGGAATCCGGTACGGAGCGGCCAGCCGGTACACACCTGCCTGAGGCGCGAGCAGTTCGGTCCACTCGTCGCCTTCCGCGTCCTTCTCGGCCTTGATCAGACAGCCGTTGGGATTGGTGTAGACCTTGGGGCCCTCGCCGTCCGCCTTGGACTCCTCCGTCTGCTGCGGCGGTACGACGCTCTTGCCCTCCTCGTCGACCAGCCCGAGCCACGGTGAGTACGGTATGCGGATCAGCACCCGGCCCGCCGACTTGACATGGATCGTCAGCTCGCCCGCGCCCGCCAGATCCACCGTCGCCGGAGGATCGGCCAGCGGCTTCGGGTCCTCGACGGCGAAGAGCTGCCAGTTGTCGTCGCCCCAGAGGTGCTCCAGATAAGGCAGGCCCTTCTGGACGAGTTCCGCTTCCTGCCCGGCGCCGGAGTCGGGCCTGCCTCTCGGCAGGACGACATAGTGCACGGCCCAGCGGTCCAGCCAGGCGCGATAGCTGTCGGAGGTCAGGGTGTCGTCGTAGAAGAGGGGATTGCGCTCCATGTCCGCCTGCCGGTTCCAGCCTCGGGCGAGGTTGACGTACGGAGCGAGCGCGGAGGCCTCGCGGTGGCTGCTGGCCGGTACCACCTCGACCCGGCCCTTCGCCGCGCCGGCCCGCTGCAACTGGTTGACCAGCGGTGCCAGCTCACGGGTCCAGGAGGCCGTCGGCGCCGTCCGCACGATGTCGTCGACGCCTTTGAAGCCGATCCAGAAGTTCAGCCCGGCGAACACGATCACCAAGGCGTACCAGCGACGCGAACGCGGCGCGGTGTACGGCAGCGCCGCGAGCAGCACCACACCCGCGATGATCATCGCGAACCTGGACACGTTCGACCCGATCTGCGAATCGACCACCCAGGTCAGCAGCACACCGACGCCATAGACGGCCGCCGCCGTACGGACCGTACGCCACCGTACGGGCACGAGGACGAACACGAACACCGCGTAGAGGAAGGGCAGTGAGGCCGTCCCCACCGATATCGGCTGAGTGCCGGAGAACGGGAACAGCCAGGCGGAGAGCGCCACGACGACGGCCGGCGCGAGCCCGAGCGCGTACGCCCCTGGGCGCCGCTTGTTGAGGAACAGCGCCGCCGCGACCACTCCGAGGAACAGCCCGGCCACCGGGCTCGCCGCGGTCGCGAGACCGGCGAGCGGCGCCGCCGCGGCCGCCTTGGCCCAGCGCTTCGTACGCCAGCGGTGCGGCCAGCAGAACACCGCGGCCACCGCGCCCAGCGCGAACATGACACCGAGACCGAACGTCACACGCCCCGACAGAGCGTTGCAGAGGAACGCGAAGACTCCGGCGAGCGCACAGGCGACGGGATTGCGGACCGCCGGGACCCGGACCAGGATCAGCGCGGTCAGAGCGGCGGACACGGTCCCGACGATCATCATCGTCGTACGGACACCGAGGACGGACATCAGATACGGCGAGACCACGCTGTACGAGACGGGATGCATGCCGCCGTACCAGGCGAGGTTGTACGCGGAGTCGGGATGCCGGCCGACGAACTCCGCCCAGGCGTCCTGGGCGGCGATGTCACCGCCGCTGTTGGCGAAGAAGAAGAACCAGAGCAGATGCGCCGCCGCCGCGACCGCGGTGGTGAACAGGACCGGATGGCGCGCCACCCGGTCCCGGAGACGGCGGCCGGGCCGAGGCGCGGGCGGAGCGCCGGGGCCGGGATCAGGCGTGGACCGGTGCTCGGGCTCGGGCTCCGCGCGGCGTGGCGAGGGAGGCCGGGCTATTCGCGGCCCGGTGAGGGACGCGCCTGCCGGGTTTCCCGCGTCGGTCATTGCCGTACGGGGCGGGCCTGGAGGTGTGGTGTCGCCGTCGGCGCGCCTCGGCTCAGCGGTAGTCACAGCGGCTCCCCACGTCTTCCCGTCCCGACCACCGTCCGTCCGGCGTGCCGACCCCTCCGACATGTCCAGGGACGCCGTCCGCGCGTCCGGTGGTTGTGCGTCGGGACAGCCGGCCGGGCGGGTGCCCGCCGGATGCCCGTCTCGGGACGCTAACACGTGGCCGCCGCCGGAGAGGGCGCCGATCGGCGCCCTCTCCAGGGCCCGGAGGTCAGCCGACGCGGGTCAGCTTCGCGCCGAAGCCGGGCTCGGCCAGGTCCTTCTGGAGCGCGACCGGAGCGGAGACCTCGCCGGTGCCGGTGCCGATGGTCAGCTCGCCGACCACGGTCCCCGCCTGCGCGGAGTGCGGGACCCCCTGGTCAGCGTCCTCGCCCAGGCGGAGCTTCACCTGGAGACCGGCCCAGCCGACCGCCTTGAGGTCCTTGGTCGTGACCACCGGGGTCCGGCCGCCCAGTCCGTCGTCGACATAGCCGACGACCTCGCCCTTCTTGACGATCGTGGCGGAGGTGACGCCCTTCTGGGCGGACTGGATCAGCTTGAGGCTGTTGTCGATCGCCAGGTTGAGCTTGTCGTCCAGGATGGCGGCCTTCTGAGCGCCCATCACCATGCCGATGATCCGGCGCGACTTGCCGTCGACGATCGTGTCGGCGGTCCAGAGGAGATTGCCGCCGGCCGGAGTCGAGGAGCCGGTCTTGATCCCGCTCACGCCGGGCTCCAGCAGGATCCGGTTGTTGTTGTAGATCATCAGATCGAGGCCCGGGACCTTGATCTGCGGTGTGTTCACGATCTCGCGGAAGATGTCGTTCTGCATGACGGCCTTGCCCAGCTTGAGCTGGTCGGTGGCAGTGGACACGGTGGAGGCCTCAAGGCCGCTCGGGTCCGTGTACGTCGTGTTCGTCATGCCGAGATCCTTCGCGGCGGCGTTCATCTTCTCGACGAACTCCTCCTGCGACGGAGCGTCCCAGCGAGCCAGCAGACGCGCCACGTTGTTGCCCGACGGGATCATGAGCAACTGGAGCATCTGACGCTCGGTGAACTGCTGTCCCTCCTCGATCGGCACACGCGACTCGTCGACGAGCTTGGCCTCCTCGCCCGCCTTCTTGTCGACCGTGATCTTCGGGCCCGCCTGCTCGCCGGTGATCGGATGGTTCTTGAGGATCACATACGCGGTCATGGTCTTCGCGACGCTCGCGATCGGCGCGGGCTTCTGCTCTCCGTACGTGCCGATGGTGCCGACGCCTTCCACCTCGACGGCGCCCTGGCCCTCGGTGGGCCACGGCAGTTCGAGCCGGCCGCCCTCGAAGGTGTACGCGGGCGTCGCGGAGAGCGCCAGCGTCGGCGACGGGAGCGGACGCACGGCCTGTACGACGGCGATGACGACCAGCAGAAGCAGGACGAGCGGCGTCCAGATCTTGACCCGTCGGACGGTCGTACGGACCGGAGTCTCCGGCGGAGGCGGCGTGTTCGTCAGTTCGGCGAGCAGATCGAGCGGCGGCTTCGGCGGCATCGGCTGCTGCCGGGTCCGCTCGGCCTCGGTGAGGGACGAGGACGCGGGTGCGGCGGCGGGAGCCGCCACGGACGAGGACGCCTCGGGCTGTGTGCCGGTGACCCGGTCGTCCCGGCGCAGCGGCACGAACGTGCTGTCCCGCCCGGCCGACGGCTCGGCTTTCTTCTCCGGAGGCAGCCGGGGCACCTTGAGCGCGGTGGTGGGCTGGTCGACGGGCGGCTGCTTGAGCGCCTTCAGGACGGTGGTGGGCTGATCGACCTGCGGCTCACCGCGACCGTCGTTCTCCGCGCCTTCAGGCGCCGCCGAGGCGCCCTTGGACGCGCCCTTCGACGCGCCCTTCGACGCCGCCGCAGCGCCGTCCGGGCCGGTGGGCTCGGCGGTGGAGCCGTCGGCGGGCTTGGCGGTGGAGGCACCGGCGCGCTTGGCCCAGGACGGCGCCTTGCCGCCGGTACGGTCCTCCGGGCCGTCCGGTCGCGCTCCGGAAGCCCGGCCCGACGCGGTCGGCTCGGACGACTCCGACTCTGGCTCGGACTTCGAGTCCGGGTCCGACTCCAACTCCGACTCAGCCGAGTCCGATGCCGAGTCAGCCGACTCGGTCTCGGCCGGCTTGGACGACGACGGTGACGGTGACTCCGTCTTGGGCTTCGTCTCCGGCTTCGCCTTCGCCTTCGCCTTCGGTGACGAGGTCCGGACGGTGCCGTCGTCGGACGTACCGGCCGCGGAAACGTCCTCGCCGTCCTTCTCGGCCGCCGGAGCGTCCTGCCGCGCCGCGCCGGTTCGGCCGGAGTCTCCCGACCCGGAAGTCGAGTCCGGCCCTGACGTCGGGTCCGGCCCTGACGTCGGGTCCGGCTTCGAGTCCGGCTCGGTTGTGGACTTCGGCTTCGGCTCCGGCTTCGGCTCCGGCTTCCGCTTCGATGACGCGCCCTCACCGGTCGGCGTCCCGGTCCGGTCGGTGCTCGTTGTGCCGAGGCTCGTTGTGCCGAGGCTCGTTGTGTCCGTGTCCTTCGTCTCCGCGCGCTTCGTGTCGGCGCCTTTCGTGTCCGCGCCCTTCGTGTCGCCGCTCCTGGTGCCCGTCTTCGAAAGCTCCGTCTTCGAAGGCTCTGTCTTCGAAAGCTCCGTCTTCGAGGGCTCCGGACGGGCCGTTATACGCCCGGCCTCTTGACCGCCGGACCCCTCGGTCTCTCCGGAGTCGTCCGCGCCATTTGCAGTCGCGACCCTCGCCGGCCCCTGCGCCACGGCCGCCGGTTCGCGGAATACCGCGAGCCGCGGGTCCCGTTCGCCCGGTGTCGCCTCCCCCGACGACTTCCGCTGCTCCGACCTGCCGGGGGACTCGCCCGCCACCGCGTCTCCTTCGTGTCTCATGCGACGTACCGCACTGTCCGAACCATCTATCAGTGTCCTGCTCTGGGACCGTGACCTTCGTGTTAGACGAGAACGACATACATAACGGTTCCCGCACAAAGCACCCAGGCGCTCTCGACAGACCAATGTGAGAGGGGTCACCCTGTCATTCATCCACGCGGGGAGGCATGGATGGGCAGGAGCCGCAGAACAATTCCCGAGGAGCTTCTGTTGCTCGCTCTGGACCCGGCCACGGGTACCACAGCGCAGCCGCAGTCGCTCGACCTCGGCCTGGCCGGAGCACAGCTAGTGGAGCTGGCTCTGGCAGGACGGATAGCCCCTGACGGGGATCGTATCGCCGTGGTGATGCCACGGCCGACCGGAGATCCGACTCTGGACTCCGCACTGGAACTGCTGCGCAGACGCGGCAGCCCGGTTCGGGCGGTCCACTGGATTGGCGGGCCCCGACTGGGGTTGCGCCAGACCTATCTCTCGCATCTGGAGCGATGCGGCATGGTGCATGCCGTGGCGGGCCAGATGTGCGGGGTGCTGCCGACGACTCGCTACCAGGCGACGGAGACGGCGATCAGCCGGGAAATCAGGTCCCGGCTGGACAGTGCGATCCGCACCGGCGTACCACCGGACCCGCGGACCGCGGCGCTCGCCGCACTGGCCCACGCGGTCGGACTCGGCAAGCACCTCTACCCCGGCAACGAGGGGCGCTCATCGCGCTCCCGTCTCCGGGACCTGATCAGACACGACCCCATGGGCGGTCTCGTGGCGCACGCCGTGATGGACGTCCAGAACGGCGTGGGCGCGCAGCCGCGCCGCAATCCCGCGCAGAGCGCTCCCAGCGCTCCGGCGGGTGGCAGGCCGGCCGGCGTGCCGACACAGCCGAACCGCGGAAGCATGGCCCGCGTGGCGGCACACTGACCGACCGGACAACCGCTTCACAGCACGCACCGCAGCACAACAAATCAATCCGCCGCACCGTCGTCCCCAGACCCGGTTCGGGAGCCGCACACAGACGCGCGGGGCAGCCGACTTCATTCGGCTGCCCCGCGCGCCGCGTTCCGGCCCCTGAGAGCCCTCCACGGGCCCCGTGCCGGCCCTCGCGAGCCCTCCGCGCGCTCTCCGCCGGCCCGTGGACGACAGCGACGCACGGCCCGTGGACGACAGCGACGCACGGCCCGGTCGCCTGGCCGGTCGCAGACTCGTTGCCTGCCCGGTCGCAGACCCGTTGCCTGGCCGGTCGCAGACCCGTCGCCGGGTCCCGGCGCCCGGCGCACACACCGGCGCGCATATCAGCGCATTCGCCTCTGTGGCCATTTCCCAGCGCAGTTGGGACCATTGGTGGCAGTCTGCTGAGCAGTAGATACGTACAGCTACGCAGCCGGAGGTGCAGTTTCCGTGGCGTCCAACGTCAACCCCACCGTCAGGCGACGCCGATTGGGTCAGGAGTTGCGCCGGCTCCGTGAGCTCAAGGGCATGACGGCCGAAGAGGTGGCGGAGCGCCTGCTGGTCTCCCAGTCGAAGATCAGCCGCCTGGAGAACGGCCGCCGTTCCATCAGCCAGCGCGATGTCCGCGACCTGTGCGGGGTGTACGAGGTCGAGGACCAGCGCGTCGTCGACTCGCTGATGCAAATGGCCAAAGACTCCCGCCAGCAGGGCTGGTGGCATGCCTTCGGCGACATTCCGTACAGCGTCTACATCGGCCTGGAGACGGACGCGGCCTCGCTGCGGGTGTTCGAACCCCAGGTCGTACCGGGCCTGCTCCAGACCCGCCCGTACGCGGAAGCACTGATCAACGGCGCGCTGCCGGAATCCACCACGCCCGATGTCGACAAGCGCGTCGGAGTGCGGCTCCGCCGCCAGGACCGGGTCACGGCGCCCGAGAATCCGCTCCGGCTCTGGGCCGTGGTCGACGAGGCCGCGCTGCGCCGGGTCGTCGGCGACCGGCAACTGATGCGGGAACAGCTTGAGCATCTCGTCGAGCAGTCGCAACTCCCCCATGTGACCGTGCAGGTGCTGCCTTTCGACATGGGTGCGCATCCCGGAATCAGCGGGCACTACGCGATTCTTGAATTCCCGGACGCCGCGGACTCCAGTGTGGTCTATATCGAGGGCGTGACGAGTGACCTTTATCTGGAGAAGGCCAATGATGTGCAGCGATACAGCGTCATGTACGAACATTTGCGCGCACAGGCCCTGAATGTCGATCAGACCCGGCAGCTCATCGCGGAAATCGCCAAGGATTACGCCCGCTGAAGCGTTCGGGATCCGCCTGTCCGGCTGAATCCACCGCGTCGGCCAGGTCCGGCCTGGACACTCCGAGTCGCTCACCACATTGACCCGAAATGCCAAGTACATCCATTTTCTCGTTAACGGCGAGGGCACCATACACCTCAACTGCCCCAACTTATCTGCCACTTACTGAATAGATCATCCAGATGAGTGAACGCCTATGCCACGCATCCACCGAGGCGAGTAGCGTCGATCATGCCAGCAAGCCGTTGGCGCGAATTCACACCACTCGCTGAACCGGAGCGAACATGGCAATTCTTCAAGGCGCTACGGACGCGTGGACGAAGTCCTCGTACTCCGGCGGTAACGGCGCATGCGTAGAGGTCAAGTCCCCCGTCGTCCAGTCCATTGCCGTCCGGGACTCGAAGGACCCTGAAGGGCCTTCGATCTCCTTCGTCGGCGCATCATGGAATTCTTTCGTCCAGGAAATGAACAAGGGCGCCTTCGACCTCGGCTGAGGTCGTCCGACACCCTGTATTCGCATCACGGACAGAGCCCTCTCGACCGGTCCGCCGTCCTGGCCGAGGGGGCTCGGCCATGCCCGGCTCCGGTCGGGGCCGCACCGGCCGGCGATGGTCGCCGCCCTCGCCGCGACATCGCTTCAGCAGCTCACAACTCCCCTTCCAGGCCGCACGGGACCCGCATCCCGTGCGGTCGTCTCTGTATGGCCGGGGCCATGTCCGGAGCCTGACGAAGTGCCCGCTCATCGTGTGGCGGCCGTCGCGTGCACGACAACGCCCCGTCAGGTCAAGAACAAGTAAAATCGTTCGGCTTTCTGATCTGCGTTCACACTTATGACCTCGGAAACCCTTGACCCGCCGCCGCGCCAGGCGGTTCAATCCCCGAAGTCCCCGCTCCCGCACGGGGATGCCGCTGATCGGACGTACTGACGAAGAGCTTCGACGTTCACAAGGCGGACCCCTGGAGGGGGCATATGAACAGCCTCGACTGGATCGTGCTCATCGCATACTTCGGTGTGATGGTGGCGATCGGCGTCTGGTCGCACAAGCGCGTGGACAACGTCAGCGACTTCTTCACCGCCGGCGGCAAGATGCCCTGGTGGCTGTCGGGCATCTCGCACCACATGTCCGGCTACAGCGCGGTGATGTTCACCGGATACGCGGGCATCGCGTACATCTACGGCGTCACCTCGTTCGTGACCTGGTCACTGCCGATCGCCATCGGCATCGGGATCGGCTCGAAGCTCTTCGCACCCCGGCTCAACCGGCTGCGCTCCCGGCTGCATGTCGCGTCGCCGCTCGAATACCTCAAGAACCGCTACGACGTGAAGACGCAGCAGGCCCTCGCCTGGTCCGGCCTGCTGCTGAAGATCGTGGACGTGGGCGCCAAGTGGGCCGCCATCGCGACCCTGCTCTCCGTCTTCACCGGGATCTCCCTCAACCAGGGCATCCTGATCACCGGCGTCATCACCGGTATCTACTGCACGGTTGGCGGTCTCTGGGCCGACGCCCTCACCGAGCTGGGCCAGTTCGTCATCCAGCTCTTCGCCGGTATCGCCATGCTCGTCGCCGTCATGGGCAAGCTCGGCGGCTTCAGCGCGCTGTGGACGGTCTGGGACAAGCTCCCGGACGGTCACACGGACGCGACCGCGGGACCGTACACCGTCACCTTCCTGCTCGCCTTCCTCTTCATCAAGACCTTCGAGTACAACGGCGGCATGTGGAACCAGGCGCAGCGCTACATGGCCACGGCCAGCGCCCGCGAGGCCACCCGCTCGGCACGGCTCTCCGCCATCCTCTGGCTGGTCTGGCCGCTGGTGCTGTTCTTCCCGATGTGGTGCGCGCCGCTGCTCGTCGAGGCGCAGAAGTCGGACGCCTCCGACTCGTACGCCCTGATGACCGAACAGCTCCTGCCGCACGGCCTGCTGGGCCTGGTCATCGTCGGCTTCTTCTCGCACACCATGGCGATGTGTTCGTCCGACGCCAACGCGATCGCGGCGGTCTTCACCCGGGACATCGCGCCCACTCTGTCGAAGGCGGCGCGCGGTTGGTCGGACCGGGCGGGGCTGCTCGCGGCGCGGCTCTCGACGATCTCGTTCCTGGCGCTGTCGATGGCGATCGCCACCCAGGTCAACTCGCCGACGTTCAAGGACATCATCACCGTCGTCATCAAGTGGGTGGCCGGTCTGATGGGCCCGATCGCGATCCCGTTCATGCTCGGCCTGCTCAAGACCTTCCGTAAGTCGGGACCGACGGCGGCGCTGGTGAGCTGGGCGATGGGTCTGCTGGCCTTCTGGCTGCTCAACTACCCGATCGACTGGAACGTCGAGGGCGGTGTGCCGCTGGAGTACCAGGTCTCGCTGCCGCTCGCCATCTCGCTGGTGCTGTACATCGTGATCGGCTTCCTGAAGCCGGAGGACACTCCGGGCCGCGATGTGCTGCTGGCGCGTATCAACGGTGAGGGCGACGGCGACGGTTCCGGTCTGACCGCGGCCTCGTTGGCCGTACCGGCGCCCGCGCAGCCGGGCGACGCCACGGTGCGGGACCGGGAGGGCTCGGACGGCTGACCTCCGCGCGGTTACGGCGCGACGACAGGTGCGGGGCCCGGCTCGGGCGGCGAGCCGGGCCCCGCGCTGTCCGTACGGGCAGGCGGGCGTACGCGCGAAGCGTCAGCCGCGCGGATAGCGGGCCAGCCAGCCGGACGCGGTGATCGCCGGGCTGTGCAGAGCCGGCCCCTGGGTCATCTCCATCGCGAAGTCGTCGGCGAGTTCGAGCAGGGTCGGCCGGCCCTCCAGCTCGGCCAGCCAGGCGGGCGGCAGTGCCGTCTCGCCGTGGAAGGCGCCGAGGAGGGCGCCGCAGAGTGCGCCGGAGGCGCCGGAGGAGCCGTCGTGGTTCACGGCGAGCCGCAGGCCGTGACGGATGTCCTCGGCGACGAGCGCGCAGTAGACGGCGACGGCGAGGATCTCCTCGGCGGTTCGGCCGGCACCGAGAGCGGCGATCCGCGCGGGACCGGGAATTCCCTGGCGTACGGCGCCGAGCGCGCCCTGAAGAGCGTCGGTGACAGGCTCGTGGCCCGGGTACGGCGTGAGCACGGCGAGGGCCCGCTGGACGGCCGCGTCCAGGGTCTCGCCGCGGGCCAGCGCGTGCACCAGTACGGCGAAGGCACCCGCCGAGAGATACGCGGCCGGATGACCATGGGTCTGGGTGGCGCACTCCACGGCGAGCCGGCAGACGAGCTGCGGCTCCCAGCCGACGAGCAGCCCGAACGGCGCGGACCGCACCAGCGCGCCCGCGTCGCGCGCGGCCGGGTTCTTGGGCCTTTCGAGCGTGCCCATGATCTCGTCACCGAGTCCGCTGAGACAGGAGCGGGCCGGGTCGCGCCGTACGTACAGCCACTCCTCCTGGGCGAGCCAGCCGTTGTCCTTACGGCGCAGATCCGGCCCCCAGTCGTACTGGGTGGCCGCCCAGCGCAGATGGGCGCGGTGCACATCGGTGGGCGGATGCCAGGCGCCGGTGTCCCTGCGGACCTGGGCGCGTATCAGTCCGTCGACGGTGAACATGGTGAGCTGGGTGGCGGCGGTGACGGCGCCTCTGCGGCCGAAGGCGGGCACGAAGTCGGCGACCGCGCCGGCGCCGTGGGCGGCCCGGATCTCGTCGAGTGTGAGCGAGGCTGTCCCGGCGCCGAGCGCGTCACCCATGGCTCCGCCGAGCAGACAGCCCCGCACCCGGCTGCGGAAGTCCTGCTGTTCGGCACGGCCCCAGACGGCCCCGGACGGTGTGCTCACGCGTCACTCCCTCTCCTGGGCTCCCAGCGGCTTCGCAGCACTGTAATTGAACGGGAACGCCGAGTTCGGAGTCTGCGCGGATCAAGCCCCAGGACGGCGAAAGCCGTTCACCCGGCGCGCACGCGCGGATGAACGGCCGTCCGTCTCAGAGCCGTGTTTCACACGTCCCGTCCCGTCCGGCGGGACGGGACTCGAATGAGACACAACCCAGTTCTCAGCTCATCCGCAGAGGCAGGGCTCGATGCCGCTACCGAGCTGTCTGATGCTGGTGGTGTCGAGCACTCCGGCGAAGGCGTGCACCTCGTCCACGGAGCCGTGCAGATACTCGCCCCATCCGCTGCCGGTGTGGGCCCGTCCGATCTGAAGGCCGCCGGTGCTCTGCCAGGAGTCCCGGAACGTCGCGGTCGCGTCGGGCTGGTTGTGACCGTTCACCCAGAGCTTGATCTGGTCGGTTTCGTCGTCGTAGACGACGGCGAGTCGCTGCGCCTCGTCCGGAAGGGTGTTCTCCCCGACGATCGTCTCCGTGGCTTCCTCCCGATCGCCGTCCGACACCACGAGCTGCCAGGTGTACGTCGAGGGGAAGTAACGCAGCTTGAACGCGTCGCCGTGCGCGCCGCCCTGGGAGAGTACGGTCATCGGACCCTCGGGCTCGCTGTCCGCCAGCCTGACGACCACACCGACGGTGAAGCTGTCCCCGGTGTCGACCACCGGCTCGTCGGTGGCGGCGTATCCGGTCTGCCCGTCCAGCTCCAGATCGCCGTCGCCGACGAGCGCGTACGGCACCTGGGGGCAGTCCGGATCGATGTCCGGGATGCAGACGGAGTAGTCGGGCCCGCGGTGGATCTTGGCTCCCCCGCCGAGCTTGAGCGGGGCACCGTCGTACAGCTCGGGGCTGACGCCGTCTTCGGCGGCCTCCAGCGACCAGTGGCCGCGCAGCCCGGGCTCGCGGTGCGCCAGCTCCGCTGCTTCCTTGGCCACCACGACCCGGTCGTAGATCCGTACGTCCCCGATCTCGCCCTGCCAGCGGTCGCGGTACCCGGCCTTGCCGCGCGCCCGGCCGATCTGGAAGTCCCCGGCGCTCTCGACGGCGGCCGCCTGCTGCTCGGTCCCGGTCTCCTGGCCGTTGACGTAGAGCCGCGTCCTCCCCGTCTCCGCGTCGTACAGACCCAGGACGTGAGCCCACTCCCCCGCTGTCGGGTTACCGCCGGACACCTGGGCGCCGCCAAAGGCGAAGGACCAGACGGGCTCGCCGTCCCGCGTCCGCGAGCCGAGAGTGAACCCGGGAGCTGTTCCCGCGTCCTGGCTGACGATCGTCATGTCCCGGTCCGGCCCGGCGGGCCGCACCCAGCCGCCGACGGCGAACGTCTTCTCGGTGTCGACGACGGACGTGCCGGGCGTCAGGAAACCATGGCCCGTGCCGTCCAGCCGGGCCACGGACGTCAGATCCGTGCCGGCCGGACCGGACGCGCCGAAGGTGACCCCACTGCCGGCCCGCGCGGCCGGACCGGCCTCGGGCGCGGCCGTCTTCGAGCCCGGTGCGTCCGACAGCTTCCACCATGCGCCCGGGCCGTGCCCCGCCTTCACATAGAAGTAGTAGGTACTCTCCGCACTGCGCCCCGCACGGTCGAACGCGCGGACGACGACCTGATCGGGCCCGGTCTTCTGCGGAAGGTAGCTGACGGTCGCCGGGCCGCCGATCCGGTCGGGCCTGACGGTGCCCGCGCCGCCGCCGAGGAAGCTGTAGCGGTACTCCACCACATCGTCGGAGGGCGAGGCGAAGGTGAAGTGGCCGTAGACGCCGACCCCGTCGGTCCACAGGACCTCGCCCGGTCCGGGATCCGGGTATTCGGGCGAGGAGATCACCGGCTTCTCGGGCGTCTGGTCGTCGATCACGAACTCGCAGACGGAGCCGGTGCCTTCGTCACTCCAGGGTGATGTCGCACGGCCGTCGTTCGCCCGGACCCGCCAGGAGACCACGGTGTTCGGCGGGATCTCGGAAGGTAGCTGCCAGTAGACCGGAGTACCGGGCGGCAACGCGCTGGCCTGGTTGTACGTCAGCCGTCGCTCCGCACCGTCGCTGTCCTGCCACCACGCCTCGAACTCCGGCTTCACCAGGTCGGGCTGAGGCCTGTCGTCCTCTTCCGTGTCGTGCAGCACCGCACTCAGCCTCGGTGCCTGCGCCACATGGGCTCGGTCGTCGCCGGTCGCGCACGCCTTGCTGTCGGTGTGCAGATCGCCCGCCACCGGCTGATCAGGCGGCAGGTTGTCGACAGCGAACGCCGTCCCCTGGACACCGAGCAGCACGGCCACGACGAGTGACCCCGTCGTGAGAAGTCTTCGGCGCGTGCGGGTGGTACGGATGGCCATGTCTTCCCTCCCCATTGGCGCCCGACGATCTTGCCGGGCGCCGACGGAGACTAACAACGGCCACTGACACCGACCCACTTGTTTTCCGGCGCCGGCCACCGGCACCGGCCCGGCCGCTCTCAGGCGCCCGTGCCCGCGGCCGGCAGCAGTGGCAGCAGCTCGGGGAGGTGGCCGTCGGACGCCTCGGCCGCCCGCACGCGCTCCTCCGGGACCTCCCCGTACAGCGTCGTGCGCGGCTTCGCCGGGCGGCCCGCCAGGTCCGCGATCGCGATCAGGTCCTTGACCGAGCGGTACGAGCCGTAACTGGAGCCGGCCATCCGGGAGATGGTCTCCTCCATCAGCGTGCCGCCCAGGTCGTTCGCGCCGGAACGGAGCATCTCCGCGGCGCCCTCCGTGCCCAGCTTCACCCAGCTCGTCTGGATATTGGTGATGTGAGGATGGAGCAGCAGCCTCGCCATCGCCATCACCGCGCGGTTCTCCCGGTCGGTCGGGCCCGGCCGTGCGATGCCGGCCAGATAGACCGGTGCGTTGGTGTGGATGAACGGCAGTGTCACGAACTCGGTGAAGCCGCCGGTCTCCTGCTGGATCCGCGCGAGCGTGCGGAAGTGGCCGAGCCAGTGACGCGGCTGGTCGACATGGCCGTACATCATCGTGGAGCTCGACCGGATGCCCAGCTCATGGGCGGTCTTCACGACCTCGATCCAGGTCGCCGTCGGCAGCTTGCCCTTGGTGAGGACCCAGCGGACCTCGTCGTCGAGGATCTCCGCCGCCGTGCCGGGAATCGAGTCGAGCCCGGCTTCCTTGGCGGCCGTCAGCCACTCACGGATGGAGAGACCGGTGCGCGACGCGCCGTTGACGACCTCCATCGGCGAGAAGGCGTGGACATGCATGTCCGGGACGCGTTCCTTCACGGCGCGCGCGATGTCGAAGTACGCGGTGCCCGGCAGGTCCGGATGGATTCCGCCCTGCATGCACACCTCGACGGCGCCGACCTCCCACGCCTGCCGCGCCCGGTCCGCGACCTGGTCGAGCGAGAGGGTGTAGGCGTCGGCGTCCGTGCGCCGCTGGGCGAAGGCGCAGAAACGGCAGCCGGTGTAGCAGACATTGGTGAAGTTGATGTTGCGCGTGACGATGTAGGTGACATCGTCACCGACCACGTCCCGGCGCAGCTCGTCGGCGATCCGGGTCAGCGCGTCGAGCGCCGGGCCGTCCGCGTGGAGCAGTGCGAGGGCTTCGGCGTCGGTGAGCTTCGTCGGATCGTCGGCGGCCTGCTTCAGCGCTGTCCGTACGTCCGTGTCGATGCGTTCCGGGACCATGCCGGGCGCCGCGGCCTCGCGCAGCGCCTCCCAGTCGCCGTACACCTCGTCGAAGTCGTCACGGCGGTCGGCCGTGCGGCCCTCGGTGTCGATGGTGCGGTGCAGATCCGTACGGCCGGTGGCGGTGAAGCCCTCGTCCGGCTCCTGCCAGGGCAGACCGGCCGGCTTCACATCGGTGCGGGCCAGCCCTGTCTCCGGGTCCGCCAGCGCCCTGACGTGCGGCATCAGCCGCGGGTCGAGCCAGGGCTCGCCGCGCTGGATGAACTCCGGATAGATCGTGAGCCGTTCGCGCAGCTCGAAACCGGACTCGGCGGTCCTCGCGGCCAGTTCGTCGATGTGCGGCCAGGGCCGCTCGGGGTTGACATGGTCGGGTGTCAGCGGCGAGACACCGCCCCAGTCGTCGATGCCCGCGCCGATGAGCAGGGCGTATTCGGCGTCGACCAGATTGGGCGGGGCCTGGATACGGGCGGAAGGACCCAGGATGTGCCGGGCCACGGCGATGGCCGCCGCCAGCTCCTCCAGCTCGGCGTCCGGCATGCCGCGCATCGCGGTGTCCGGCTTGGCGCGGAAGTTCTGGACGATGACTTCCTGGATGCCGTGGTAGGCCCGCGCCGTCCTGCGCAGCTCGAAGAGGGAGTCCGCGCGCTCCTCGTAGGACTCCCCGATACCGATCAGCACGCCGGTCGTGAACGGGACGTTGGAGCGGCCGGCGTCCTCCAGCACCCGCAGCCGCACGGCGGGCTCCTTGTCCGGAGAGCCGTAGTGCGGACCGCCGGGCTCGGACCAGAGCCTGGTCGCGGTGGTCTCCAGCATCATGCCCATGCTCGGCGCGACCGGCTTGAGCCGCTGGAGGTCGGTCCACGACAGCACGCCGGGATTGAGATGAGGCAGCAGCCCGGTCTCCTCCAGCACCCGGATCGCCATGGCCCTGACGTACGCGAGCGTGTCGTCGTATCCTTCCGCCTCCAGCCACTCCCGGGCCTCGGGCCACCGGTCCTCCGGCCGGTCGCCCAGCGTGAACAGCGCCTCCTTGCAGCCCAGTTCGGCGCCCTGGCGAGCGATGTCCAGGACCTCGTCCGGCGACAGGAACATGCCGTGTCCGGCCTTGCGCAGCTTGCCGGGCACGGTGACAAAGGTGCAGTAGTGGCACTTGTCCCGGCACAGCCGCGTCAGCGGGATGAAGACCTTGCGGGAGTACGTGATGACTCCCGGCCGTCCGGCCGCCGCCAGCCCCGCGTCCCGCACATGCGCGGCGGAGGCGGCCAGGTCCGTGAGATCGTCCCCGCGCGCCTGGAGCAGCACCGCCGCCTCGGCGACATCCAGCGCGACACCGTCCCGCGCGCGCTTGAGCGCGCGTCGCATGGCATTCGCGGTCGGTCGGGCCGGTCGTCCGGTCCCGGGATCCTCAGGCACGCGCGTCGTCATCCTTCGAGGATACGTTCCAGCGATCGCCGGGGCCGGGACAGGCCTGCTCTCGTACCGGCCGCAGACGCAGGTCACAGGTGGTCCGGCGGCGTTCACAGATAGCGAGCGAACTCGTCCAGCGTCCGCAGCACCTCGCTCTCGCCGGCCGGTGGCAGTTGCAGCACGACCTCCTCGATGCCCAGCTCCGCGTAGTGGTCCAGCTTGCCCGCGCTCGGCCGCACCGCGTACGGCACGATCTGGAGGGATCCCGGGTCGCGGCCCGCCTGCTCCCAGGCCGCGCGGAGCGCCGGCGCCGACTCCGCGAGCCCCCGGCCGCCGATCGGCAGCCAGCCGTCCGCGTACTCGGTGATGTGCGCGAAGAGGTTCGGTCCGGCCGCGCCGCCGACCAGGACGCGCGGCGTGCCGCGTACCGGCTTGGGATACGCGTGGCTGGCCCGGACCGACCCGAACTCACCCTTGTGCGCGGTCGGCTCGGCCGCCCACAGCGCCCGCATCAGCGCCATCCGGTCCCGGGTCAGCTCGCGCCGGGTGCTCCACTCCACTCCGTGGTCGGCGGCCTCCTCCTTGTTCCAGCCGAAGCCGACTCCGAGTGTGAGGCGTCCGCCGGAGAGATGGTCCAGGGTCGCGGTCTGCTTGGCGAGACCGATCGGGTCGTGCTGGGCGACGAGAGTGATGCCGGTCCCGAGCGCCAGCCGTTCGGTCACCGCCGCGGCCTGGCCGAGAGCCACGAAGGGATCGAGCGTACGGCTGTACTCGCGCGGCAGTTCGCCGCCCGCCGGATACGGCGTCGCGCGCTCCGCCGGTATATGGGTGTGCTCGGGCAGATACAGACCGGCGAAGCCGCGCTGCTCCAGTGCGCGCGCGAGGCGTACGGGCGTGATCGTCTCGTCGGTGAGAAAGATCGTGGTCGCGATCCGCATGGGTGGGTCCTCCGTCGGCACAGGGGATGGACGGCCCGGCGCGGGCGCGGGCCGCGTCTTGTTCCATGTCCCGGACACCGCACCGCCACACACCGGTCCTCCGCGGCGGAGGCGGAGAGCGCGCACCGGCGGCGCCGCGCACTTGTGGGACCGCGCGGCTCAGGCCGCGGCCGCCGCCGCGATCTGCTTCTCGTCCGGCGTGAGGCGTGGCGAGGCGAGCGTCACCACGACATTGACCACGGTGAAGAGCGCGGCGATGAGCAGGCCACGGTGGAAGCCGTCGGCCGCGGCGGACGCGCTCGCCTCCTGCGCGAGCGACGACGTGTACGACGCGCGCGGCACAGCCATGATCGTCGCCGGTGTCCGGTCCGGCCCGCCGGAGCCCGGCGCGGCGGTCCTGGACCACGCCTCGGCCGGTGGCTGACCCGTCCGGGCCCGGACCTTGTTGACAGCCCTTCAGGCGAATCGTCCCGCGATCCTGTTGAGGGCTTGTGCAGACCGTCACTCACTGCTGACGCGCCCGCCTCCGACAAGGCAGACTGTCGACGGCGATACCGGCAGTAGCGGGGGCAGGGGGAGCTATGGACCGTGACGGCGGGCCGCGCGTACCGGAGCAGCGGGCTCCGGCCGTGCCGAGTGACACCGGCGAACTGCGCTTCAGCGTGCTCGGACCCGTACGCGCCTGGCGCGGCGGGCAGGCGCTGGCATCCGGGTCACCGCAGCAACGCGCGCTGCTGGCCGCACTGCTGCTGCGCGACGGCCGCACGGCCACCGCGGGTCAGCTCATCGACGCGCTCTGGGGCGACGAGCCGCCGTCGCAGGCGCTGGCCGCCGTACGGACGTACGCCTCCCGCCTGCGCAAGGTGCTCGGCTCCGGCGCACTGGTCAGCGAGTCCGGCGGCTACGCCCTGCGGACCCCGCCGGACGCCCTCGATCTGAGCGTGGCGCAGGAACTGACCGGCGACGCGGAGAAGGCACGCGCCGCGGGCCACCGCGCCCAGGCCCGCGCTCTGATCAACAAGTCGCTGAACCTGTGGGACGGCGAACCGCTGGCGTCCGTGCCCGGGCCGTACGCCGAGACGCAGCGCGCCCGGCTGGAGGAGTGGCGCCTCCAGCTCACCGAGACCCGGCTCGATCTGGACCTGGAGCTCGGCTGCCACGCCGAGGCCGTCTCCGAACTGACCGCTCTGACCGCCGCGCAGCCGCTGCGCGAGCGGCTGCGCGAACTGCTGATGCTGGCGCTCTACCGCAGCGGCCGGCAGGCGGAGGCACTCGCCGTGTACGCGGACACGCGCCGGCTGCTCGCCGACGAGCTCGGCGTCGACCCGCGTCCCGAGCTGGCGCGGCTCCAGCAGCGCATCCTGCGTGCGGACGCGGAGCTGGCCCGGCCGGTGGAGGAACCGGCCCCGGTCCACGCCGTCACCCGGCCCGCGCAACTTCCCGCGACCGTGCCCGACTTCACCGGACGCGTCCCGTTCGTACGGGAGCTGGGCGACCGGCTCGCCGCCGCCGAGGGATCCGTGATGGCGGTCTCCGCGCTCGCCGGCATCGGCGGCGTCGGCAAGACGACGCTGGCGGTGCATGTCGCGCACGCCGCGCGACCGCACTTCCCCGACGGCCAGTTGTACGTGGACCTCCAGGGCGCGGGCGCGCGGGCGGCGGAACCGGAGACCGTGCTCGGCACCTTCCTGCGGGCGCTGGGCACACCCGACACCTCGATCCCCGACTCCCTGGACGAACGCTCCGCGCTCTACCGCTCGACGCTCGACGGCCGGCGCGTCCTCGTCCTGCTGGACAACGCGCGCGACGCCGCGCAGATCCGTCCGCTGCTGCCCGGCACGGCCGGCTGCGCGGCGCTCGTCACCAGCCGGTCCCGGATGATCGATCTCGCCGGCGCCCATCTCGTCGACCTCGATGTGATGTCGCCGGAGGAGGCCCTCCAGCTCTTCACCCGTATCGTCGGCGAGGAGCGCGTCACCTCGGAGCGCGAGGCGGCCCTGGATGTCGTCGCGGCCTGCGGTTTCCTGCCGCTGGCCATCCGTATCGCCGCGTCCCGGCTCGCCTCCCGCCGCACCTGGACGGTCTCGGTGCTGGCGGCCAAGCTCGCGGACGAGCGGCGCCGGCTGGACGAACTCCAGGCGGGCGACCTCGCGGTCAAGGCGACATTCGAGCTGGGTTACGGCGCGCTGGAACCGCCGCAGGCCCGCGCGTTCCGCCTGCTGGGCCTGGCCGACGGCCCCGACATCTCGCTGGCCGCGGCGGCCGCCGTGCTGGACCTGCCGCGGCAGGACACGGAAGACCTGCTGGAGTCGCTGGTCGACACGTCCCTCGTGGAATCCGCCGCGCCGGGCCGCTACCGCTACCACGACCTGGTCCGCCTCTACGCGCGCGCCTGCGCGGAACGCGACGAACAGCCGCCGGGAGAGCGCGCGTCGGCGCTGTCGCGGCTGCTGGACTTCTATCTGGCGACGGCGGCGCGGGCGTACGCGCTGGAGCGGCCGGGAGACCGCCTGGTGGAACACCTGGAGCCGACGGCGTACGAGGGCCTGCCGTTCACCGACCGGCACGACGCACAGGACTGGCTCTACGCCGAGGCCAACTGCCTGCTGGCGTGCGTCCGCCAGTCCTCCGGCGCGGACACGCTGCGCCGGGCGGTGGATCTGCTGTGGGCGGCGCTGGACCTCGGCGAATCGGGAGCCAACTCCAAGGAGTACGAGGCGACGGCGGCGGCCGTCCTGGACTCCGCACGCGACCGCGGCGACCGCCGGGCGGAAGGACGAGCCCTGATGACACTGGCCAATGTCCACAGTGTCGCGGGCCGCTTCGACCAGGCCGACCTGGAAGCCGAGCGGGCCATGCGGCTCGCCGAGGCGACCCACGATCTGCCGCCGAGCTGCTGGGCGCCGAACGTCCGCGGCATCATCGCGCTCTATCAGAACCGGCACGCGGACGGCGAACGCCATCTCACCACGGCCATCGAGAACTTCCGCCGCGACGGCGACCGGCCGGGAGAGGCGAGCGCGCTGTGCAATCTCTCCCGCATCCGGCTGGCCACGGGACGCACGGAGAGCGCGGTCGCCCTCTCACAGCAGGGAATCGACATCTACGACAGCATGGGCCACACGCTGCGCGGTGCGAACGGCCGCTACGCCCTGGGCCTGGCCCTCGCCCAGGGCGGTCAGCTCTCCGAGGCGACGGACCGGCTGCACGAGGCCCTGGAGGTGTTCCGGGACAGCCGGCAGAGGCTGTGGGAGGGAATGACGCTCTTCCGCCTCGCCGAGGTCGATGTCTCGGCCCGCAAGATGGCGCAGGCGGCCTCCCGCGCGGAGATGGCGCTGACCATGCTGCGTGACATCGGCGGCGAATGGCGCCGCGGCAACGTACTGACCGTCCTCGGGCGCGCGCTCAACGGCATCGGACAGACCGGACGCGCCCAGGTCTGCTGGCGCGACGCTCTCGCCATATACGACGCTCTCGGATCGCCGGAGGCGAACGAGGTGCGTGCGCTGCTGACGCCCATGGCCGCCGCGTAAGGCCCCGGTCAGGCCGTTCATCGTTCGTTTATCACCACAAGGCATGGTCACACATGTCGATCCGTCGCGTCGGGGGGCAAACGGACCGATGATATGGCCGCGACGCTAAGGTAAGCGGCCCTGGTACGCCCGCCCGGCAGTCAACGGGGGAACAGCCGGGCGGGCTCGCCGAGTCAGCACAAGAGCCATCAACGGGAGTAGACGATCATGGGCGACGCCAAGAAGAAGGACCCGGTGCTCAAGCCGCAGGACCAGCACGCCACCGGTACGGAGGACGCCGCGGTCACGACGCAGGACCAGCACGCGACGGGTGGCGAGATCGGCACGCTGGACCAGCACGCCACCTCCGAGCCTTTCAAGCCCGGCAATTAGCCACAGGGCCTCATCACTCAGAGACCTTTCCCTCACGGGGAGCGGCCGCGGCGGCGCGGAGGGGGAGCCGTCGCGGCCGCGGTATGTGACGGCCGTGGCGGGTCGGAGAAGTCCCGCCTGGCACACAGGGGGCCGGGCGGAATCGCCCGGCCCCCTGTACTCGTTCCCACGCCTCGCGGCGCGTGGTTGGCCGCGCGCCCGGAGCGGTCAGCCCGCGAGTGACGCCGTCGCGTCGCACGCGCGCACCCGTGCCACCTTCGCCGGGCTGTCCATCGCGACCCTGACCGTCCTGGTCTCTCCGCTCTCCAGAGTCACCTCCGTGTCACCGGAGTCGGCGATCACGCCCGCCGCGTCCATGAAGGTCACCTCGACCTCATAGGCCCCCGCCGCGCCGGATCCCGCCTCCAGCCGTACGGCCGCGTAGGTGACGGCCTTCCGCTTGCCCCGCGCCGGACGCACACAGGTGATCACCTCCGCGCGGACACCGGAGGTCGCCGTCGGTGTCGGATCGTCGCGGTACGAACCGCCCGACGAGCCTCCCGACGAGCCGTAGTCGTCGTTCGCGTCGTAACCGGAGCCGTTGTGGCCCGAGTTCGCGTACGAGCCGTTGTTCTTCTCCGCGTTCGAGCAGCCACCGCCGTCGCCGCTCGACCCACCGCTTCCGCTGCCCTTGCCTCCTCTCGACGACGAGAATCCCGTCAAGGCCAGCACCACCGCGACCAGTACGGCCGCGAACTTCAGACGTCGACGCAGCAAGGCCGAGCCCCTCCCCGTTGTCACGATGGCCGCATGGGCCGGGCCGCCCATGCACCTGTCAATCGCCGCGATCCTAAGGGCTGCCCCGTAGTCCCCGCCGGGCCCGCGAGCGCGGCACGATCCACACGAGAGGCCCGACAGCGGCCGGAAAGGCCCCTGCCGTCGCGTGGCGGGCCTCCGTCACCCGGCGTAGCGTCGGCAGCCAAGCGGGATTCACACAGCCTTTTCACGTGCTCAAGGAGGCCGGAGGTGATCCGCAACATCATCGGTTCGGTCCTCGCGCTCGTCGGAGCGGCAGCCGCCGTGCTGAGCTCCTTCTACGCCTGGTTCGGCGGCCGGCAGGGACGCGACTACCGCGTCGGCGATCTCTTCACCGGCATCTCCGGCGACGGCGCGGCGCTCTTCGGCTCGCTCCTGCTGCCGTTCGCCGTCGCGGCCCTGGTCACGCTGGCCGGGCTCGTACTGCGCTCCCGGCCGCTGGTCACACTGGCCGGCCTGATCGTCCTCGGCTTCAGCGTCCTGTGGACGGTGCGCCAGGGACAGGCGGCGGGCGGGCTCACCGTCGACGGCAGCGGCAATGGGCTCGGCGTCGGCGTCGCGGGCGCCTTCGGCGGCGGGATCCTGCTCCTGCTGGCCGCGCTGGTGATGAGCGGCCGGCACCACCGGCGGCGCACCCGGGACACCATGCCCATGGCTCCCGCACCGGCCGAGCCGAGCGGGCAGGACCAGGAGGACCGGGGTCCTTACGAGCCCTCTCCGTACGGCAGCGACCCGCACGGCTCCGGTGACTACGACAGCAGCCGGCACGGCTCCGGCCACTACGAGGAACCACGGCACGAGGAGCCACGGTACGAGTCACGCCGACCCGGCTCCCAGCGGTACGGCTCTCCGGACGACAGGTCGGCCGAGTCCGCCGGGTATCCCGAGGAGGACGACACCCGGTCCTGGGGCGCCGGCGGTCCGTGGGACAACGGCTCCCCGCCACCCGACGAGCCCCCGCGCCACTGAAGGGCCCGCCGCGACCGGTGTCCGGCGCGAACCGGCCGGAGCGGCGCGGACTATCTCGACGCCCGGCCCGTCGCCGTGCCCTTGACCGCGTCCAGCGCGTAGACACAGCGGTCCTTGCTGCACGCGTACACCACACCTCGCCGCGCCACCGGCGAGCCCGTGATCTCACCGCCCGTCGCCAGCTTCCAGCGCAACTGGCCACCGCTCGCGTCCAGCGTGTACAGCACATGGTCGGCCGAGCCGAAGTGCAGCCGGCCGTCGGCGACGACCGGAGCGCCGATGACCTCGCCGCCCGCCGCGAAGCGCCACTTGGGCGTGCCTGTCACCGCGTCCAGCGTGTAGAGCGCGCTGCCGCTGCCGACATGGACATTGCCGTCGGCGACAAGGACCGGTTCGATCGACTGACGGGACTCCGTCGCGATGCGCCAGCGGTCCTTGCCGGTGGCGGCGTCCAGGGCGTACACCGTGCCGAGGTAGTCGGCGAGATAGACGCCGCCGCCCGTCACGGCCGGTCCCGGAGCGAAGGCCGGCGGTGAGAGAAAGACCGCCGGTGCCTCGAAGTGCCAGCGCACCCGGCCGGACGCGATGTCGACGGACAGCACACGCGTACCGGCCGAGACATACAGATTGCCGTCGGACGCGGGCCGCACCCGTACGGGCACGCCGCCGCAGGAGGCGGCGTCACCGATGGGATAGGACCAGCGCTCGCCGCCCGAGCGCGCGTCCAGCGCCAGCAGCCGCGCGTCCTTCCACACGTACACCATGCCGTCGAAGATCTCGGGCCCGGCCTCCGGCGTCTCGAAGTCCGTCTGAGCTCCGGCCGTCTCCCACAGCTTCTCGCCGCTCGCCGCGTGCCACGCCTGTACGCCGCCGCCGCGCGTACCGGTGACGACCGTGCCCGTGCCGACCTTGAGGGAGTAGACCCAGGCGTCGGTCTGGAGCCGCCAGTGCTCGCTGCCGTCCGCGCCGTCGAGGGCGTACAGCGTCGGCCCGTCGGAGGCGTGGATACGGCCGTCGGCGACGGCCATCGACCAAGCCACGTCCCGTGTCTTGAACTGGCGGCGTCCGCTCGCCACGTCCAGCGCGTGCACCTCGAAGGAGGTGACGTACAGCAGATCGCCGTCGACGACCGGCGTGCCCCAGACGTCGTTGGACATCCGAAACCGCCAGGGCCGCCAGCGGGCCGGTTCGGCCGGCCCGTCGGGAGGCGCGGCCGGTGACGGTACGGCCGGTGCGGCGGCGGTGGCCGGCTCGCCACCGAGCAGTCCGGCCGGCGGCCGGATCCAGCCGGTGGCGGGCCCGGCCTCGACGGTGACCGTGGCCCGTCCGTCTCCGGCGCGCGGGCCGGGACCGATCGGGACCGGCGAGCCGGGCAGCCGGACCGGGCCGCCGGGCGGCGCGACCGGAGTCTGTGGTGCCGGAGTCTGCGGTGCCGGAGTCTGTGGTGCCGGAAGCGGCGCGACCGGTGTCCCGGACCGGCCGGCGCGCGGGCCGCCGTCGGGCCGCCAGGCGGCGTCCCAGCCGGGAGCGTGCGCGGGCGGCGGCGGTACGGCGGCCACGGGCTCCGGCGGACGTACGGGAGCGGCCGGAGCGACCCGCCCGCCGGCCCGGCGCCGCTCGATCATCGCCGTGGCGCTGTCCGGCAGCCAGGCCGACGCCGTACCGCTGTCGTCGCTGCCGGACGCGAAGAGATGCGGAGCCAACTGGGCCTGCAGATCGGCCGGCGTGGGCCGGCGAGCGGCGTCGAGCTGCATACAGGACTCGATGAGCGGCCTCAGTTCCTCCGGCAGGCCCTCCAGATCCGGGCCCTCACGCAGCAGCATGAAGACCGTCTCGACCGGGTTCGCGCCGTGGTACGGAGCGTGGCCGGTCGCGGCGAACACGAGTGTCGAACCGAGCGAGAAGACATCGCTGGCGCCTGTCACACTGCGCGAGTCCCGCGCCTGCTCCGGCGACATGTACGCGGGCGTGCCCACCGCGACATTGGTCATCGTCAGCCGGGTGTTGGAGACACCGGAGGCGATACCGAAGTCGATGACACGCGGCCCGTCCTCCACCACCAGGACATTGGACGGCTTCATGTCACGGTGGACCAGACTGGCGCCGTGGATGGACTGGAGTGCTTCCGCGATCCCGGCCGCCAGCCAGCGCACCGCCTGGGCCGGCATCGGTCCGCACTCACTCACTATTTCCTCCAGTGAGGGTGCGGGCACATACGCCGTGGCCAGCCATGGCACCGCGGCCCGCGGATCCGCGTCCACCACGGCCGCCGTGTAGAAACCGCTGACCGCGCGGGCGGCCTCCACCTCACGCGTGAAGCGGACCCGGAACAACTGGTCCTCGGCAAGCTCCGTTCGTACGGTCTTGATCGCCACCCGGCGGCCCGACGTCGAGCGCGCGAGATAGACCAGCCCCATGCCGCCTGCTCCGAGTCGTCCCAGCACCTCGAAGGGACCGATACGCCTCGGATCGTGCTGCGTAAGCTGCTCCACTTGCCTGCCACCTCCCCGTGAGGGCCCCAAAGGTACGGCCCCGTGCCCCCTGATTCTTCCTGTCTGAGGCAGCGGTTGCGAACCCGGGGGCGGATCGGGGTGTCTCGTCCCGATCCGGACACCTCACGCGCCCCGTCCTCACCGCTTCTCCTGTTTACGGCTCAGATGCGGGCCCCGGCTCCGGAAGCCCGCGCCACCCGGACTCCGACAGGGACTCAGCAGCCGCGCGCGGCGCGCTCCTCGGCTCGGCCAGTACGGCGAAGGACGCGCCCTGGTTGTCCACGACCACCGCCATCCGGCCGTATTCGATGTCGAAGGGCGGAGCCGTGATCCGGCCGCCCAGCCGGACCACCGTCGCCGTCGTCCCGTCGCAGTCGGCGACGGAGAAATAGCTGAGGAAGTGGCCCGGCATCTCCGCCGGAAAGGCGTCCGTGATCACACTGCGCCCGCCGACCGCGCTGTCCGGGCCCGGTTCCGTACCGGCCGGAGACCACATACGGAAGTCGACGGAGTCATCGGGAACGTCGGTCCCGTGGAAGCCGAAGACGGTCTCGTAGAAGGGGTCGACGCGCTCCTTGTCCCTCGTATAGACCTCTGTCCAGCAGAAAGATCCCGGCAGGCCCTTCTTCTCGAAGCCGGTGTCCTCGTCGCCCTGCCAGATACCGAAGACCGCACCGGCCGGATCCGCCGCCAGCGCCGTCACACCGGACCGTCCGACCGCGATCGGCTCCCGTACGAGCCGGCCGCCCGCGTCCGTGATCCTCCTGCTGAGAGCGACGGCGTCGGCGGTGGCGAAGTAGACGCCCCAGACGGTCGGCATTCGGCCGTCCCGCTTGGCGACCAGGCCGGCCACCCGCTTGCCGTCGCTGAACGCCTTGGTGCAGCGCCCGTACGCCTCGTCGCTGTCGCCGCCGAAGGTCCAGCCGAACAGTTCTCCGTAGAATCGTCTGCCCGCCGCGAGATCGGGCAGCGACACATCCACCCAGCAGGGTGTGCCTTCCGCGAATGCGGCCATGGCCCGGACCCTTCCGTATGTGACGCCCGTCCGTATGTGACGCCCGTCACAGCCAAGCTAACCGGCCCCGGCCTGGGACGCAGTGGAAGAAATAGAACAATTGCTCAATTATTTACGCCGCGAGGGCCGCGCCGGCTCGACTTGTCCACCGAAGTTGTCCACAGGCTGTTGATAACACTAGTCATGACCTCTGGAGCGGCGCTCGTCCGCGCGCTCACCGCCGCACCCGGCGCGCGGCGGCCGGTTCCCCATTTGCACTCGGTCAAATCGCGCTCAGATCACCCCTCGGTAAGCTGACGGCATGACAGGACAAGTGCGCACCGTCGACGGCCGCGTGGCTGGTCGGCGCGGACAGGCGACGCGGCAGAAGCTGCTCGACTGTCTCGGCGAGATGCTCAGCTCCTCGCCGTACCGGGACGTCAAAGTCATCGACGTGGCCCGGAAGGCGGGCACTTCACCCGCGACCTTCTACCAGTACTTTCCGGATGTCGAGGGCGCCGTCCTCGAACTCGCCGAGGAAATGGCCCGGGAAGGCACCGAGTTGACCGGGCTCGTCTCCGGACGTTCCTGGGTCGGCAAGGCCGCCTGGGTCACCTCGGAAGAGCTCGTCGAGGGTTTCCTCGACTTCTGGCGCAAGCACGACGCGATCCTCCGAGTGGTCGATCTGGGCGCCGCGGAGGGCGACAAACGGTTCAACAAGATCCGTATGAAGATCCTTAACTCGGTCACCAACTCCCTTACGGACGCTGTGAAGGAACTCCAGTCCAAGGGCCGCGTCGACAAGGATGTCAGCCCGGCGGCGCTGGCCGGTTCGCTGGTCGTGATGCTCTCCTCGGTGGCCTCGCACCAGAAGAGCTTCCAGGGCTGGGGTGTGAAGCAGGCCGAACTGAAACCGACTCTGGCGCTGTTGGTCCATCTCGGTGTCACCGGAAAGAAGCCCGCCAAGTAGCACCGAGCGAGCCGGCGAGGCAGCCGGCGGGCACGGTCGGGCGTGCCTCTTCGTCCTGTCACGCCGACGGCGGATCATACGGCTGATCCCCGCCGGCGCTCCCGTCTCCCGGGCGCCTCCGCCCGGACTCGCCGCCTCGTTCGGCCGCGGCAGCCGCCCGGCCGGCGCATCCCTCTCCTCGCATTCCGCGCACCGCTCCCAACCGACCGGACCGCGTGCGGCCAGGCGCACCGAAGCTGCCCGCGGGGCCGGTGGCCGGTTGAATGGCCGTATGACAGACGAGCACGACGGCCGGGACGACCACCACGAACACGACGGCCGGGACCACCGGCGGGACAGCGGGCAGGACGCCTTCCGCGCCCTTCTGCACGCCCAGCGCGTCTGGGACACCGAGCTGCCGGTCTTCGACGCGGCCGCCGCTCCGGACGAGCCGCTGCCGCTCTTCCACCGGTGGTTCACCGAGGCCGTGGCGGCCGGCCAGTCCGAGCCGCACACGATGACTCTCGCCACCGCCGACGAGCGGGGCCGGCCGGACGTACGGATCCTGATGCTGCATGACGCCGACGCACGCGGCTGGCACTTCGCCTCGCACGCGACCAGCCGCAAGGGCCGGCAGCTCGCCGGCCGTCCGGAGGCCGCGCTCGGCTTCTACTGGGCGGTGCAAGGACGTGCGGTGCGGCTCCGGGGCCGCGTCCTGACGGCCGGTGCCGAGGAGAGCGGCGCGGATCTGCGTGCCCGCTCGACAGGTGCGCTGGCCTCGGCGCTGGTCGGACGGCAGAGTGAGGTGCTGGGCTCGCGGGACGAGCTGGCGCGGGCGAGCCGGGCCGCGTGGCGGCGGGCCGAGCGCGAGCCCACCGCCGAGGCGGAGTCATGGACGGCGTATGTCCTCGAACCGGACGAGGTGGAGTTCTTCCAGGGCGACGCCGACAGGCGGCATGTACGGCTGCGCTACCGGCGCGAACAGGGCATCTGGGTAAGGGAGTTGCTCTGGCCGTAGCGAAAGAGAGACACGTCGGCCGCGAGACGGCGACCGGCTCTCCCGTACGACGTATTAAGAGTGCTCCGCGCGGTCCGCGACGGCCGGCGGATCCTGGACGGGCCACGGATCGGCCGCGAGCCGCGCGTGGAGATGGGCGTCCCGGAAGGCGTCCCGGCTCACGGCCTCGAACATCGCGCCGCGCAGCGTCCCTTCGTAACGGTAGCCACAGCGTTCGGCGATCCGGCAGGAGGCGCTGTGGGTCAGCGCGTGTCCCAACTCGATCCGGTGCAGGCCCGCTTCCTCGAACGCCCAGCGGCTGCACAGCTCCAGCGCGCGACCGGCGACACCACGGCCGCGCGCCTCCGGCAGCACCCAGTACCCCACGCGGCCGGTGCGCAGCCGCAGGTCGAGCAGGCCCAGGCCCACGCTGCCGAGGACCGGTCCCTCCGTGCCGTCACCGGTGTCCTCGGTGATGCAGAAGTGCGCCATGGTGCCCTTCCGCCAGCCTTCCGCGCGCTGCTTGATCTGCAGCGCGGCTTCGGCTTCGGTGCTGACGTCGACCAGTGGCGCGTTCCAGCGCTTGAACTCGGCGTCGGACAGGCCGCGCAGCAGCGCGGATTCGTCGCCCTCGCGCCAGGCACGCAGACGGAGTCCGAAGCCGAGCACATCGGCGGGATCGGGAAGGCGGGTGCCGGAGAAATCGCTCACTCCTCTATTTCAACATCCTCCTGCCGAGCACGTGATCGATTCGCAACCGATTCCGGCCTTGACCGAGACCCAACAATTCATGAGCCGGTTAGGCTCAGCTTTCATGCCTGACGACTTCAATCTCACCAACGACCGCCCCGTGTATGTCATCGGCGGTGGCCCGGGTGGGCTCGCCGTCGCCGCCGCGCTGCGCGGACGGGGCGTACGGGCCGTCGTGCTGGAGAAGTCCGATGCCGTCGCCGCGTCCTGGCGCCGCCACTACGACCGGCTGCGTCTCCACACCACCCGCCGCAGGTCGGCCCTGCCCGGTCTCAGGATCCCACGGTCCTACGGGCGTTGGGTGGCCCGCGACCAGGTGGTCGGCTATCTGGAGAAGTACGCGGCCCACCACGCGCTGGAGATCGTGACCGGCGTCGAGGTCACCAGGATCGAACGCGCTCCCGATGATTCCGGCTGGCTGCTGCGCGCGACCGGCGGCCGGGAGCTGACCGGGCGCGCGGTCGTCGTGGCCACCGGCTACAACCACACGCCGCGAGTGCCGGACTGGCCGGGCCGGGAGTCGTACGGCGGCGAGCTGCTGCACGCGGCCGATTACCGCAACGCCGGGCCGTACGCCGGGAGGGACGTCCTGGTCGTCGGTGTCGGCAACACGGGCGCGGAGATCGCCGTCGATCTCGTCGAGGGCGGCGCGGCGCGGGTACGCCTCGCGATCCGCACCGCACCGCACATCGTGCGCCGCTCCACGGCGGGCTGGCCGGCGCAGTCGACCGCCATCCTGGTCCGCCGGCTGCCGGCCTGGCTCGTCGACAGAGCGGCCGCGCTGCTGAGCCGGATCGCCGTCCCGGACCTGTCGGCCAAGGGACTGCCGCGTCCCGACACCGGTCTGTACTCACGGGTGCGCGAGGGCGCGATCCCGGTGCAGGACATGGGGCTGATCAAGGCGGTACGCAAGGGCCGGATCGAGCCGGTGGCGGCGGTCGAGTCCTTCGAGGAGGACAAGGTCGTGCTGGCCGACGGTACGCGGATCACTCCGGAGGTGGTCATCGCGGCGACCGGCTACGACCGCGCGCTGGAGGGCCTGTTGGGCGACCTCGGCGTACTGGACGCCCGCGGCCGCCCGCTGGTCCACGGCCGCCGCACTCCGAAGCAGGCGCCCGGCCTCTACTTCACCGGCTTCACCAACCCGATCAGCGGCATGCTCCGCGAGATGTCGATCGACGCGCGCAGAATCGCGAAGGCACTGGCCCGCTGAGAAGCCGCGCCCGCCGCGGTGACCGGTCGCCATGACGACCGGTCACCGCGCCGCGCTCCTCATCCGGCCACGGCCGGCGCCGGTACCGCCGGCTTGCGTCTGATCACCAGCGACATCAGGGCCGCCGCCGCGCACAGCGCGCCCGCGGCGTACCAGACCACGTCGTACGAGCCGAAGACATCCCGCGCCAGTCCTCCGGCGAACGCGATGATCGCCGCGCCGACCTGGTGGGAGGCGAGGACCCAGCCGAAGACGATCGCGCTGTCCTCGCCGTAGTGCTCACGGCACAGGGCGATCGTCGGCGGGACGGTGGCGACCCAGTCGAGACCGTAGAAGATGATGAAGAAGAGCATCGGCGGATGCACGGACGGTGCCAGCAGCATCGGCAGGAAGAGCAACGAGACGCCGCGCAGCGCGTAGTAGACCGCCAGCAGGCGGCGCGCCTCGAAGCGGTCGGTGAACCAGCCGGAGGCGATCGTGCCGACCACATCGAAGACACCGATCACCGCGAGGAGTGAAGCGGCCGCGGTGATCGGCATGCCGTGATCATGCGCGGCCGGTACGAAGTGCGTCTTGACCAGGCCGTTCGTGGAGGCGCCGCATATCGCGAAGGCACCGGCCAGCAGCCAGAACGGCCCTGTCCTGGCCGCCGACACAAGCACCGTGACCGCGCGCCGCGCGGCTCCCGTCACCGGCGCCGGCTTGGCCGTGAACTCCTCGGCGCCGTACGCCGGCAGGCCCACGTCCGCCGGATGGTCGCGCAGCAGCAGCCAGACGAACGGGACCACCGCGAGCGCGGCCAGCGAGACGGTGACCGCGGCCGGACGCCAGCCGTGGTTCTCGACCAGCCAGGACAGCAGCGGCAGGAACACGAGCTGACCGGAGGCGCCCGCCGCGGTGAGGACGCCGGTGACCAGACCGCGGCGCGCCACGAACCAGCGGTTGGTCACCGTCGCGGCGAAGGCCAGCGCCATCGAGCCGCTGCCGAGGCCGACCAGAACGCCCCAGTACAGCACCAGTTGCCAGGATGCGGTCATCCATACCGTCAGCACGGACCCGGCCGCGATGACGGTGAGCGCGACCGCGACCACACGGCGGATGCCGAAGCGGTCCATCAGCGCCGCGGCGAACGGCGCGGTCAGGCCGTACAGCGCCAGATTCACCGAGACCGCGAAGCCGATCGTGCCGCGCGACCAGTCGAACTCCGTGTGCAGCGGCTCGATGAGAAGGCCGGGCAGCGAGGCGAAGGCCGCCGCGCCGATGATCGTCACAAAGGTGACAGCGGCGACGAACCACGCGCGGTGGAGGCGTGGACGCCGAGGAGGAACGGAAGCCGAGGTGCCCTCTGCGGAGAGTTCGGTTGTCTGGGTCACGTCAGACAGCATCAGCGGACGGGACGGCTCCCACGAGTGGCCCGAGGGTCAGCGTTCGCTAGGATCGGGCCACGCCCGCGCGGTGGCGGCGCACGGCGCCCACCACCGCCACAGGCGTCAGTCCCGGCGCGTCAGTCCCCGGATCGCCGGCACCGCGAACAGCACTCCGCACACTCCGACATTGATCACCGCTCCCGCCACCAGCACCTCGCGGAGCCCCACCGCCTCCGCGACCGGACCCGCCAGCGCCCGGCCCACCGCCAGCATGATCAGCGAGCCGGCCACGTCATAGGCGTGCAGCCGGTTGAGCGCCTCGTTCGGAATGTGCGTCTGGACCGTCGTCGACCACATCACCAGCCAGAAGGCCAGCGACACACCTCCGACGAAGAAACCCGCGGCCAGCACCGGCACGGTCACGTCATACGCCAGGACCAGCACATTGGCGATCACGCCGAACAGCGCGAACGTCCCGGCGAACAGCGGTCTGCGCGGTCGCAGCCGCATCGCCAGCAGCCCGCCCACCGCGTTGCCCGCGCCGCCGACCGTCATCATCAGGCCGAACATCGCCGAGCTGTGCCGCTCGGTGACGACGACCGCCTCCAGCGGCGTGATCGGGCCGAGCACCGTGATGCCGTACACCGACCAGACCGCGATGACGCTCCACAGCCAGGACCTGGCGCGGAACTCCCGCCAGCCGCCGATCAGTTCGGCGAGCATGCCCTCGCCGACGACCGGCGCGACGGACTCCATCCGGATCAGGAAGAGACAGAGGCCGCTGATCCCGAAGGTCGCCGCGTTGACCCCGAAGATCATGCCGGGGCCGCCGAATCCCGCCAGAGCGCCCGCGACCGCCGGGCCCGCCATCGTCGTCAGCGACTCGGCGACCCGCAGGACGGCGTTGCCGCGCTGTACGTCGGGCGCCATCAGCGGGAGCATGCTGGCGACGCCCGGCTGGAAGATCGCGGCGCCCAGACCGCTGAGCCCGCTGAGCCCGTACACCAGCCACAGAGACGGCGATCCGGTGACGAAAGCGGCGGCCAGCACGGCGGTGCCGACCAGCCGTACGCCGTCCGCCAGGACCATCATCCGGCGCGGAGTGAACCGGTCGGCCAGCACGCCGCCGACGATCACGAACCCGGCGAAGCACACCATCCACGCGCCGAGCGCGAAGGAGACGGACGAGGCGCCGTATCCGGCGTCGAGCAGGCCCGCGGCGAGCGCGACCGGCACCATGCCGTCGCCGAAGCGAGCGACGGTACGGGCGAGGAAGAAGAGCCGGAATTCACGGTTCCAGAGAGTGGGACCCGCCGGTTCCGCTCCGGACGGAGAGGTACGGGCGATCGATTCGGGAATGGCGTGGGCCGCCACGCGCTTTTGTGTCACAGAGGCGACAGATATCAAGTAGTGGTCTGGACCACCAGTGGGCATCCGGAGAACGGACAGCCGGAGAGCCGGACAGGAGAGAACACCATGCCCGACCGGCGTCCGCACCGTGTCGTCGTACTCGCTCTCGAAGGGCTGCTTCCCTTCGAACTGGGCATCCCGCAGCGGATATTCGGCCGCGCCAAAGGCCCGGCGGGTGAGCCGCTGTACGAGATCGTCACCTGCTCCGTCCGGCCGCCGGGCCCGGTCCGCACCGACGCCGACTTCTCGGTCCTCGTGGAGAACGGCCCGGAGGCGCTCGCCACCGCCGACACCGTGGTCGTACCGGCGTCGTACGAGCTCGGACCGGTCTTCGAGGAGGGCCGGCTCACCGAGGAGCTCGCCGCCGCCCTCGCCCTGGTACGGCCGGGCACCCGGATGGTCTCCATCTGCACCGGCAGCTATGTCCTCGCCGCCGCCGGCCTGCTGGACGGCCGTCCCGCCACCACCCACTGGTCCTCGGCCGAGCACTTCCGGCTGCTGTTTCCGAGGATCGACGTCGACGCCGACGTGCTGTTCATCGACGACGGTGACGTACTGACCTCGGCCGGAGTCGCCGCCGGAATCGATCTGTGTCTGCATATCGTGCGGCGCGACCACGGCACGGCGGTCGCCAATGATGTCGCGCGGCTCACGGTCGTACCGCCGCACCGGGACGGCGGCCAGGCCCAGTACATCCAGCGTCCCGTCCCCGAGCCACAGCTCGCGACCACCACCGCCGCCAGGACCTGGGCGCTCGCACGCCTCCATGAGCCGATCCAGCTCCGCGACATGGCACGGCGGGAGTCGATGTCGGTACGGACGTTCACGCGCCGCTTCCGTGAGGAGGCCGGGATCAGCCCCGGGCAGTGGCTGGTGCGGCAGCGCGTCGAGCGGGCCCGGCATCTGCTGGAGTCGACGGATCTCTCGGTCGACCAGGTGGCGCGGGACTCGGGCTTCGGCACGGCCCAGTCGATGCGCCAGCATCTCCAGTCGGCGCTGGGCGTGCCGCCGACGGTCTACCGGCGTACGTTCCGGGCCGGAGCCGGTTCGCCGGGATAGCGCGGGCGGCGGGCCTCCGGCGGTGCGTTGTCCCGGCGCGGGTTGTTGTTCGGGGTGCGGGTGCCGGGGGCGCCTCCGGCACCCGCACCCCGAACAACAACCCCCGCCGGAACAACGCACCGCCGAAGGCCCACCGCCCGCCGCCACCGCTACCGCCACCGGTACTGCAACTCCGGCCGTCCCACCTGCCCGTACTGCGGACTCCGCTCCGCACAGCCGTTGCCGACGAGGTGCTCCAGATAGCGCCGCGCCGTGATCCGCGAGATTCCGACCTCCGCTCCGGCCTCCGCCGCCGTGAGCCCGGTCGTGGACGCGCGCAGCGTACGGGTCACCGCCTCCAGCGTCGGCGCGCTCAGACCTTTCGGCAGCGAGGCCGGCTGCGGTGACCGGAGCGCGCCGAGCGCACGGTCCACCTCGTCCTGACCGCTCGCCTCTCCGGCCGCCGCCCGGAAATCGGCGTACCGCGTGAGCCGGTCACGCAGGGTGGCGAAGGTGAAGGGTTTGAGGACGTACTGGACGACGCCCAGCGACACACCTTCCCGTACCACCGCGAGATCGCGCGCTGAGGTGACGGCGATGACATCCGCCTGGTGGCCGCCCGCGCGCAGGCTGCGCAGAAGCTGAAGGCCGTGGCCGTCCGGGAGATACAGGTCGAGCAGGATCAGATCGATGTCCGTGCGCTCCAGCAGCCGGCTCGCCTCGGCCCGGGAGCGTGCGACGGCCGCGACGGTGAAGCCGGGCACGCGGCCCACATAGTGCTGATGGGCGTCGGCCGCGACCGGATCGTCCTCGACCACCAGGACCCGGATCGCCGGACTCGCGTCGGTCATGGTCTCGCCTCCGCGCCGGCCAGCGGCAGCCGTACGGTGAACTCCGCGCCGCCTTCCGGCCCGCGCGTCAGCTCCACCGTCCCGTGCGCGCGGTGCACGGCCTGCCGCACGAGCGCGAGACCGAGCCCGCGCCCGGGGCCTCTGGTCGACCAGCCGCGCCGGAACACCGCGTCCATGTCGCCAGGATCGACCCCGGCTCCGGTGTCCCGCACGCCCAGCAGCAGCTCTCCGCCGCCGGGCCTGGTCCCGACGAGCGCGGTCACGGTGACCCGCGCTCCTTCGCCGCCCTGCGCCGCGTCCATGGCGTTGTCGATCAGATTGCCCAGGATGGTCACCAGATCGCGGGCCGGCAGTGTGGCGGGCAGGACACCGTCGTCGATACGGCTGTCCTCGGCGAGCACCAGCTCGACGCCTCGTTCGTTCGCCTGGGCCGCCTTGCCCAGCAGCAGCGCCGCGAGTACTGGTTCGCCGACCGATCCCACCACCCGGTCGGTGAGTGTCTGGGCCAGCTCCAGCTCCGCCGTGGCGAACTCCACCGCCTGCTCGGTCCGGCCCAGCTCGATCAGCGAGACCACCGTGTGCAGCCGGTTGGCGGCCTCGTGGGCCTGCGAGCGCAGGGCCTGTGTGAAGCCGCGCTCGGAGTCCAGCTCACCGGACAGCGCCTGGAGTTCGGTGTGATCGCGCAGCGTGATGACCGTCCCGCGCTGCTCGCCGCCGACCACCGGACGCGTGTTGACGACCACGACCCGCTCGTCGGTCATATGGACCTCGTCGATCCGTGGCTCGGAGGCGAGCAGCGCGCCGGTCAGCGGAGCGGGCAGGCCCAGTTCGGCGACGGAGCGGCCCACCGCCGAGTCGTCCAGGCCGAGCAGCTCCCGGCCGCCGTCGTTCATCAGCGCGATCCTGCGCCGTCCGTCGAGCATCAGTAGCCCTTCGTGCACGGCGTGCAGCGTGGCCTCGTGATAGTCGTGGATCCGGCTCAGCTCCACCGCGTTCATGCCATGGGTGTGCCGCCGGAGTCTGGCGTTGATCACATACGTCCCGAGACCGCCGAGCACCAGCGCCGCGCCCGCCGCCGTCGCCAGCGCCTTGACCTGCTGTGTCACCTGGGTGGAGATCCGGTCGACGGTGATGCCGACACTGATCAGCCCGGTGATCCGGCCGTCGTCGCGCACCGGGGTGACGACGCGCACGGAGGGGCCGAGCGTGCCGGTGTAGGTCTCGATGAACGTATGGCCGTGCACCGCCGGTGCCGTCCGGCCCAGGAACGGCATCCCTATCTGGTGCGGATCGGGATGCGTCCAGCGGATTCCCTGTGGTGTCATGATCGTGACAAAGTCCACGCCGGTGTCGTGCCGCACGCGCTCCGCGTACGGCTGGAGAGCGGCTGTCGGGTCCGGCTCGCGGATCGCTTCCCGTACAGAGGGCGAATCGGCCATGGCCCGCGCGATGGCCGAAACCTGTTTGCGTGCGGTCTCGTCCGGGTGGGCACGACCTGTGACGTACGCGAAAATCGCGCAGCCCGCCACGACGGCCGCGATGAGCACGACCTGCATGGCGAAGAGCTGACCGGCGAGACTGCGCGGACGGGGCAGGTGCATGGCCCAAGTCTGCCTGGCCGAATTCTTGTGAACGAAATGAACGCAAGGGTGACCGGCGTCACATCGTGGTGGATAGTCGCCGGGACCCCTCGGGACGGGGGGCATTGCAGGGACGAGTCAAGGAGGACCCGTGGCCGCAGCAAGGCGGGACCGTACCCACTATCTGTACATAGCGGTGATCGTGGCCGTAGCGCTCGGCATCCTGGTGGGCTTCGTCGCCCCCGGTGTGGCCGTCGAGCTGAAGCCCATCGGCACCGGCTTCGTGAACCTGATCAAGATGATGATCTCGCCGGTCATCTTCTGCACGATCGTGCTGGGTGTCGGGTCGGTCCGGAAGGCGGCCAAGGTCGGTGCGGTCGGCGGGCTCGCTCTCGGCTACTTCCTGGTGATGTCGACGGTCGCGCTGGCGATCGGCCTGGTCGTCGGCAACATCCTGCACCCGGGCTCCGGTCTGCACCTCACCGAAGCCGGCCGCGAGGCCGGAGCGGCCCAGGCCGAGGGCGCGAGCGAGTCCACCGCGGACTTCCTGCTCGGCATCATTCCCAAGACCATGGTGTCGGCCTTCACCGAGGGCCAGGTCCTCCAGACGCTGCTGGTCGCGCTGCTCGCGGGCTTCGCGCTCCAGGCGATGGGCAAGGCCGGTGAGCCGATCCTGCGCGGTGTCGGGCACATCCAGCGCCTGGTCTTCCGCATCCTCGCCATGATCATGTGGGCCGCGCCGGTCGGCGCCTTCGGCGCCATGGCCGCCGTGGTCGGCGAGACGGGTCTCGACGCGCTGAAGTCGCTCGCGATCATCATGATCGGCTTCTACATCACCTGTGCGCTGTTCGTCTTCGTCGTGCTCGGTACGCTGCTGAGGGTCATCGCGGGTGTCAGCCTGTTCCCGCTGCTGAAGTACCTGGGCCGTGAGTTCCTGCTGATTCTTTCCACCTCGTCGTCCGAGTCGGCGCTGCCGCGTCTGATCGCGAAGATGGAGCACCTCGGTGTCAGCAAGCCCGTCGTCGGTATCACCGTGCCGACCGGTTACTCCTTCAACCTCGACGGCACCGCCATCTATCTGACGATGGCCTCGCTCTTCATCGCCGAGGGCATGGGCGACCCGCTGTCGATCGGCGAGCAGATCTCGCTTCTCGTCTTCATGATCATCGCGTCCAAGGGCGCGGCGGGTGTCACCGGCGCCGGTCTCGCGACGCTGGCCGGCGGCCTTCAGTCGCACCGTCCCGAGCTGGTCGACGGCGTCGGCCTGATCGTCGGCATCGACCGCTTCATGAGCGAGGCGCGCGCACTGACGAACTTCGCGGGCAACGCGGTCGCCACGGTCCTCGTCGGCACCTGGACGAAGGAGATCGACAAGGCGCGGGTGGACGAGGTGCTGGCCGGCCGGATCCCGTTCGACGAGAAGACGCTGCTGGACGACGGCCACGGCGGCGAGCCGCACGGCGATGTCCCGCAGCAGCGGCAGTCGCCGGAGGCGCACGACGCCGACAAGACCCAGGCCGGGGTCTGACCCCTCCTGCTCCCGGCCTCACGAAGGACCGGCCCGTACGGACGCACCCGTACGGGCCGGTCCGTTTTCCCGCGCGTACGCGACGGCCGGACGGCGCCGCGCGCGTACCGGCGCGGCGCCGACCGGACCGATGGCTACCAGGCCACCGGCAGCTCGCAGGGAAAGCGCCGGATGGTCTCCGTGTCCCAGCGCAGCTCTTCGGCGGGCACCGCGAGCCGCAGGCCGGGAAAGCGGGCGAGCAGACCGCCGATGGCGGCCTCCAGCTCCGCCATGGCCAGCGGAGCGGCGATACAGCGGTGTCCGCCCCAGCCGAAGGTCATATGCGGTGTGGGCGGACGGTTCAGGTCGATGGTGTCCGGATCGGCGAACCGCTCAGGATCGCGGTTGGCCGTCAGATACGAGACATGCACGAAGTCGCCCGCGCGGATCTTCACTCCGCAGATCTCCACGTTCTCGGTGGCGACGCGCGGGATGCCGACTCCCTTGCGGAACGGGATGTAACGGAGCAGCTCGTCCAGCACCTGCGTGAGCGTCTCCGGGCGGCTTCTGAGGTGGGCCATCAGCTCGGGCCTGGTGAGCAGCAAATAGGCGATGTCGCTGATCTGGCAGGTCGCCGTGTCATGGCCGCTCAGCATGAGCGTCAGCGCCATGACGGCCAGATCCTGGTCGTCGAGGGTGTCGTCCTCGTGCTCGGCGGCGGCGAGGAGCGAGATCAGGTCGCCGCCGGGATCGCGCCGCCGCTCCACGACCAGCTCGCCGAAGTACTCACGCAGCTCCGCCTTGGCCACGGCGGCGGCCTCTCGGGTGTCCGGGGCCATGGACAGCATCTGGTGCGCGTACCGCTGCATTCTGTGCTGGTCGGCCGGCGGGATGCCCAGCAGCTCGCAGATGGTCTGCTCGGGAAGAGGCAGGGACAGATGGGCGGCGAGGTCGGCCGGCGGACCGTGCTCCTCCATGGCGTCGAGCAGTGTGCCGACGATGCCTTCCACGGCGGGCCGCATCCGGTCCACATGCCGCTTGGTGAACGCCTGCGAGGCGAGCTGCCGCAGACGGCTGCTGCGCGGCGGGTCCAGCACATTGATCGACTCCGGAGAGACGATCGGTTCCGGAGTCAGGCGTGGATAGTCCCGGTCGATGATGGCCGCGCGGCTGAGCCGGTGATCGGTGGTCACCTGCCGCACTCCCTCGAATCCGGTCACCAGCCAGGCGTCCGCGTCGCCGTAAGGCAGCCGGATACGGCTGACGGGTCCTCGGGACATGAGGTCCGCGAGGGAGGGATCGAATTCCAGGCCCTCGCTGAAGTCGAACGGACAGGTGGTCGTTTCGCTGATATCGGTCATCGCGTACTCCAGGACGGGCGCGTACGGTCATCCGGCCCGGGACAGGGCTGCGTGAGGGGCGGACGGTGTTGGCGAGGGATAGGTACCTCCGCCATTTCGGGTATATGCCTCCAGCGAGGCAAATGGGTCCGTTCCGCGATGACAGCGACGGTGCGATGGCGTGACGGTGCGATGGCGTGACGGTGCGACGGCGTGACGGTGCGATGGTGCTGTGGCCGTACGGGACGGCCGGGCCGGTACGGACCTGTCCCGTACCGGCCCGGCCGCGCGTCACGCCGCTGGATCAGCCGAACGGCACGCGGACGACGGACTGATTGCCGATGCCGAGAGTGCTGGTGCCATTGCCGATGGCGTTCCAGACCTCGATCCGCACCTTGCCGTTCACCAGGTTTCCGTGTGATCCGGTGGCCGATGCGAGACCTCTGGCCTGCGTGTAGTGCTCATAGCCGGGCACGGGATCGGTCGCGAAGTACAGATATGTCTCCGTCCGGTCCCAGGAGCCGTCGCCGGTACGGTCGTAACTCACTCTGATCTGCTGGCCGTTGCCGACGGTCGTGCCCGAGTCCACGAACAGGTCGAATTCCGTGGCGCCGCCGTTGTACGTCCGGGTGATCCCGCTCGACGTGAAGACCTGCGGGCTGTTCGGCGTGCCGTCGTGGTTGGCGCCGCCCGCCGAGGTGAGCGTGGCTGTCGCCGCCGAGCCGGTGGAGTCGCCGAGTCCGGCGCCGGTCCGCGCGTACAACTGCGAGGAGCCGGTCGGCGGGTTGGTCGGCGGGTCCGTCGGTGGATCGGTCGGCGGGTCGGTCGGCGGGGTCGAGCCGCCGCCACGGGTCCAGACCGCGACGTAATCCACCAGCATGGGCCGTCCGGGTACGGTCTCGGCGGTCGGCGTCCGGCCGGCCAGAGCGTCCGGGAAGGCGCCGCCGATCGCCACATTGAGCAGCAGGAAGTATCCGGCGTGATCGGTCATGTTCGACCAGGTCGTGGCGTCGAACCGGTCCTGCCGCAGGCTGTGGAAGAGCTGGTCGTCCACATACCAGCGCAGCTCGTTGGGAGTGACGGAGCGATCCCACTCGAAGCGGTAGGTGTGGAAGGCCGACTGGCAACTCGCGCCGGGACAGGCGCGGTTGGCGCCGAGGCCGGTGGTCTCGTTGCAGGGTCCGCCCGGGTTCACACCGCAGTGCAGCACGCCCCACACCGAGTTGATCCCGTTGACGTTCTCCATGATGTCGAACTCGCCGGTACCGGGCCAGTTCCAGTAGTTGCCACGGTACGGCGAGCCGAGCGCCCAGAAGGCGGGCCAGTAGCCGAGCGCGGCGTTGCCGGTGACGTTCGGCATCTGGATACGGCCCTCGATGCGCAGCGTGCCGCCGGTCGGAGCCTTGAAGTCGGCGCGACGGGTCTCGATCCGCGCCGAGGTCCAGTTGCCCGCGCCGTCTCTGAGCGGAGTGATACGGAGATTGCCGTTGCCGTCGAGGCTCAGATTGTCGGGACTCGCGGTGTAGTTCTGGATCTCGCCGGTGCCCCAGTTGCCGGGCCCGCCGGGATAGCCGTGTCCGGTGTCCGTCTGCCAGTTCGCCGCCGACGGCGGAGTGCGGTCGGCGCCGGTGAAGTCGTCGCTCCACTGCAGGTTCCAGCCGGGCGCGGGCGGTACGGCTCCGCGTGCGGTACCGGCGCCGGTGACGCCGACGAAGCCGGCCAGCGCGACGGTCATGGCCAGGATCGCGGTGAGGAGTGGCGTACGTCTGATGCGGCTCGTTCTCAAGGAAACACCTCCGGTGCGGATGGTGCCGAGGGGGGTTGTGAGAGCGCTCTCAGTACGTCTTCTAGTGGGCGTCGGAGACCTCGTCAATGCTTTACGGCCCGTTGACTTTCCGAAGGCGGCGGCAGGGAGGCGGTGGCAGGAAGGCGCGGCGGCGAAACGGCGGCCGGGCGGCCGAGGCGCGGCTGCGCGCTCGGCCGCCCGGCCGGTACGGGAACGGGTCCCGGGTCGTACGGTTCGACGGCTTCGCCGTCAGCTCCTGATGAACCTCGGCTCCTGATGAACCTCGGCTCGTGCGGAACGTCAGCTCCTGATGAAGGCGAGCAGGTCGGCGTTGAACTTGTCCTTGAACGCGATGGTCTGCGCCATGCCGTGCGGCGCGCCGGGATAGACCTTGAGCGTGGCGTCCTTGACGAGCTCCGCCGACTTGGGACCGGCGGCGACGATGGGCACGATCTGGTCGTCGTCGCCATGGATGATCAGCGTCGGAATGTCGAAGCGCTTGAGGTCCTCGGTGAAGTCCGTCTCGGAGAACGCCTTGACGCAGTCGTACGCTCCTTTGAATCCGACCTGCATGCTCCACATCCAGAAGGAGTCGCGGAGGCCCTGCGAGATGTTCGAACCCTTCCGGTTGGCGCCGTAGAAGGGCGCGCTGAGGTCCTGGTAGTACTGCGAGCGGTCGCTTCGCAGACCGGCCCTGATGTCGTCGAACGCCTTGATCGGCAGCCCTTCCGGATTGGCGTCGGTCTTGAGCATCAGCGGAGGTACCGCGCTCAGCAGCACGGCCTTGGAGACCCGGCCGGTGCCATGACGGCCGATGTAGCGGGCCACCTCGCCGCCGCCGGTCGAGTGACCGACGAGCACCGCGTCGCGCAGATCCAGCGCTTCGAACAACTGCGCGAGGTCGTCGGCGTAGGTGTTCATCTCGTTGCCGTCCCACGTCTGGCCGGAGCGGCCGTGTCCACGGCGGTCGTGGGCCACCGCCCGATAGCCGTTGTCGGCGACGAGATTGAGCTGCTCGTCCCAGACGTCCGCGTTCAGTGGCCAGCCGTGGCAGAACACGACCGGCTGCCCGCTGCCCCAGTCCTTGTAGAAGATGCTGGTGGAGTCGGTGGTGGTGATCGTAGGCATGACTCGGCCCTCCCAGGCACGACAATGGGCTATAAGCGACGATAAGCCAGATTTGCCCCGTTCGAGAGGTTGGAACGCCTGCCGCGCACCGGCGGACACCACCCGCGCACCGGGCCGTGCCGCCTCGCCGTGTTGACGCGTTGCCAGGACTGGTACGGCGGGATCGCGAGCATGTGAACACGTCCCTCGGGCACCAGCGATGAGGCCCGCAGCACGTCATCCACCACTGCCTCTTGGTCTTGCTCGGGGCCGGGCCGTTGTCCTGCTGAGTGCTGTCCGGTCGACAGGGCCTAGTACTGCAACGGTGTTTGTGGTGACAGGTGGTCAGTCAGTGGTGGGGTGTGTCCTCGTTGTTTGTAGTGGCTGGTGCGGGCTTGGTGTTGTCGTCTTCGGCGCCATGTCGACCAGTGCAGGATGTGCTCGACGGGTGTGGGCCGTCGGTTGGTGAGGCGGTGGATCAGGCGTCTGATCTCGGCGAGGCTGAGGTGGATGAGCGGGGAGGATCCGTTTCTGCTTTCCAGGTGTCCAGTTCGCGGGCCCGCAAGACGGTGAGGCAGGCGTGGACGGCCATGGCCAGGGTGATGTGGCGGTGCCAGCCGGGGTAACGGCGAACCTGGTAGTCGTCCAGGCCGCACTCCTGCTTCGCGGTCTGGAAGCATTCCTCGATCGCCCAGCGGCTGCCGGCGATGCGGATCAGCTCGTCCAGAGTGGTGTCGGCGGGGCAGTAGGCGATGTAGTAGGAGAGCTCTTCGGGGCGGGCGACGCTGCGGCGGGCGATCACCCAGTGTCGGCGGTCGGGCCGGTGCCAGGGGCGGACTTCGACGCGTGCCCAGTCGTAGACGCGGGGCCCGTGGGCGCCCGCACCACACGAGCGGCGTTTCCACTTCTGCCGGGGCAGGCCGGGGAAGAGATCGCTCACCGGGTGGTCGATCGCCCAGCGGGTCACGACCGTGTCGTGGCGGGTGGTGGCCATGACGTGGAAGACGTCCGCTTGTTCGGCGCCGGCAGCCCGGCCGCGGCCCTCGCGATGGTCTTCAAACTCGCTGAGTCCGCCCAGGCCCGCTGGCGAGCGGTCACCGCACCGCACCTCGTCGCCCTCGTCCGAGCCGGCGCCCGCTTCGAGAACGGCCTCCTCGTCGAACGAGGCGAGACCCTCACAGCGTGATCCGCCTCAACTGATCCACAGGTCTTGACATTACTCGGGGGGCGCGCGGTTAAAGCCAAACTCATTCCGCCTGATGAGTTGTCTTGTTCATGCTCAGCTTGGGCTGCGATCATGTCGCAGACCCCCACCCCTGAGAGTCGCCGGACCTTCCGGCGGCCGAGCGGTGCTGTGTGAAAGGTATTCCGTGATAAGACGCATTCTCCTGCCTGCCCTGGTCACATCCGCGCTCATCGCAGGGGTGGCAGTTCAGTCGACGGCCTCCGCTGCGGACACCCGTGAACGAGCCTCGGTGCCCTCCATCAGTGACGTCTCCTCTCCATTAGACAAGAAACGCTTGGACAGTAGCGGCAGCCGGTCCGGCCTCAACGAGGCAGACTGCAAGAAGGCCAGGAAACAAGCCATGCGCGCCGCCGACGCGGCTCACGCGTACGGCTGCCTGACCTGGCTCTCGCCTGCGGAGGGCAAGGCTGCCCTCGGTAAGGGCGCAGCTACCGAATCAGACGGTGCATCGGCGTCCGCGGTGCTGGATGTTCCGCTGCCAGTCAATGAGTGCACAGGTGACGAGGACGGATCCTGGTACGCCACCCGCACCATGCAGTGCCAGATCGACCCGAACGTGAAGTACTCCTATTACAGCAGTGACAACAAGCTGCTCGGCACTGCCCTGTTCGCCACCGCGCAGCAACTGGACTTAGCCACAACCAGTCTGCAGTGGACCGAGACCGACCAGATCACCATGCTGTCGTCCACAGGAACACTGCCTGCCGGCCTGGGCGTGTCGTGGACCACCAACTGTTCCTCCTCCTGCACCCCTAAAACGACGAAACCCTGGACCACGACCCCCATCAGCGTCGGCCAGAATCTCAAGAGCACCTACACCCTCACTGACCAGCCCTCAACGGTCTACGACTACATCGACCTCGACTACCAGCTCCGCATCGGCTCGCCCAACGCCATCGACCTGCTGCCACCCATCACGTGGGGCGGCGCAGAAGTCCGCTGCGACAACAAGATCTCCCTTCCCAACAATGGCGGTTGCGTGGTGCCCTGGTACACCCCGACGCTGCGCCTCCCACGATCCCAGTACGGCGCGTCCGCCGACATGATCGAATGGGCCCAGAAAAACCTCTCCGGCCACTGGGGACTGCGCGGCACCGGCCAGCCCCTCCACCGCCTGAAGGGTGATACTCAGCAGGCGGGGAACCGGAACATCATCTGCGGAACCTCCAAGTTCACCAAGGACCCCAACGTGCAGGACGATTCCTGCGACGAGTTCCCCTTCGCCGGCAACTACGAAAGCGGCGCCCTCAACGGCATCACCCATGGCAAGGACTGCGCACAGGTAACGGCAGTTCGCGCAGATACTACGGGTGACTTGGCCACGGACTGGCCCACCGTGACCACTGTCGGAACTGTCACCGGCAGCGAAAAATGCGTGCGCGGACACATCCCCAGGAGTCTCAACACAGACCTGGGAGGTGTCTACGGCGGTTTCGTCGTGAGCCAGCGGCTGGCAGACAATGACCCGTTCTGGCTGAGCATCACCTTCTGACGGCTCGCTGCATCAGCAGACAGGCCGATCGGCGGTCAGCCTTGCACGTGCTGGAGGCTGACCGTCGGCAGGGGGCCGTGAGCGATCTCAGGTGGCAGCACTAGGCCGAACTCCCGCTCCAACGCCAGGAGCGCGCTATCGGGCACGGACCATTCGTCGGATTCCCAGTTCTCCTCGAGAAAGAACCCGACGTCGCTCAGAGCATGGTTGAGGCGCGAGGTGTCAATGCCCTCTGCCGGCTCAAACGTCCAGGCGTTGAAGTGAGCCAGGAGTTCCCCGTCACGTGCATGTGAGATCTGGGTAGTACTGTCCAGCAGTTTCCAGACCGAAACCGCCTCGGTCCCCACCGACAGGCGTGTGAGTACTGGGGTCTGCAGCAGCCGCCCGTGGGCTTCGACATCCAGAAGGATGGTCCATTCCCCGCTGCCACACACTCGCACTGCGGATGTCTCGAAGCCGTGCCCGAAATGCTGGATGGCCTCCTCGTCCGTAAATTGCGGGTACGGAGCTTGACCGGCGACATCCAGCCGGGAGACCACCTCATCAGGCGAGAGCCCCCGGACGCACGTGATGCCGAACAGGTCCAAGGACACACAATCGGCGAGTCTTGATGTCGCCACTTCTCTTCCTCCTTCGGCTACGCGGGTCATCACGCGCCGTAGTCGTACCTCGGGGCCGGCCATGTCCGGGTGCTGGCATGCCTGTTGGCGACGGCCAAGACCACTGTAACGCTCACGCCCTCACCGGAGCCGGGGCCGCCGCCAGCTGACAAGCCCCAGGAGCCCGTGCCCGGCGGCGAAGTGCGCCCGGACCTGCGTGGCGACGGACGGGGCACGCCGAGCGATCCCCGGTATCGCGCCCCACCTCGCATCCCTGGTTCGGGCCAGTGCCCGCTTCAGCCAACTCGTCGAGCGTCCCGAGCTCAGTGCAGCCTGAGCCACCTCACCTGATCCACAACTCTTGACAATGACTCGGAGGGCGGGGCCTGCGACGTCTGGTGCGTGCGATCGCAAGGCGGAGGATCATCCGTGTACTGGACGTACTCGGATGACTCCGACAACGCGGTGAGCGTGCGTGCCAGGCGTCGCAGGCCAGGCGGGATGTGTCAGACAGGGCCTAGCAGCCGATCTTGTCCAACTCGGCGAGTTCCTCGTCGGAGAGCGAGAGTCCCGCGCCGGTGACGTTCTCGCGCAGGTGCGCCACCGACGAGGTGCCGGGAATGAGCAGGATGTTCGGCGACCGCCGCAGCAGCCAGGCCAGGGCGACCGACATCGGCGTCGTGTCCAGCCGGGTGGCCACGGCGGAAAGCGCCGTGGACTGTAGCGGGGTGAAGCCGCCGAGCGGGAAGAAAGGCACGTAGGCGATGCCCTTGGCGGCGAGATCGTCGATCAGCTCGTCGTCCTGGCGGTAGGCGAGGTTGTACATGTTCTGCACGCACACGATCGGCGCGATCGCCTGCGCCTCGGCGATCTGTTCCGCCGTCGCGTTACTCACTCCGAGGTGCCGGATCAGGCCCTGCCGCTGGAGTTCGACGAGGGTCTCGAAGGGCTCGGCGAGCGAGCCGGGCTGCGGGCCCTGAGCGTCGCCGAGCCGGAGATTGACCACGTCGAGCGAATCGAGGCCGAGGTCCTCAAGGTTCTCGTGGACGGCGCGGCGCAGGTCCTCGGGCCGCCGCGCGGTGGGCCAGCCGCCCTGAGGATCGCGGTCCGCGCCGACCTTGGTCACGATGTGCGGCGATTCGGCGTAAGGGTGCAGCGCTTCACGGATCAGTCGGTTGGTGACACGTGGTCCGTAGGCACCGGCGGTGTCGATATGAGTGATCCCGAGGTCGGCGGCCTCGCGCAGGACGGCGAGCGCGCCATCATGGTTGGCCGGCGGGCCCATGACTCCGGGGCCGGCGAGCTGCATGGCGCCGTAGCCGAAGCGGGTGACGGTCAGATCGCCGAGGGTCCAGGTGCCGCCGGGCAGTGACGCGGAGGGTGTGTTCATGGTGTGTCTTTCCTGCTGAGCCGGAGTGTTGGAGAGGGCCACTTGTCAGGTGGTTCGCCGTTCGTTGGCGGGACCACTTGTTCGCGCCGCTCGTCGGAGCGATCTTTGTTTCGCTCATGCCGTCGATGTTCGCTCGCGGACAAGTGGTGCATCCAATACCGATACAGTGCCCTGTGATACCTGGCAGGTATCACAGGCTGGGTATGCTGTGGACATGGACACCTTGGAGATACGCGAGCTGAGGTACTTCATGGCCGTCGCGGAGGAGCTGCACTTCGGCCGCGCCGCCGAGCGCCTCGGCATGGCCCAGCCACCACTGTCCCGGGCGATCCAGCAGCTTGAGCGGCGCCTCGGCGTCTCTCTGCTGAAACGCAACCGGCGCGGCGTCTCTCTGACCGGCGCCGGAGAGATGCTGCTGCACGAGGGCCGCGCAGCGCTCGACGCGACCACCGCTGCCGCTCGCCGCACCCGCCGCGCCGGTGGCGCCGACAGCCAGGGTGCGCCGCGCAACCGCCTGGTGCTGGCGGTGAAGGCCGGCGCGTCCCACGAGCTGCTGCACAAGCTCCTCGACGCCTACGCGGCCGAGCCCGGCGCCGCCGAGATCGAGGTGCTACCGAGCGGCCTGTGTGAGCAGGAAGGAATGCTGCGCGACGGCCGCGCTGATGTGGCGCTCATGCACGCGCCGTTCAACTCCCTCGCCGGGTTCGACAGCGAGGAACTGATGACCGAGGGACAGATCGCGATCCTGCCCGCCGCGCATCCTCTCGCCGCGCGCAGGACCTTGTCCCTGGCCGATGTCGGCGACATCCCTGATCTTCCGCTCGCCCGCTGGTCACGCAACGGCACGTATCCACCCGGACCGGGCCCGGAGATCCACGACCAGACGCAGTTGGCCCAACTGATCGCCCTCGGACGCACCGTGGCCGTCTTCCCTGACTCGGCCCGCGCCTGGCTGTGGGCCGAGCACACCGCCGTCCCTCTGGCCGACGCACCTCCCGTCGTCACTCATATCGCCTGGCCCGCGCACAGCCGCTCGCTCGCTCTCGCCGGGCTGATCCGCACGGCCACACGGCTATGACTCGCACTTGCCACACTCCACCGCCGCCGCGCACGGGCACCGGCGCGACTCCGTGTACCGCCGACGAACTCCTTCTGGGCCGCTGACCAGCAGGTACGCCGTGGTCAACGGCCCCGACGGCGGACAAGACCGTTGGCCGGCCGGACGCGTAGCTCGTCCGGCGAGCGGTACGCCGTCGATGTCGGCCCGGTCACCAGCCGCGCCATACCGCCAGCACGATCGAGCCGCCCACCACACTCACCGCCGTCACATAGATGGCCTGCGCCACGAGCGGGCTCACTGACCGGCCTCCTTGGGACGCGGCTCCGACTCGCGCACCGCTTGGCGCAGTCGGTAGAGGCCGACGGCCGAGCGTGTGACCGATGCCAGGGCCCGCAGGTGCTCGTAGGCGTAGCCGGGCGGAGTGTGCGCGGTGGGCCTGGTGTGGTGATCGAGAAGCCGGTCGGCGTCCTCTCGCATCTCTCGGTACAGCGCTGTGCCGGTGTCACCGAGGTCCTGGCGCAGCAGCAGTTCGAGATGGCCACGGAGCTTCTTCGTGGTGATGTCGACCCAGGGCCGCTCCGGAAGCGCGAGGCGACGAGCGAGAGCACCTGCGATCGTGTGAGTGATCGTCAGGAGGTCTATGGCGTAGGCGGTTTGCTCAGGAGATTCTTCGATGCCTGCACTTCCGGCCTGACGGCCGGTGGCTCCGGGCTCTTCTCCTGCCGCGCTCACCTGGTTCAACCGGCTGTTGCCTTTCTCGTTGATGCTCGCCGGAGGAGTGGCGAGCCGCTCCGCGCGGTACCGGCGGTGCAGGCGGCACAAGGCCGCCAGAAGCCGACGGACTGTCTCCGTGTCCGTGGCGAAGAGGGAGTGTTTTCGGGTCTCGACGGCCGACGGCGGCTGCCAGTCGCAGTGCGTACCGGGAATGCGGCGCTCCGGGCGGCCGGTCTGTTGTGTCATGGCGCGCTCGCCGCCGCTGTCGTACTGACGGTGCACCAGGTGCATGTGCCGCGTCGGCCCCAGTCGTGTGCGAGCGTGGCGACGAGGAACATGCCGCGTCCGTTCTCCTCCTCAGGACCGGGCCTCCGGACCTCCACACGGCCGCGCGAGAAGTCGTCCACCTCGATCAGTACGTCGCCGGACCGGTCGCAGGAGAGTGAGAACCGGACACATGGTCCGTGACCGTGCAGCACGGCGTTGGTGACGATCTCGCTGACCAGAAGCTGTACGGTCGCCACCGCCTCCTCGTGCACACCGCACTGCTGGAGAAGCGTGCCGGTGATACGGCGCATGTGCTCGACGCGGCGGGTGCGAGGCTGGAAGGACAGGCTCAGCCGCAGCGTGTCTCGTATCTCAACGCGAGCTGTCGAGGCTGGAGTTGCGCTCTGCGTGAGTGGAGGCATCGCGAGTCCTTTCCGTCGATGTCGGTGGATGCCGAGAGGCTGATGCTTCGAGCCAACGCCCGGCTGCACGCGGTCACTTAAAGTGCTGATTCGGCAGCGCTAAGTGAGTTGCAGGTATAGCCTCGCATCAGAGCGGCGGCCTCGGAACCAATCTCGTGAGATCTCGCGAACAAGTTCTGTCGCGAAGTGCCGTCCCTGCGAAGGCCGTTCGCAGAGAGACAGCCGCTCCCGCTATGACGCAGAACGTTCCTTGCGGAGGCAGAAGGAACGCCTACACACTGGGCAGTGCGCAGAGAGGACAACACATGATCACGGACATCGAGTCGGCAACACCCGCTCTGTGCCGCTTGCAGTTGGGAAGTGAGCTGCGCGACCTCCGACTGAAAGCGGGACTGACATCACGTCAGGTAGTCAGGAAGCTTCTCTGGAGTCCGTCGAAGCTGACGCGGCTGGAGACGGGAGAGAACGCGGCTGTCGAGACCTCGGACATCATGGCCCTCTGCCAGATCTTCGAGGCGGATCCGGAGACGACGGAGCTGCTGAAGGGATACGCAGCCGTCACCAAGACCAAGCGGGACTGGTGGCAGTCCAAGGAGTATCGACCGGTCATCAGCCCCAGCTTCAAGGCGTTCTTGGGTCTCGAAGCCACGGCCTCGGGTTTGCAGGACTACGAGTCGGAGTTTGTCCCGGGCCTGCTCCAGACCGAGGCTTATGTGCGGGTGATCCACCAGCGAGCCCACCAGGGCCTCAGCGATGAAGAGATTGATCGTCTGGTGGCCGTGCGGATGACCCGGCAGGAGGTCCTGCATCGCGAGTCGCCGCTGAAACTAACGGCAATCATCAACGAAGCCGTGCTGTACCGGCAGGTGGGAGGGTCGGCCATCATGCGGGCGCAGCTCGCGCACATTGCCGAGGTCTCCGCAGCGCCGAACGTTCGGGTTCAGGTGGTTCCTTTCGAACTGGGGGCCCACGCGGGGATGAACGGTGCTTTCATGATCTTGCAGTTCCGCGACCGGGTCGCTCTCAAGCCGATCGTCTACTTTGAGAACCTGGCCGATGGCTGGGTGACGAGGCGTGAGGCAGACGTGGAGCGTTACGAGGAATCGTTCACCGATCTACAAGCCCTTGCTCCGGGTCCTCAGGAGTCCGTGAGCATGATCAAGAAAGCAATGAAGGAGCATTGATTCCGATGACGACCACGGCTGACGCGCTGACCGGCGCCGACTGGTTCAAGTCCAGCTACAGCAACGACCAGGGCGGAGCGTGCGTCGAGGGTGCCCGTCTCTCCGGCGGTGTGATGGCCGTACGTGACTCCAAGGACCCGCAAGGTCCTGCCTTCGTCCTTGCCGGTGGCGCGTGGACGACCTTTGTCGCCGCGCTCAACGGCGGTGAGTTCGAGGTATGACCGGCATCGACTGGTTCAAGTCCAGCTACAGCAACGCCCAAGGCGGCGAGTGCGTCGAAGGCGCTCGTCTCTCCGGCGGTGTGATGGCCGTACGTGACTCCAAAGTCCCGGACGGTCCTGCCTTCGTCCTCGCAGGCGGAGTCTGGACGGCCTTCCTCGACGCTCTCACCGGCGGCAAGCTCGACGGGCCTCGCTCGTAGACCGAGGCCGTCTCCGTACACACCTATACGCCTGTGGGCTGTTCCCTTCCGGGAGCAGCCCACAGGTGTGAGATCTCAGAGGTGCGGCTGCCGGTCTCCTGTGACGGACAGGAGCTGGAGCTTCTCGTGGCTCTCGGTGCCAGGAGTGGCGGTGTAGACCAGGAGTGCCTGAGCCTGGTCGGCGTCGTAGAGCACCTGGCAGTGCAGTTCGAGGAGGCCCAGGTCCGGATGCTGGATACGCTTCGGTCCTTGGCGTTCGAGGTCGATCTCATGTGCGCTCCAGAGCTGCCGGAACTCTTCGCTCTCTTCCAGGAGCGCGTCGACGACCTGTCCCGCGCGGGAGTCGGCGCCTTGGCGCGAGTAGGTGGCACGCAGTCCGGAGGTGAAGACCCGGCCGTGGCTCGGATGGTCGGCCTCGGGATAGATGCGGCGGGCGTGCGGATCGGTGAACCAGCGGTACACCATGCTGCGGGACAGGCCGGTGAAGTCGGTCTCGTTGCCGACGAGTGCGACCGCGAGCCTCGTCTGGACCAGCGTTTCCGCGAGAATGGTGATGACCTGCGCGGGAGTGTCGTCGAGGCGGTCCAGGATCCGCATGATGCCCGGGTTGACATGGTCGGAGCGCTGAGTCCGGCCCGGTGTGTTGTGTCCGGCCATCCGGAAGAGATGGTCGCGTTCCTCCAGCGACAGATGCAGACCACGCGCGATGGCGGCGAGCATCGGCTCGGAAGGCTGCGGTCCGCGTTGCTGTTCGAGGCGGCTGTAGTAGTCGGTGGACATGCCGGACAGAGTGGCGACCTCTTCGCGGCGCAGGCCGCGCGTGCGTCGGCGCGGTCCTCGCGGCAGGCCCACGTCCTCCGGCTGGAGGGCTTCGCGGCGGGTCCGGAGGAAGTCCGCCAGTTGTGCTCGGTCCATGTGCTGAGTCTCTCTCGTCGCGAGGCCGAATCACGAGATCGCTCGCTGCTCCGAGCGGCTGCGCGGGCCTGTGCGCGGTACGGCGGTGACCAGGGTCAGACGCTCGGATACGCGACCTTGGCGAGGTCCTCGGAGACCTGCCAGACGCGGCGCGCGTCCTCCTCGTTCCTGATGGATCTGTAGAGCGCCTGCTCGGTCGGAGGACCGGTCAGATGTCCGGGCCCGGCCGGTCCGTAGAAGGCGCCGCCTTTCGCGTGCGGGCTGGTGGCCGCGTCGTCGCCCAGGGCGCCTCGATCCGGATACGTTCCACCGCCGCCGCGCCTTTGACCGGATTCCGTACGGGCATGACGACCTCCGCGCCGGCCAGTGCGAGCCTGCCGGCCAGGCCGAGACCGACTCCGTCGCTCGCGCCGGTCACGACTGCCGGCTTGCCGGTCAGATCCGGGACGGTGATGTCCAGTGTGGTGCGGGCCATGACTACTCCTCGGAGCAGCGGTGGTGACGGGTCGCGGAATCTGGTCTCGCCGGGCGGTCGAGGGGCCGGACAGCCCTTAGATCAAGGTCCCGCCGGAGGCCTCGACGCGCTGGGCGTTGATCCAACCGGTGTGCTCGGAGAGCAGTGCCGAGATGACACCGCCGATGTCCTCCGGCTCGCCGACGCGGCCGAGTGCGGTCTGGCTGTCCAGCGCGGCACGGATCTGCTTGTTGTCGCGGACACCGCCGCCGCCGAAGTCGGTGGCGACCGGTCCGGGAGCGATCGTGTTGGCGGTGATGCCGCGCGGGCCCAGTTCCTTGGCCAGATAGCGGGTGAAGACCTCGATGGCGCCCTTCATCGCCGCGTACGCGGAGGTGCCGTGTGCGGTGAAGCGGGTCAGACCGGTGGACACATTGACGATCCGGCCGCCGTCCGCGAGCAGTGGCAGCAGCCGCTGGGTCAGGAAGTACACACCACGGAGGTGGACGTTCATCAGCTCGTCGAAGCCCTCCACCGTCATCTCCGCGATCGGCGCCGCGACATAGCCACCGGCGTTGTTGACCAGGAAGTCGAACGTCTCCCGGTCCCAGCCGTCCTTGAGCAGCCGGCGTACGTCATCGGTGAACGTGTCGAAGGCGTCGAGCCGGCCGGTGTCGAGCTGGACGGCGAAGGCGGTCCGGCCCAGCGAGACGGCGGCATCGACGACGGCCTCGGCCTCGTCGGCGTGTGAGCGGTACGTGATGATGAGGTCGACGCCGTCCTGCGCCAGCTTCAGCGCGGTGCTGCGGCCCAGTCCTCGGTTGGCACCGGTGATGATGGCGATCCTGCTCTGCGCGGTCATGGAATGGCTCTCCCAGTGACGAGGATGGCCGTCGCGTGCCGATCACGCGGACTTCTGCGAACCATCACCGCCATGACCCACAGTGGTCCGCGCGCCGATCCGGATGAAGGACTCACTTATCCAGGGACCGCCGATCCCTCCACCGCGTTCGCGACCATAGTTTGGTCTCACAAAACGCTGGTCTCACAAAAACATGCTCATCACATCGTTAAATTGCATGAAAGACTCTCATAAGAGTGCAGATCGCATATGCTTTCAATGTGTTCTTCAGTGCGTCATTTCTCATGATCGCGCCGGGAGGTTGGGCCGTCGGCGAGGACGCTCCATGAACGCCGCGACAGCCGGCCGCGAGCAGGCCGAGCGACTGGAACACCTCGGATCCCAGGTGTTCGCACCGCTCAGTGTCGTCCCGGACGGCGACGACCGGGATTTCCGTGGCACGCTGCGGCATGCGACCGCCGGAGATGTCGTCGTGACCCGGGTCTGGGCCACGGCCTGCGATGTGATGCGGTTGCCGACGCTCATCGGCTCCGGCGATCACGAACTCGTCAAAGTGACACTGCGCGGTCGTGGCCAGGTGGGCTTCGAACAGGACGGCCGGCGATGTCTGCTCGGGCCGGACGAACTGGTCGCCTACGAGACCGTCCGGCCGTACACGCTGTGCTTCACCGAGCCGGCCGATCTGGTGGTCCTCGGCATACCGCGCACACTGCTGGGACCACACATCGACCAGGTGGCAGGCCGGACCGCCTGCGCCATACCGGCCGACTCCGGTGCGCATCGACTCGCGGCGACGCTGCTCCGGGACGCGGCCGACGACCTGGACGGCCTCGCCGGCGACAACGGTCCGCACCTCGCCGACGCTCTGGTCTCTCTCGCGCTGTCCGCGCTCGCCGGACCGTCGGTCGTGCCACCTGGTCAGGAGCTCGCCGACCAGGTGCTGACCTACTGTCTGCGCCGCCTCTCCGATCCGCGCCTGTCCGCGGAGTCGGTGGCCGCGGAGCACCGGATCTCCTTGCGCTATCTGTACAAGATCCTGGAGCCGCGCGGCATCAGGCTGTCGGCCTGGATCCGCAGCCGCCGGATGGAACGGATCAGGCACGATCTCAGCGATCCGGCGCTGGGCCATCGCGCCGCCGCGATGATCGCCGCGGACTGGGGCGTCCTGGACGCCACTCACCTCAGCCGCGCGCTGCGCGCCGAATGCGGACAGAGCGCGGCCGAGATCAGGCGAACCGCGCGGCTGCGCGGCGCCGGCCTGCGACCGCCGCGGTGACGGCGGCTTCGACGGCCCGGCCGCGCGAATCCGTGCCGCCGGACTCGTGCCACCGGACTCGTGCCACCGGACTCAGGCGTCCGCGAGGATGAGGTCCGCGGCCTTCTCGCCGATCATCATCGACGGCGCGTGTGTGTTGCCGGACGGAATGGCCGGCATGACCGAGGCGTCCGCGACGCGCAGCGACCGTACTCCGTTGACCCGCAGCTCCGGGTCCACGACGGACATCGGATCCTGGCCCATCCGGCAGGTGCCGACCTGATGGTGGTAGGTGGTGGCGGCGCTCCGTACGTACTCACGCAGATCGTCGCGGGTCCTGGTCGCCGGGCCGGGAGCGACCTCCGCCTTGCGCCATTCGCGGAACGCCGAGGAATGTCCGATCTCGCGGCAGATCTCCACGGCGTCCACCAGCGTCTCCAGGTCGTGCGGAGCCTCCAGCACACGCGGATCGACCAGCGGCGCGCGCTCCGGATCGGCGCCGGCCAGCCGGAGGTGTCCTCGGGACAGTGGCCGGAGGATGCCGGGAGCGATGGTGTATCCATGCTCGGGCATCGGATAGCCGTCCGCCGGATACACCCTATGGAGAAAGATCGGCTGGAGGTCGGGTCCGAGCAGCCGTGGATCGCTCTTCCAGTAGAGCTGGCTCTCCAGCAGGTTGTATCGGCCGGGAGGCAGCGGCTTCGTCGACTCGTAGATGTTCGAGATCAGAAGATGGTCGTGCAGATTCTCTCCGACACCCGGTACGTCGTGTCGGACGTCGATGCCGACATTCCTGAGGTGTTCGGCCGGACCGATCCCGGACAGCAGGAGCAGCTTGGGTGAGCCGATGACACCGGCGCTGAGCACCACCTCGGCGGAGGCGTAGGCCCGGCGCGGCTCACCGCGCACGCTGTACTCGACGCCGACGGCCCGGTCGCCGTCGAAGAGGAGGCGACGCGCCAGCGCGAGCGTGGTCACGGTGACCTCGGGACGTTCCCGGACCGGCGCCACGAAGGACTGCCAGCTCGACATGCGCCTGCCGTCCCGCGTGGTGATCTGGTTGAATCCCGCGCCCAGCGGATGCTCGCCGTTGAAGTCGTCGGTCTTCGGGAAGCCGCTGGAGACGGCCGCGTCGACAAACGCCGCAGCCGTGGGATGAGGGTCGTGGATCCGGCAGACCGGCTGAAGACCTCCCGCTCCGTGCCACCGGCTCGCTCCGTCCTCGTGGTCCTCGGACTTCAGGAAGTACGGAAAGACGCTCTCCCAGTCCCAGCCGGTCGCGCCGCCGTAGCTCCAGGCGTCGTAGTCACTCCGGACTCCGCGCATATAGATCATGCCGTTCACCGAGGCGCAGCCGCCGAGGACCTTTCCTCTGGGCATGCGCACGGAACGATCCTTCGCGTGCTTCTGCGGAACCGTCCGCACCGCCCAGTCGAGTTCACTGTCGAACAGCGCGGGCCAGGAGGAAGGGTTGTGCACCAATTCACTGGTGTCCTCGGGACCGGCTTCCAGAATATGGACGCTATGGCCACGGTCGAGCAGCCTGCGGGCGATCACACTGCCCGATGAACCGGCTCCTACCACGACATATTCGTGCTCTACTCGCTCGGTTTCCAACATGGTCCGCTCCTTTCGACATCCCCTCCTCCCTGCTTTCGACGGTAGGCGGCGGAAAGCCTCGGAATTCTCCTCGTTGCGCACGATTACTCGCCCATACGAGCACGGTCCGCGCGAGCGGACAGGAGCGGGCGCCTTGCCTTGACGTCGGCGTCAAGGCTTACCGTCGTCGGCATGCGAATCGGCGAGCTGGCGGAGCGGGCCGGGACGACCACCCGCGCTCTGCGTTACTACGAGTCACGCGGACTGCTGCCCGCCCGGCGCGCGGTGAACGGCTACCGCACCTACGACGAGGACGATCTGCGGCTGCTCCAGCAGATCAGGACCCTGCAGGACTTCGGGTTCGATCTGGAGGAGACCCGGCCGTTCGTCGAGTGCCTGCGCGCCGGGCATCCGGCCGGAGACTCCTGTCCGGCCTCGCTCGCCGTCTACCGGAGCAAGCTCACCGAGCTGGACGGACTGATCGACCAGCTCCAGTCGGTCCGTGCCCAGGTAGGAGCGCAGCTCGCGCAGGCCGAGGAGGCGCGGGCCGGACTGGCGGCCGGAGCCGACGCACCACGGTGCGAGCTGACGCACGCGCTCAGCCATGACGCTTACGACGCTTATGACGCTCATGAGGAGACAGAGAATGATCAGGATTGAAGGCGTCGACGCGGTGACGGACGCGGACTTCGACGGCGAGGTGCTGAAGGCCGCGCTGCCGGTGCTGGTGGAGTTCACCGCCGACTGGTGCCCGCCGTGCCGTCAGCTCGCGCCGGTGCTCGCCGCCGTGGCGGAGGAGGAGGCCGGCCGGCTCAAGGTCGTGCAGATCGATGTGGACAGCAATCCGGAGATCACGGGCCGGTACGGCGTACTGGCGATGCCGACGCTCATCGTGTTCCACGGAGGTGAGCCGGTGAAGTCGATGGTCGGCGCGCGGCCGAAGCGCAAGCTGTCGCAGGAGCTTGAGGACGTGATCTGAGGTCCGCCGGTGACTGCCGGTGTCCGTCGCCCGACGGCGGGCCCGGTGTCCCGGCGGCCGCGCGGTGTCTTTGTGCCGGAGCGGTCGCGCCGCGCGTCCGGACACCATGCCCGGTCCCTGTGCGGAGGTCGTCAACCGCCATCACCCGTACGCAAAAAAATGCCCCGGCTCCGAATTGACGGCCGGGGTGTTTCTCTGCGTATATTGGTGGTTTCCGTGTCCCTGAATGAATATGGACATGGACCGGGTCACTGGGAACAGCGTATCGGACAGGGGCTGAATTGTCAACCGAGGAATTGCAGAACGAGCAGCAATTCGTCTCCCTTCTCTATGAGCGGCTGGACGCTCTCCGGGAGCAGGCCGAGGCCGCCATACAGACGTCGATCGGCCAGGTCAACAGCGTGCGACAGGCCCGCGTCGAGCGCGATATCAGTGTCGCGGAACAGTCCGGCCGGGTGTCCTCGCTGAATGCGGTGGAATCCGGGCTGTGTTTCGGCCGGATCGATCTCGGCGAAGGCACGAATCCGAACACGACGCACCACATCGGACGCATCGGAATGCGGCGCGACGACGAGGAACGCACTCCGCTGCTGATCGACTGGCGGGCACCGGTGGCTCGGCCGTTCTATCTCGCCACCGGTTTCTCTCCGATGGGACTGCGCAGGCGCCGGCACATCACGACCATGGAGCGCCGTGTCACCGCGCTCCATGACGAGATCATGGATCTCACCGACACGACCCGCACCGGCTACGAGGATCCGGACGGCGACGCCGTGCTGCTCTCCGCGCTGAACTCCGCGCGCACCGGGCGGATGAGCGACATCGTGCAGACCATCCAGGCCGAGCAGGACCGCGTCATCCGCGCACCGCACCGAGGAGTGCTGGTCGTCGAGGGCGGTCCGGGCACCGGCAAGACGGCGGTGGCGCTGCACCGCGCCGCGTATCTGCTCTACGCCTACCGGGAGCAGTTGGCCCGCCGCGCCGTGCTGATCGTCGGACCGAATCCCGCCTTCCTCGGCTATATCGGCGAGGTGCTGCCGTCGCTCGGTGAGACCGGTGTGCTGCTGGCGACGACCGGCGAGCTCTTTCCCGGCGTACGGGCCACCGGCACGGACACGCCGCGAGCCGCCGAGATCAAGGGCCGCGCGGAGATGGCGCGGGTGCTCGCCGAGGAGCTGAGCGACCGGCAGGCGCTGCCGGATCCGGTGATGGAGATCGAACACGAGGACCACGGCACATTCGTGCTGGACCGGGAGACCGCGTCCGAGGCGAGACGGCTGGCCCGCGAGACCGGCCTGCCGCACAACCTGGCGCGGCCGCACTTCGCCTTCCGGATCATCGACGCGCTCACCGAGCAGCTCGCCGCCCGCATCGGCGAGGACCCGCTCGACGGCGGGAACCTGCTCGATCCCGCCGACATCGCTCAGCTCGGCAAGGAGATCGCCACCAGTCCCGAGGTGCAGGCGGCGATCGACGCGCTCTGGCCGACACTCACTCCGCAGCGGCTCGTCGCCGACTTCCTGGCGGATCCGCGCCGTCTCGGCCCGCGCGACGCCGCCGCCGTACACCGGCCGGGCCCGCGCACCGGCACCGACGCGCCGGACGAGTGGACGCCCGCCGATGTGCCGCTGCTCGACGAGGCGGCCGAACTGCTCGGTGAGGACGACACCGAGGCCCGCGCCGCCGCCGCGCTGGCACGGCAGGAGCGGATCGCCTACGCGCAAGGCGTGCTGGAGCTGTCGTACGGCTCCCGTACACAGGAGTTCGAGGACGAGCAGGAGTCGGAGGTCCTCGCCGCGCACGACATCATCGACGCCGAGCGCTTCGCCGACCGGCACGAGGAGACCGACAGCCGCAGCGCCGCCGAACGGGCCGCCGCCGACCGCACCTGGGCCTTCGGCCATATCGTCGTGGACGAGGCGCAGGAACTCTCCGCCATGGCCTGGCGGCTGCTGATGCGCCGCTGTCCGAGCCGCTCCATGACCCTGGTCGGCGATCCGGCCCAGACCGGAGACGCGGCGGGCTGCGACTCCTGGCAGCAGATCCTGGAGCCGTATGTCGGCGAGCGCTGGGAGCTGGCGAAGCTCGGCGTCAACTACCGCACACCGGCCGAGATCATGGAGGTCGCGGCCGAGGTGCGGCGGATGACGGACCCGGTGTTCGAGCCGCCGAAATCCGTCCGCTCCACCGGGAACGGCCCGCTGGTGCGGGCCGTGGACCGGACCGCGCTCGCCGGTACGGCCGCCGCGCTGGCGGCCGCGCACCCGGGCGAGGGACGGCTCGCGGTGATCGCTCCGGCCGCGCTGCTGCCCGGTCTCGCGGCCGCGCTGCCCGGCGCCTCCTGGGGCGCCACACCCGATCTGACCCGTCCCGTGGTCCTGCTGGACGCACGGCAGGCGAAGGGCCTGGAGTTCGACACGGTGCTCGTCGTCGACCCGGAAGGAATCATGGACGGCTCGCCGCGCGGCATCAACGACCTCTATGTGGCGCTGACCAGAGCGACCCAGCGGCTCGGCATCGTGCGCGACCGCGAGGTGTCGTCCCGGCTCGCGTCGGTGCGGGCCGCGACGGAGGAGTGGGCCGTCACGGACGCATAAGCCGGATGGCCCTGCCGGAGCGGGTCCGGCGGGGCCGCACGCGTGACAGCGCGGCCCGGACACGCCGGTGCGGGCCGCTCGTCCGGGTGAAGGACGGCGCTGATCGGGTGAACTTCCCGCCAGATCGTTTGTCCCGCTCGCTCCGGCGGGCTGAAGTGACGTCGCACCCGTTCCGGGTGACGCCCGGCGAGAGCCTCCTCTCCGGGCCGACGTTCCTTCTCCTCTGGAGGTCAGGTGTCCCGTACGCCTTTCTCTGCGCGTCCGTCCCGTGTTGTCCTGGCGCTGGCCGCCGGTACCGCGATGACCGCCGCCGTCGTCACCTACGCCGGCGCCGCGCCCGCGCCCGAGCGGGCACCGGCGAAGGCCGCGACCACGCTCAACTGGATCGGCGTGAAGAAGGTCGACACCGAGCCCAGGAGCGCCAGGGCGGGCGCCAGTTGGACCACCTTCCTGGAGCTGCACGAGAACAACCGGGGCCGTCCTGGAAAGATCATCGGCGATGGCAGCGCGCGGTGCGGCACGGTGCGGATCACGCACAACGGCTCGACCACCCAGTGCCAGCGGGTGCTGCGCACCTCCAAGGGCTTTCTCGCGCTGAGCGCCATGATCGACCGCTTCGGCGGAGGACCGTACAAGGGCGCGTCCGCCGTCGTCGGCGGCACCGGGTCGTACGCCGGAGCCCAGGGCGAGGCGGAGATCGTCCTGGACGGGAAGCAGGTCCGCTTCCGTATCCACCTTGGTGGCTGAGACCGCGATGCCGGGAGCGGGGCGCACGGCGCCGCCCATGTGCCCCGCTCAGGGACAGCGGACGGAGATCGCAGCCGGTGTCACCGAGCCGGCCGCCGTCCTGACGAACGCTCCGGACCCGGCATCCGAGTCCGCGCTGTCGGCCGAGGCCCGGCGCTTTCTGCTGGACGACGAGACACCCGTGGACGGTGACCGTGCGCACCGGCTCGCCGCCGCGCTGGCGGAGATCCGCGCGACCGGCGGCTACCGCCAGACGACGGCCGAGCTGGCCCACGGCTGCAAGATCGCCTGGCGCAACCACGCGCGCTGTGTCGGCCGGCTGCACTGGAAGGCGCTGCGCGTGGTCGACCGCCGCGACGCGACCAGTGCCGAGGAGGTCTTCGCCGCCTGTGTGGACCATCTCCGGCTGGCCACCAACCACGGCCGGCTCCAGCCCGTCATCACCGTGTTCGGCCAGCGGTCACCGGACGGCTCCGGGCCCAGGATCTGGAATCCGCAGCTCGTGCGCTACGCCGGATACGCGCGGCCCGACGGCGGTGTGGTGGGCGATCCGCTGCAGGTGGACCTCACGGCGGCGGCGCGCTCGCTCGGCTGGCGCGGCGCCGGCGGTCCGTTCGACGTACTGCCGCTGATCGTGCGGATGCCCGGCGAGGAGCCGCGCTGGTTCTCACTGCCCGAGGACGCGGTGCTGGAGGTGGAGCTCGTCCATCCGGACCTGCCGTGGTTCGCGGAGCTGGGCCTGCGCTGGCACGCCGTACCGGCCATCTCCGACATGCTGCTGGAGATCGGCGGTGTCGAGTATCCGGCCTGTCCGTTCAACGGCTGGTACGTCGGATACGAGATCGGCGCGCGCAATCTCGCCGACACCGACCGGTACGACATGCTGCCGCGCGTGGCGGCCGGGATGGGCCTGGACACCGGCCGCGACGACACACTGTGGAAGGACGTGGCGCTGGTCGAGATCAACCGGGCCGTGCTGCACTCGTTCCACCGGGCCGGCGTGCATATCGTCGACCACCACACCGTGACCCGGCAGTTCGTCACTCATGAGGAGCGCGAAGAGCGCCGTGGCAGGGCCACTCCCACCGACCGCGACTGGATCGTGCCGCCGCTGTCCGCCTCCACCACACCGGTGTTCCACCGGACGTACACCAACACCGCCGTACGGCCGAACTACCACCGGCAGCCACCGGCCTGGACGTGAGACAGGCCAGGCAGACACCTGGAGACGCCGCCAGGCCGGGGGCGGACGGTGATCCTCCACCGTCCGCCCCCGGACGGCTCCCTGGGACGTGCCATGGCCCCGCCGGAGCGGATGTGGCGTGGCCAGAGCCATATATGAGGGTACGTCAGACGGGCCGCAGCCAGATCGTCGCCAACGGCGGCAGCGTGAGCTGGAGGCTCGCGGGCCGGCCGTGCGCGCCGACCGATTCCGGCTTCACCGGTTCCGGGTTGAGCACATCGCCGCCGCCGTAGCGCGCCGCGTCCGTATTGAGGACCTCGGTCCAGGCCGAGAACTCCTCCGGCACGCCGAGCCGGTAGTCGTGCCGGACCACCGGCGAGAAGTGCGAGACCGCCAGCAGTGGCGCGCCGGCCGCGTCGAAGCGCAGGAAGGCGAAGACATTGTCCTCGGCGGCGCCGCCGTCCACCCAGGAGAAGCCCTCCGGCGCGGTGTCCCGCTCCCAGAGCGCGGGCGTCCTGCCGTACACCGCGTTGAGATCGCGGACCAGATCACGCACACCCTGGTGGTCGGCCGCCGCCGCGTAGGACGGATCGAGCAGCCACCAGTCCGGGCCATGGCCCTCCGACCACTCCGCGCCCTGAGCGAACTCCTGTCCCATGAAGAGCAGTTGCTTGCCCGGATGCGCCCACATGAAGCCGAGATAGGCGCGATCGTTGGCGCGCTGCTGCCACCAGTCACCGGGCATCTTGGAGACCAGCGCCCGCTTGCCGTGGACCACCTCGTCGTGGGAGATCGGCAGGACGTAGTTCTCGCTGTACGCGTACACCATGGAGAAGGTCATCTCACCGTGGTGATACTTGCGGTGGACGGGCTCCTTGGCGACATAGTCCAGCGAGTCGTGCATCCAGCCCATGTTCCACTTCAGTCCGAAGCCGAGACCGCCGAAGCCGTCCGGGCCCACGACATGCGTGGCGCGCGTGACGCCGTTCCAGGCGGTGGACTCCTCGGCCACGGTCACCACACCGGGACAGCGGCGGTAGACCGTGGCGTTCATCTCCTGGAGGAAGGCGACGGCGTCCAGATTCTCCCGGCCGCCGCGCTCGTTCGGAGACCACTGGCCCTCCTCGCGGGAGTAGTCCAGATAGAGCATCGAGGCGACCGCGTCGACCCGCAGCCCGTCGATATGGAACTCCTCGCACCAGTACACGGCGTTGGCGACCAGGAAGTTACGCACCTCCGTGCGGCCGTAGTCGAATTCCAGCGTGCCCCAGTCGGGATGCTCGGCCCGCTGCGGATCGGCGTGCTCGTACAGCGGACGGCCGTCGAACCGCGCCAGCGCCCACTCGTCCTTCGGGAAGTGCGCCGGGACCCAGTCGACCAGCACGCCGATGCCCGCGCGGTGCAGCGCGTCCACGAGATACCGGAAATCGTCCGGCGTGCCCATCCGGGACGTCGGCGCGTAGAAGCCGGTGACCTGATAGCCCCAGGAGCCGCCGAACGGATGCTCCGCGACCGGCATCAGCTCGACATGCGTGAAGCCCAGATCCCTGACGTAGGCGGGAAGCTGGGAAGCGAGCTGACGATACGTCAGGCCGGGCCGCCAGGACGCCAGATGGACCTCGTACACGGAGAACGGCGCCTCGTGCACCGGCCGGTCCGCGCGGTGCGCGAGCCACTCCTCGTCGCGCCACACATGGTGGGACTCGGTCACGATGGAGGCGGTCGCGGGCGGCACCTCGGTGCGCCGCGCCATCGGATCCGCGCGCAGTGTGTGCGATCCGTCGGGACGCGTGATGTCGAACTTGTAGAGCGCGCCCTCGCCGATCCCCGGCACGAACAGCTCCCACACGCCGGTGGAGCCGAGCGAACGCATCGGCAGGCTCGTGCCGTCCCAGTAGTTGAAGTCGCCGGCGATCCGCACGCCACGGGCATTGGGCGCCCAGACGGTGAAGCGGGTGCCGGTCACACCCTGGTGTGTCATGGGACGGGCGCCGAGGGCCTTCCACAGCTCCTCGTGCCGGCCCTCGCCGATGAGGTGGAGATCGAGGTCGCCGAGCGCGGGCAGGAAGCGGTACGGATCGCCGGCCTCCAGTTCGTCGGCCTCGGCCGCGCTCGCGCCGCTCTCCGCCGAGGCGTCGCCGTACCGGACGAGCAGTGTGTACGCGGGCACCTCGCGCAGCGGCAGGACACCGGAGAAGAGTCCGTCGCCGTCGTCGTGCAGCTCGGCCCGGACACCGTCGGCCAGCACGGTCACGGCGCGCGCGTAAGGCCGCAGTGTCCGGAAGGCCACGCCGTCGCGCACCGGATGCGCTCCGAGCAGCGCGTGCGGTTCGTGATGCGAACCGGCGAGCAGCCGCTCCCGGTCACCGCCGTCCAGCGGCCGTGCGGCGCGCACGTCCCGGCCGCCCGGATCCTCGCGCGGCCGGGGAGCCACGGCGGAGGTGCCGGGACGCTCGCGGCCCGGAGACTTCCGCCTCTCGGCCGGAGCGGGCGGCGGGACCGGGAGAGTGGTGGGCTCGGGCTCGGACTTGCGGTGGGACGGCGGGCGGGCGGTCACGGGGCTGCCTCCTCGGCGGGCTTCGCTTCTGTGGGCGGTCGGGAGTGGGAGAGCGCCGGCGGTCGGGGCCGGCGGACAGGCACGGTCGGGCGGTGTACAGCGCCGGAGGCCGTGCGGCGGCGCCGCCACCGAAGCGCGGCGGCGCCGCCTCGCGGGTCAGACCTCGCCGGCCAGACGGCGGATCGCCGCCATCGGGACCGGCAGCCAGTCGGGGCGGTGCCTCGCCTCGTACAGGACCTCGTAGACCGCCTTGTCCGTCTCGTACGCGCGCAGCAGCTCGGGCTCCGCGCGCGGGTCGACGCCCGAGGCCGACGCGTATCCCTCGCAGTACGCCGCCCGGCACCGCTCCGCCCAGTCCGGACGCCACGGCTCGTGGGAGCGGGCCGCGTAGTCGAAGGAGCGGAGCATGCCCGCGACATCGCGGACCGGCGGCTGAGGCCGGCGCCGCTCGGCGAGCGGCCTGGCGGGCTCGCCCTCGAAGTCGATGACCGACCATCTGCCGTCCGGAGTCCGCAGGGCCTGTCCGAGATGCAGATCGCCGTGCACACGCTGGGCCGGCCGGCCGCGTCCGGCCTCGTCCAGACCGGCGAGCGCGGCGAAGGCGGTGCGCAGCCCGGAGACATGAGGACGCAGCGAGGGCACCGCCTGGGCCGCGAGGTCCAGCCGGTCCGCCATTGCGCTCGCGAGCTGCGCGGTCTGGCTGCGGCCCAGTGTGACCGTCGGCAGCGCGTCGGCGAGCGCGGTGTGCACCTCGGCGGTGGCCCGGCCCAGCGCGCGGGCCTCGATGGTGAAGTCGCGGCCGTCGGCCAGCGCGGCCAGCGCGAGCTGCCAGCCGTCCTGGGAGCCGCGCAGATAGGGCTGGAGCACGCCGAGTGTGAGGGATTCTCCGCTGCCCGACGGATCCGCGGCCTCGAACCAGGCGACCGGTGCGGGCACGCGCTCGCAGCCTTCCGCCGCCAGCGCCAGCGGAAGCTCCAGATCCGGATGCGGTCCCGGAAAGACCCTGCGGAGGATCTTGAGGATGAAGGCGTCGCCGTAGACCAAAGACGAGTTCGACTGCTCGGCGCCGAGCAGCCGGCCGGTGAGTCCCGCCGGGACCGGCCCGGCCCGGTCGAACCGCAGCGGTCCCTGCGCACCGGGCGAGCCCAGCCGCTCCAGCAGCAGCTCGGCGAGGCGCGGGTCGTGCAGTCCCTCGTAGGCGGTGAGACCGGCCAGCGGTCCCTCCGCCACATGGCCGATCAGCGCGGACGCCAGATACGGCGGCAGTGCCTTGCGGATCCCGAGCAGGAGCTGATAGCAGTCACCGGCCGACGCGGCGACCGCGGCGGGCGTTGATGAGGAGGGAATCGACGGCGGAGGCCCGGAGGCACCTCGCTGTTCGACCCGTACGAGCAGATGCAACAGCCACGGACCCCCCGCGTTCATCGGCAGCAGCTCGGTGACCGTCACCGGCACGAAGCCGGTGATCTGCCGGCCCTTGCCCGCGAACCAGCGCTGGCGTGGCAGCCAGTCGTGGAGCAGCGGCGTGAGCGAGCTGACCAGCGCTCTCGCGTCGGCGGGAGACACGGCGGGCGAGGTGGCGGCGAGGCGCGGGGTAGTCCGGGTGGATGCAGCCTTCGACATGGCATCGCGTCCTTTCCCCGGGCACACCACAGGATGCGCAGAGTGTCCCGGATTGCGGCAATGGCTGTCCGGCTGTGCGGGACGTGTCGGGTGAGGATGATCCGTACGGCTTGATTTCGTACGAACTCGAACGAACGGGATGTCGGGAGAGTGCCCCGTGCGAGGCGGCGGAAACCGACTCGCACGGGGTCGTGCGGCACACCGCGTCAGACGGGCGCGATGTCCTTCCTGAGGCGGAACCAGTAGAAGCCGTGGCCCGCGAGGGTCAGGAGATAGGGCCACTCGCCGATGGCCGGGAACCGGACGCCGCCGATCAGCTCCACCGGATGACGGCCGCTGAAGGCCCGCAGATCCAGCTCCGTGGGCTGTGCGAACCGCGAGAAGTTGTGCACACAGAGCACCAGGTCGTCGCCGTCGCCCTCCGCGGAGGGAGCCTCGCGCAGAAAGGCCAGCACGGCCGGGTTCGACGAGGGCAGTTCGGTGTACGAGCCGAGACCGAAGGCGTGGTTCTGCTTCCGGATCTCGATCATCCGGCGGGTCCAGTGCAGCAGCGAGGAAGGCGACGCCATCGCCGCCTCCACATTGGTGACCTGGTAGCCGTAGACCGGGTCCATGATCGTCGGCAGATAGAGCCGGCCCGGGTCGCTGGAGGAGAATCCGGCGTTCCGGTCCGGTGTCCACTGCATCGGAGTCCGTACGGCGTCCCGGTCGCCGAGCCAGATGTTGTCGCCCATCCCGATCTCGTCGCCGTAGTAGAGGATCGGCGAGCCGGGCAGCGACAGCAGCAGAGCGGTGAACAGCTCGATCTGGTTGCGGTCGTTGTCCAGCAGCGGAGCGAGACGACGCCGGATGCCGATGTTGGCGCGCATCCGCGGATCCTTGGCGTACTCCGCGTACATGTAGTCGCGCTCTTCGTCCGTGACCATTTCGAGGGTCAGCTCGTCGTGGTTGCGCAGGAAGATGCCCCACTGGCAGCCGGTCGGGATCGCCGGGGTCTTCGCCAGGATCTCCGAGACCGGGTAGCGGGACTCGCGCCGTACGGCCATGAAGATCCGCGGCATCACCGGGAAGTGGAAGGCCATATGGCACTCGTCGCCGCCGGCCGCGTAGTCGCCGAAGTAGTCGACGACGTCCTCCGGCCACTGGTTGGCCTCGGCGAGGATCACCGTGTCGGGATAGTTGGCGTCGATCTCCTTCCGGACCCGCTTGAGGAACTCGTGGGTGGCCGGGAGGTTCTCGCAGTTGGTGTTCTCCTCCTGGTACAGATACGGCACGGCGTCCAGCCGGAAGCCGTCGATGCCCAGGTCCAGCCAGAACCGCAGCGCCGAGGTGATCTCCTCCTGCACCGCCGGGTTCTCGTAGTTGAGATCCGGCTGGTGGGAGAAGAACCGGTGCCAGTAGTACTGCTTGCGCACCGGGTCGAAGGTCCAGTTGGACGTCTCGGTGTCGACGAAGATGACGCGGGCGTCCTGGTACTGCTTGTCGTCGTCGGCCCAGACGTAGTAGTCGCCGTACGGCCCGTCGGGGTCCTTGCGGGACTCCTGGAACCACTCGTGCTGATCGCTCGTGTGGTTCATGACGAAGTCGATGATCACGCGCATGCCGCGCTGGTGCGCGGCGTCGACGAACTCCACGAAGTCGGCGAGATCGCCGAATTCGGGCAGCACCGCCGTGTAGTCGGACACGTCGTAGCCGCCGTCGCGCAGCGGTGACTTGAAGAACGGCGGCAGCCAGAGGCAGTCGACGCCCAGCCACTGGAGATAGTCGAGTTTGGCGGTGAGCCCCTTGAGGTCACCGATGCCGTCGCCATTGCTGTCCTGGAACGAACGCACCAGGACTTCGTAGAAGACGGCCCGTTTGAACCAGTCGGGATCGCGGTCCTTGGCGGGAGTGTCCTCGAAGGTGTCGTGGACGGGCTCATTGACGATCATGTTGTGGGTGACCCTCCGATCGGCGGGGACGGTCGCAGCACCACGATGTGCGCGGGCGTGACGCCCGGCTCTAGGCGCACATAGTTGGCTCTGCCCCAGTGATAGGTCTCGCCGGTGAGCTCATCGCGCACCGGAACGGTCTCGTGCCAGTCAAGGCCGAGCCGCGGCATGTCCAACGAGACCGTCGCCTCCTGGGTGTGGTGAGGGTCGAGGTTGACGACCACCAGAACAATGTTCGAACCCGACCGCTTGCTGTACGCGATGACCGCTTCGTTGTCGGCCTGGTGGAAGTGGATGTCGCGCAGCCGCTGGAGGGCAGGGTGGCGGCGTCTGATCCGGTTGAGTGTGGTGATGAGCGGGGCGATGGTGCGGCCCTCGCGCTCGGCCGCCTCCCAGTCACGGGGCTTCAGCTGGTACTTCTCCGAGTCAAGGTACTCCTCGCTGCCGGGCTTGGCAGGGCTGTTCTCGCAGAGTTCATATCCCGCGTACACACCCCACGACGGGACCATCGTCGCGGCCAGCACCGCCCGCACCTCGAAGGCCGGACGGCCGCCTTCCTGGAGATAGGAGTGCAGGATGTCAGGCGTGTTCACGAAGAAGTTGGGCCGCATGTACGAGGCCGCCTCACCCGACAGCTCGGTGAGGTAGTCGGTCAGCTCCTGCTTGGTGTTGCGCCAGGTGAAGTACGTATACGACTGCTGGAAGCCGATCGCGGCCAGCGTGTGCATCATCGCCGGCCTGGTGAACGCCTCCGCCAGGAAGATCACATCGGGGTCGGTGCGGTTGATGTTGCCGATCACCTTCTCCCAGAAGAGCACCGGCTTGGTGTGCGGATTGTCCACGCGGAAGATCCGGACGCCGTGCGCCATCCAGTGGCGCAGGACGCGGGTCGTCTCGCGGACCAGTCCGCGCAGATCGCTGTCGAAGGCGATCGGATAGATGTCCTGGTACTTCTTCGGCGGATTCTCGGCGTAGGCGATGGTGCCGTCCGCGCGGTGATGGAACCAGTCCGGATGCTTCGCGACCCACGGATGGTCCGGTGAGCACTGGAGCGCGAAGTCCAGCGCGACCTCCATCCGCAGTCCGCGTGCCGTCTCCACGAAGTGGTCGAAGTCCTCGATCGTGCCCAGGTCCGGGTGGATCGCGTCATGGCCGCCGTCGGCCGAGCCGATCGCCCACGGCACGCCGACATCCTCCGGGCCCGGTGTGAGTGTGTTGTTCGGACCCTTGCGGTGCGTGGTGCCGATGGGATGGACCGGCGGCAGATACACCACGTCGAATCCCATGGCGGCGACCGCCGGCAGCCGCTCGGCGGCCGTCCTGAAGGTGCCGCTGACCGGCGGCTCGCCGGCCGTGACGACCGCGCCCTCGGAGCGCGGGAACAGCTCGTACCAGGAGCCGTACAGCGCGCGTTCGCGCTCGACGAGCAGCGGCGCCGGACGCGAGGAGCTGACCAGCTCGCGCAGCGGATGGCGGGCGAGGGCCGCCGCGCAGTCGGCGGAGAGCGCGGCGGCGAGCCGGTCCCGCGCGGACAGCGCGGTGTCGCGCAGAGCGTCGACGGCGGCCAGCACGGCCTCCCGGCCCTCGCCCTTCGGCACACCGGCGGCGGCCCGCTCGAACAGCTCGGCGCCCTCCGCGAGGACCAGCGCGATGTCGCGCTCGTCGGTGGCCGCGGGGATCTTGATCAGGGCGGCGTGGCGCCAGGTGGCGACGGGATCGCTCCACGCCTCGACGGTGTATGTCCAGCGGCCTTCCTCGGTGGGAGTGACCTCGGCGCCCCAGCGGTCGGTACCGGGAGCGAGCTCACGCATGGGAGTCCAGGGGCCGGGGCGGCCACCGGGGTCCATCAGGACGACGTTCGCCGCGACGGCGTCATGCCCCTCGCGGAAGACAGTCGCGGTGACCTGGAAGGACTCACCGCTCACCGCCTTCGCGGGGCGTCTGCCGCAGTCGACGAGAGGGCGTACGTCCAGGACGGGAATGCGACCAATCAGCGGTTTCACTGGATCACCTGAGGGCTGTGCGGGCGTGACAGGCATGGCAGGTCGAGCAGGTAGGGATCTTTGACGGCTTTTGCCGCTTTTGCTTGGTTTTGGTGTTCTTTGTAGCCGCTCGGTAGACGACTGGGAGGCTGCGGGCATGGCCGCTCCTGTCCGCGTTCACTCGAATAGCGCTGGAATCGTGTGGAAACGCGCTCGTGTGCCGTGCGTACCGGGGGAGCATTCCCACCGTTTTCGGGTGAGCAATCCGGTGGCGCGCCGGCTACCGGGGCGTAGGAACGGGCGGGGGACACGGGAGACGAACGAAAGCCGTACTCAATCTCTTTATCGGGTGCCCCGCAAGGGCGCGGAAACCCGTCCTCGTACGCACATGTGCGCCGTGGTTGCGGAGGGCGGGGTGCGACTACCGTCGGGAGGAGGCGGGACGCACACCGTGGCGCGTCCCCTCCGGCTCGTAAGTCCCCTGCGAAGGTGGAACACGTGAAGGCAATCCGTCGGTTCACCGTCCGCCCCGTCCTGCCCGAACCACTTCAACCGCTCAGCGACCTCGCCCGCAACCTGCGCTGGTCCTGGCACACCGAGACCCGTCAGCTCTTCGAAGCCGTCGACCCCGACGGCTGGAGTGCCGCCGACGGCGACCCCGTACGGCTGCTCGGAGCCGTGTCCGCCACCCGTCTGGCCGAGCTGGCCGGCGACCTTCCGTTCCTGGACAGACTCTCCGCGGCCGCCGCCGATCTCGACACCTATCTGAGCGGCGACCGCTGGTACCAGGAGCGCGACGGCCAGGGCGCGGAGCTGCCCGCCGCCATCGGCTATTTCTCTCCCGAATTCGGTGTCACCGCGGCCCTGCCCCAGTACTCCGGCGGCCTGGGCATCCTCGCCGGAGACCATCTCAAGGCCGCCAGCGACCTCGGCGTACCGCTCATCGGCGTCGGTCTGCTCTACCGGCACGGCTACTTCCGCCAGTCGCTGTCGCGGGACGGCTGGCAGCAGGAGCAGTATCCGGTCCTCGACCCCAACGAACTCCCGCTCACTCCGCTGCGCGAGGACGACGGCTCACCCGCCCAGGTCGTCCTCACACTGCCGGGCCGGCGCTCGCTGCGCGCCGGTATCTGGCAGGCGCACGTCGGCCGGGTCCCGCTGCTGATGCTCGACTCGGACGTCGAGGAGAACGGCCCCGGCGAACGCGATGTCACCGACCGGCTCTACGGCGGCGGCAGCGAGCACCGTCTCCTCCAGGAGATGCTGCTCGGCATCGGCGGCGTCCGCGCCGTGCGTACGTACTGCCGGCTCACCGGCCATCCCGAGCCCGAGGTGTTCCACACCAACGAGGGCCACGCCGGATTCCTCGGTCTGGAACGCATCCGAGAGCTCACCGGCACCGGACTCGGCTTCGAAGCCGCGCTGGAGTCCGTCCGCGCCGGTACGGTGTTCACCACTCACACGCCCGTGCCGGCCGGAATCGACCGCTTCGACCGCGAGCTGGTGGCGCGTCACTTCGGCGACGACGGCGAGCTGCCCGGCCTGGACGCGGAGCGGGTCCTCGCCCTCGGTCTGGAGACCTATCCCGGCGGCAGGCCGAACCTCTTCAACATGGCCGTGATGGGACTGCGGCTCGCCCAGCGGGCCAATGGCGTCTCGACCCTGCACGGCGCGGTCAGCCGCGAGATGTTCGCCGGTCTCTGGCCCGGCTTCGACCCGGACGAGGTGCCGATCACCTCCGTCACCAACGGTGTGCACGCGCCGACCTGGGTCGCGCCGGAGGTCGCCAGGCTCGGCGCCGGCGCGGCGGGCCGCAGCGAGAACGCGCTGTTCGCGGGTTCGCTCGACCCGGAAGGAGATCCGCCGCGCTGGGACGCCTTCGCCGAGATTCCGGACGGCGACGTCTGGAACGTACGCAAGATCCTGCGCGAGCGGCTTGTGCTGGAGGTGCGCGAACGGCTGCGGGCGTCCTGGCGGCTGCGCGGTGCGCAGGCCGCCGAGCTGGGCTGGATCGACGGCGTCCTCGACCCGGACATCCTCACCATCGGCTTCGCCCGCCGCGTCCCTTCGTACAAGCGCCTGACGCTGATGCTGCGCGACCGGGACCGGCTGCGGGAGCTGCTGCTCCATCCGGAGCGGCCGGTCCAGATCGTCGTGGCGGGAAAGGCGCATCCGGCGGACGACGGCGGCAAGCGGCTGATCCAGGAGCTGGTGCGGTTCGCCGACGATCCCCGGGTGCGCCACCGCATCGTCTTCCTGCCGGACTACGGGATGGCGATGGCGCAGAAGCTCTATCCCGGCTGTGACGTCTGGCTGAACAATCCGCTGCGGCCTCTGGAGGCCTGCGGCACCAGCGGGATGAAGGCCGCGCTCAACGGCTGTCTCAACCTGTCCGTCCTGGACGGTTGGTGGGACGAGTGGTTCGAGCCGGACTTCGGCTGGGCCATCCCGACCGCGGACGGACTGGCCGCCGACGAGAACCGCCGGGACGAACTGGAGGCGAACGCCCTCTACGAGCTGATCGAGGACCGGGTCGCGCCTCGCTTCTACGACCGGGGCACCGGCGGTCTGCCGGACCGCTGGATCGAGATGGTCCGCCGCACCCTGGTCACGCTCGGGCCGAAGGTGCTCGCGGACCGGATGGTCCGCGAGTACGTCGAGCGGCTGTACGCGCCCGCCGCCGGAGCCCACCGCGCGCTGGACGCGAACACCGCGACGGAGCTGGCGGCCTGGAAGGACCGGACGCGCGGCCGCTGGCCGCATGTCTCGGTCGACCATGTCGAGGCCGTCGCGGCCACCGCCGCCGGTGGCTCGGCGGAGCTGGGCTCCACGCTCTCGCTGCGGGTCCGGGTCGGCCTCGGCGAGCTCCGTCCCGACGAGGTGGAGGTCCAGGCGGTCGCCGGGCGGGTCAGCTCCGACGACACGATCGTGGACGCGCTGGCCGTCCCGCTCAAGCCGGCCGGAGGCCCCGACATGGAGGGCCGCTGGGTCTACGAGGGACCGCTCGCGCTGGACCGTACGGGCCCCTACGGCTACACGGTCCGGGTGCTGCCGGCCCATCCGCTGCTGGCCACCAGTGCGGAACTGGGCCTGGTCGCGCTGCCGACGGAGGCGACGGGCGAGGGAGCGGGCGTGCTGTTGCGCTGAGCGCGGCCGGCGCGACGCGCGAGATGGTTCAGGGCCGGGCACCGGGGGGCGGTGCCCGGCCCTTCTCGTGCGCGCTGCCCGCTGTGCGGTGCCCGATGCGTGGTGCGCGGTGCGCGGTGGCGGGGTTTCCATAGGTCCAGACCTTGACGTGTCCATGTGTTGGTTCTAAGTTCCTGACTCAATAACGGGTTCACAACTCCACTCAACGTTCATATGGATGAATGGAGTTGAGGAACGTCCACTGACCGGAAGGCACCCCCACATGCGCCCCGGATCCATTTCCAGAGTTCTCGGACTCTCCGCCGCCCTGGCCGGTGTGATCGCCGCGGCCTTCATGGCACCCGCCTCCGCCGACCAGGCTCCCTCGGTGCGGCCGGCCGAGGCGGCGGCGACCGCCGGTGCCGCCGTCGCCGCCGCGCCGGCGAACTTCACCCATCCCGGTGTGAACCTGAACACCGCTCAGCTCGACTTCGTACGCGGCAAGGTGCAGGCCGGCGCGCAGCCCTGGAAGGCCGCGTACGACCAGATGATCGGGAGCAGGTACGCCTCCCTGTCACGGACGGCCAAGCCCCGCGCCGTCGTCGAGTGCGGCTCGTACTCCAACCCCAACAACGGCTGCACGGACGAGCGCGAGGACGCGATCGCCGCCTACACCGACGCGCTGGCCTGGTACATCACGCGTGACGACCGGTACGCGCAGAAGGCGATCCAGCTCATGGACGCCTGGTCCAGCAGCATCCAGGACCACACCAACAGCAACGCTCCGCTCCAGACCGGCTGGGCCGGTTCCTCCTGGCCCAAGGCCGCCGAGATCATCAAGCACGTCTACGGCAACTGGCCGAACGCCGGGCGCTTCGGCACCATGCTGCGCAATGTCTATCTGCCCGAGATCATCAATGGCTCCAACTCCAACGGGAACTGGGAGCTGACCATGATGGAGGCGGCGGTCAGCATCTCCGTCTTCCTCGACGACAAGGCCGCCTACGACAAGGCGATCGGCATCTATCTGACCCGGGTGCCCGCGTACATCTATCTCTCGTCCGACGGCGCGCTGCCGAAGACGGTGCCGAGCCAGAACCTGAACACCCGCGACAAGATCGTCGGCTACTGGCAGGGCCAGGGAACCTTTGTCACCGGCCTCACGCAGGAGACCTGCCGCGACTTCGTGCACACCGGCTACGGCATCTCGTCCGTCTCGCATGTCTTCGAGACCGCGCGGCTCCAGGGCCAGGACCTCTTCCCGCAGGTCGGTGAGCGGCTGCGGCAGGCGCTGGGCTTCCAGTCCAAGTACGAGGTGCAGGCCGAGCCCGTGCCCTCGTCGCTGTGCGGCGGCAGTGTGCAGCGTGGCCTCGGTCCCGTCACCGAGGTCGGCTTCAACGCGCTCAACACCCGGCTGGGCTACGCGATGACCAACACGCAGCGGCTCACCGAGCAGCAGCGGCCCTCCGGGACCAACAATCTGTTTGTGGCCTGGGAGACCCTGACCAACGCGCAGAACCCGAACTGACCGCGGGCCGGGACCGAGCGGTCACACCGCTTCCCGGACCTGAACGCACGCGTCGGAACACCTCGTACCCGTTACCGGGCCCGGTCCGACTCCCTTGTGGAGAGAGACACTTCGGGCCCGGTGGCGGGTACGTCCGGTTGTCCGGCCGGCGAGCCGCCGGCTCCGGCGCCCGTCCTGCCGTCAACACCGCACCACCAGTGCGGCAAGCCCTTCGGGTGAAAGCGCGCCGGCCTCGCGGCGGGAGCGGAGGCCGCGCCGTCGCGACGCGCCGGTGAGGAGGAGGTCTCACCGACCCGGTGAAAGCAACGCCATGCTGCTTGCCGAGTCCACAGGCGACCGTTGACGGAGGAGCGTTGCAGTGACGACGATGGGCACGGAAGGGCCGGCCGAGGCCGACGAAACCTACTCTGACGAGATGCCGGTGCGCCGCAAGCGGCCGGGCAGTGTTGTCGTGGGGTGGCTGACCACCACCGATCACAAGACGATCGGCACGCTGTATCTCATTACGTCATTCGGGTTCTTCATCGGCGGCGGTGTGCTGGCCCTTGTCATGCGCGCGGAGCTGGCCCGTCCCGGTACGCAGATCATCTCGAACGAGCAGTACAACCAGGCGTTCACGATCCATGGCACGATCATGCTGCTGCTGTTCGCGACGCCACTGTTCGCCGGATTCACGAACTGGATCATGCCGCTCCAGATCGGCGCGCCCGATGTGGCGTTCCCTCGGCTGAACATCCTCGCCTACTGGCTCTATCTCTTCGGCGGGCTGATGGTCGTGGGCGGCTTCCTCACTCCGAACGGCGCGGCCGACTTCGGCTGGTTCGCCTACTCGCCGCTCACGAACGGGATCCGCTCGCCGGGCGTCGGCGGCGATTTGTGGATCATGGGTCTGGCGCTCTCCGGTTTCGGCACGATCCTCGGCGCGGTCAACTTCATCACCACGATCATCTGTATGCGGGCTCCCGGTATGACGATGTTCCGGATGCCGATCTTCACCTGGAACGTGCTGCTGACCGCGCTGCTGGTCCTGTTCGCCTTCCCGGTGCTGGCCGCCGCGCTGCTCGCGCTGGAGGCGGACCGCAAGTTCGGCGCGCGTGTGTTCGACGCCGCCAATGGCGGGGCCCTGCTGTGGCAGCACCTTTTCTGGTTCTTCGGCCATCCCGAGGTGTACATCATCGCGCTGCCCTTCTTCGGTATCGTCACCGAGATCCTTCCGGTCTTCAGCCGAAAACCGATCTTCGGTTATATCGGCCTGGTCGCGGCGACCATCTCCATCGCCGGTCTTTCCATTACGGTCTGGGCGCACCATATGTTTGTGACCGGAGGTGTGCTGCTGCCTTTCTTCTCCTTCATGTCCTTCCTGATCGCGGTGCCCACCGGTGTGAAATTCTTCAACTGGGCCGGGACCATGTGGCACGGTTCGCTGTCCTTCGAGACTCCCATGCTCTGGTCCATCGGCTTCCTGGTCACCTTTCTCTTCGGTGGTCTCACCGGTGTCCTGCTGGCGTCACCGCCGATGGACTTCCATGTCTCCGACTCGTACTTCGTGGTCGCGCACTTCCACTACGTCGTCTTTGGCACCGTGGTATTCGCGATGTTCGCCGGATTCCATTTCTGGTGGCCGAAGTTCACCGGCAAGATGCTGGACGAGCGGCTCGGTAAAATCACCTTCTGGACATTGTTCGTGGGTTTCCACGGCACCTTCCTGGTGCAGCACTGGCTGGGCGCGGAAGGCATGCCGCGGCGTTACGCCGACTATCTCGCCACCGATGGCTTCACCGCGCTCAACACCGTTTCCTCGATCAGTTCCTTTCTGCTCGGTCTGTCGATGCTGCCGTTCTTCTACAACGTCTGGAAGACCACCAAGTACGGCAAGAAGGTCGAGGTCGACGATCCGTGGGGCTACGGCCGTTCGCTGGAGTGGGCCACGTCCTGTCCGCCGCCGCGGCACAACTTCCTCACACTGCCGCGCATCCGTTCGGAATCCCCGGCGTTCGATCTGCACTATCCGGCCATCCGGTCGCTCGACGACGCTCTCAACAAGCCGCACCGCTCCCAGACCGTGGCGCCGGGAGACAAGCAGCAGTGAGGGCGCCGCGACGAGTGGAGATCCGTCCGAACCGGCGGCCAGGAGAATCGTGTGGAGCCGGATAAGGACACCGCCCGTGGTCTGGCCCAGTTCGAGGGCTATCTCCTGTGGAGCGCCGAGGTGGAGGACGCCAGGCGCCAGGCGGCCCGGTTCGCCGAGCAGTTGCCGTGGCTCACGACCGCCCAGCGTGCGGACGTGGAGCGCCTCTACGCCGCCGACCGGCTGGCCGCCGCGCGGGCGATGCTCGTACGTGTCACCGAACGCGCCGCCGAGCTGCGCGGCGAGTACACGGAGCGCTACCGGCTGCTGAGGACGCGCTGTGTGGCGGCGGCCGTCGTGTCGGCCGCCGCGGTGAGCGGCGGCTGCGCGGCGCTCACGCTTCTCGCGCGCTGAGCCGTCCGGGGCGCGGGAGAGGCCCTGGACGGCTCGGGTGCGCGGACGCCGGGACCGGACACCGGACCGCCGCCGGTCAGCCGCCGGGCAGCGAGTAGTTCAGCGAGATGTTGAGCGTCGTGGCGAAGGTGAGATACATCAGCCACAGCCCGGTGACGATGTGGAAGAAACCGAGCGCCCGCTCGCCGGGATTGTTCGGCACCGGCGCGTGTTCATTGGCGGTGGTCGGCACGCGTGCGCCGATCCGGAAACTGGCGAAGAACTCGCTCAGATAGACACCGGTCAGTCCCGCGAACAGCACTCCCAGCGGCCATGAGCCGACGGAGAAGAAAACCACCATGCCCAGCACCGAGATGATGACGAAGGCGATCGACATGAATCCGGTCGGCCGTACATCATTTCCCTGGTAGCGATTCCATCCCAGTGCGAACCAGTGAATGCCGTACGCCGAGAAAGCGAGAGCGGCGGTGTAGAGCGCCGGTTCCTTGAGAGACTCGAACCAGGCGAGCGCGACAAACAGGTAGACACCTGTCACGAACTGGCAGAAGCCGGGCAGCCAGATACCCCATACACCGGTCGCGCGGTCGACCGAAGCGTTTCGCGACGGGAACCGGAAGAGCTCCTGGGGCCCATAGATGAGATAGCCGGTGCCGAGACCGAAAAAGCCCAGCACTACCGGCGCAAACGTTGTCGTTGCGAACGAAACGCTCATCGACGCCCCCACATCCTGAGGATATCCGGGTCATCTCGATGATGCTTCCGGCCCGGTGATCCCGCAAATGGAGGCGGCCGGCACCCGGCACGCGCGAAGCCGCCCGGGGTGCGGAACACCCCGGGCGGCTCACTCGGTCAGGTGCGGTGGGACGGCCGGACGGCTCAGAAGGTGAGCTTGAATCCGTTGATACGGCCGGTGTCCTGCGCCGCGACATCCTGGACCCGCAGCTTCCAGGCTCCGTTGGCCACCTCGGAGGAGGCGTTCACGAGGTACTCCTCCACCACGTTGTCGGCCGAGTCGCTACCGCTGGAGTTCTTCAGCCGGTAGGCGGTGCCGTCCGGCGCGACCAGGTCGATGACCAGGTCACCGCGCCAGGTGTGGGTGATGTCCACATTGACCTGGAGGTCGGTCGGCGCGTTGCCGGTGACTCCGGTGACGTTGACCGTCGAGGTGACCGCCGCGCCGTTGTCCGGGATGGCGACGGAGGTGGTGGACTCGAAGACCGGGCCCGGGTTGGGGTCGGAGCCGGGGCGGCGGCCGACCGCGATGCCGGCCCAGGCGTCCTGGACGGCCGTGTACTCGGCGCTGGTGGTGCCGTACAGCTCACCGGCGACCGCGAGCGTGCCGGTGCGGGCCGCCGCGTAGTTCGTCGTGGAGGTGAACTTCGTGGCGAGCGCCTTGAACCAGATCTGCTCGGCCTTCGCCCGGCCGATGCCGGTCACCGGCAGACCGTCGGAGGTCGGCGAGTTGTACGAGACGCCGTTGACGACCTTGGCGCCACTGCCCTCGGAGAGCAGGTAGAAGAAGTGGTTGGCCGGGCCCGACGAGTAGTGGACGTCGGTGCTGCCGATGCCCGAGTACCAGCTGTCCGGCGAGATGCCGTCGCGGCTCGGCTTGTCCTGGTAGCGCAGCGGCGTGCCGTTGCCGTTGATGTCGATCTTCTCGCCGATCAGGTAGTCACCCGGGTCCTGGGGACTGTTGGCGTAGAACTCGACGGCCGAGGCGAAGATGTCGGAGGTGGCCTCGTTGAGACCGCCGGACTCGCCGCTGTACACCAGGCCGGCCGTGGCGGCGGTGACGCCGTGGGACATCTCGTGGGCGGCCACGTCGATGGACGTCAGCGGCTTGGTGTTGCCCGAGCCGTCGCCGTACGTCATGCAGAAGCAACTGTCCTGCCAGAAGGCGTTGACGTAGCCGCTGCTGTAGTGGACGCGGGAGTACGCGCCGACGCCGTCACCGCGGATGCCGGTGCGGCCGTGCACGTTCTTGTAGTAGTCCCAGGTCTCACCGGCGCCGTAGGCGGCGTCGGCGCCCGCGGTCTCCAGGTTGGCGGCGGCGCCGTTGCCCCAGACGTCGTCCGGGCCAGAGAAGAGAGTGCCGGTGCCCGAGGTGCCGCGGTTCAGGTTGTACGTCTTGTGGTTGCCCCGGCCCGAGTCGGTCAGGTTGTACGTCGAGCCCGACTGGACGGAGCCGACGGTGACCTGGCCGCTGTACTGGGTGTTGCCCACGCCCGTCTCGACGCCCTGCCACTCGTACAGCTTCGCGCCGGTGGCGGCGTCGGTGACGACATGCAGCTCGTTCGGGGTGCCGTCGTGCTGGAGCCCGCCGACGACCGTCTCGTAGGCGAGGGTCGGCGCGCCCTGCGCCATCCACACGACCTTGCGCGGCGCGCGGTCGGCCTCGGTCTTCTTCGAACCGTCCGCGGCCGCGGCGCTCAGCGCCTGCTTCTCCGCGGTGGCCGGCGCCACCTCGGCGGTGGTGACGACGTTCTTGAGGACCGACGTGGAGGCCTTGCTGACGGCCTTGGTCGTGCCCGCCTTCGTCGCCGCGACCACGAGGTCACCGCCGAGGACCGGAAGGCCCTGGTAGGTGCGCTCGTACCGGGTGTGCGTGGTGCCGTCGACGTCCTGGACGACGTCACGTACGACGAGCTTCTCCTGCGCGCCGAGGCCGAGTTCCTTGGCGGTGGCCGCCTTGGCGGCGTCGGCCTCGCGTATCAGCGCGGCGCGCTGGGCCGGAGAGAGATCGCGCGGCAGCGCGCCGGGGTTCGCCTTGCCGGCGACGGCTGCGGTGGGAGCGCTGTCGGGCCGTGCGACGGCGGTTCCTGACTGCACACCGACGGTGAGCAGAGCTGCTGCGGCGATCAGAGCGCCGGTCGCGGTGGCGCGACGGCTGGGCGTGGATCTCACGCGAACTCCTTCTGCGAGGGGGGTACCGGGCCGCTGGGTGGGCCGCCCGGACGGTGCACGCGGAGCAGTTGGTGCGAAGAACGGGGGAAGAGTGGCAGTCGCGGCGCCTTCCTGTCAGGAGCGCGTCAAGAAGTTGGCCGGAAACGGTTCGCTGCCCGAAAGCCCCTGTTCGTTAAGCGGACGTTTCGCCAGTGATCATGACGGCGCCTCCAGGTGTTCGGCGCGGCCCGAATTTCAAAGTGTCGGAGGAGCCCTTGGAGATCGTGTTCGAAGGTGACGAATGTGAACGGAGTTTTGAGCGGTCGAGTGGCGGCGCCCGCCGGAGCCGACGCGAAGTGTGGCTCATTCCCTGCCGTCGTCCACGGCGGACACGCCCGGTGTGACGCCGTACGGGACCCGGGACCGCCGGGAGCCGGGAGCGCGCTCCGGCGGCGCGGCCCGCGCGCGTCGCGAGCGGGCCGGTCCGCCGGAGTGTCATCGCTGTGGGTAACCGGCCGTGCGTACACCGTGCGCCGGTTCCGGGCCCGGCGGCCGTCGGACGGCCGGTCAGGCCAGGCTGTCCCGCCAGGCGCGGTGCAGGCCCGCGAACCGGCCCGGGCCGGCGATCAGATCGGACGGCGAGCCGTCCTCGACGACCCGGCCGTGTTCCATCACCAGCACCCGGTCCGCGATCTCGACCGTCGACAGACGGTGCGCGATCACCACCGCCGTACGGCCGCGCAGCACGGTGTCCATGGCGCGCTGCACGGCGCGCTCGCCCGGGATGTCCAGCGAGCTGGTCGCCTCGTCGAGGATCAGGACGGCCGGATCGGCGAGCAGCGCGCGGGCGAAGGCGACCAGTTGGCGCTGGCCGGCGGAGATACGGCCGCCGCGCTTGCGTACGTCCGTGTCGTAGCCGTCCGGCAGGGAGCGGATGAAGTCGTCGGCGCCGATCGCCTTCGCCGCCGCTTCGATGTCCTCGCGGGAGGCGTCCGGACGGCCGATGGCGATGTTCTCGGCGACCGTGCCGGAGAAGAGGAACGCCTCCTGGGTCACCATCACGACTCCGCGCCGCAGCTCCGGTGTGTCCAGCTCGCGCAGATCGACACCGTCGAGCAGGACCCGGCCCCGCGTCGGGTCGTAGAAGCGGGCCAGCAGTTTGGCCAGCGTGGACTTGCCGGCGCCGGTCGAGCCGACCACGGCGACGGTCTGGCCGGCCGGGACCGTCAGATCGAAGCGCGGCAGGACCTCGCCGCCCGTGCGGTACGAGAAGCTCACGCCGTCGAAGACGACCTCGCGGCCCGGGAAGCCGCCGGTGAGCGCGGGCAGCGGACGAGGACGCGACGCCTCGGGCACCGAGGGCGCCTGCGCCAGCAGACCCGCGATCTTCTCCAGTGAAGCGGCAGCCGACTGATACGAGTTGAGGAACATGCCGAGCCGGTCGATCGGGTCGTACAGCCGCCGCAGATACAGCACGGCGGCGGCCAGCACACCGAGGGCCAGCGTGCCGTCCGCCACCCGGTAGGCGCCCCAGAGCACCATCCCGGCGACGGCGGTGTTGGCGACGAGCCGTGAGCCGACCACATAGCGGGCCATCTCGATCAGCGCGTCGCCGTTGCTGCGCTCATGGCGGTGGTTGAGCACGTGGAAGTCCGCGTCGTTGGCCCGCTCGCGCCGGAACGCCTGCACCGGCCTGATGCCGTTCATCGTCTCCGTGAACTTCACGATGACGGCGGCGATCGCCGTGGAGCGCCGGCCGAAGATCAGGCCGGCCCGGCTCTGGTAGAGCCGCACCAGCAGATACAGCGGTATGAAGGAGGCCACGGCCAGCGCGCCGATCCGCACGTCCAGATAGAGCAGCATCGCCGAGATGTAGACGAAGGCGAGCACCACTCCCAGCAGCTCCTGGAGGCCCTCGCTGAGCAGCTCGCGCAGCGACTCCACATCGGTGGTGGACCGGGAGATCAGCCGACCGGAGGTGTACCGCTCGTGGAAGTCCACGCTCAGCGCCTGCGCGTGGCGGAAGATACGGCCGCGCAGATCGAGAAGCGCGTCCTGGTTGATCCGCGCGGAGGCCCGGATGAAGACGAACTGGAAGCCTCCCGAGCCGAGTGCGCAGATCAGATAGCCGGCGCCGACGGCGACCAGCGGTCCGTGGTCGCCGTCCCGGAAGGCGGGCACGCCACGGTCGATGGCGTACGCGACGATCAGCGGGCCCGTCTGGGCGGCGGCCTGCTGGAGCAGCAGAAGCAGCGCGGCCACGACGACCCGGCCGCGCCGGGCACGCAGCAGCGACCGCAGCAGGGCGCCGGTGGCACCTGGAGGTGTGGGCAGGTCGTCCTGGTCGAACGGGTCACCGGCCGGGACGGGAGCGCCGGAGAGCGCCCGCTCGTCCTCGGTGCCGACCGGCGCCGGACCGGTGGTGCCCGTGGTGGCCGACGTGGTCATCGGACGCCCTCCTCAACGGCCGTGGAGCCCGACATCAGCCAGGCGTACTCCTCGCTGCCGCGCAGCAGTTCCTGATGGGTGCCGACGGCCGCGATCCGGCCCCGGGAGATCAGCGCCACCCGGTCGGCGAGCAGCACGGTCGACGGCCGGTGCGCCACGACCAGCGCGGTGGTCTCCTGGAGCACCCGGCGCAGCGCCGCCTCCACCAACGCCTCCGTATGCACGTCGAGCGCGGACAGCGGATCGTCCAGCACCAGGAAGCGCGGCCGTCCGACCACCGCTCTGGCGAGCGCGAGCCGCTGCCGCTGGCCGCCGGAGAGGCTGAGCCCCTGCTCGCCGACCTGTGTCCGCAGGCCCTGAGGCAGGTCCTGTACGAAGCCGGCCTGGGCCACCTCCAGCGCCCGCAGCAGCGCCTCCTCGTCGGCGTCCGCCGAGCCCATCAGCACGTTCTCGCCGACGCTCGCGGAGAACAGCGTCGGCTCCTCGAAGGCCACCGAGACGAGTTCACGCAGCCGGCGCCGCTCCATCAGAGTGATGTCCTCGCCGTCCAGCGTGATCCGGCCGCCGGTCACCTCGTGCAGTCGCGGTACGAGCGCGGTGAGCGTCGTCTTGCCCGAACCGGTGGCGCCGACCAGGGCCATGGTCTCGCCGGGCCGGACATGCAGATCGACCGCCGCCAGCACGGGCGCGGAGGCCGGATCCGCGTCCGGATACCGGAAGGAGACCCCTTCGAAGCGCAGCCCTCCGGTCTCCGGACGCGGGACGCCCGCGCTCGGGGCCCGCGCCGGGTCCGTGGCCTCCGCCTCCTCCCGGACGTCCATCACCTCGAAGAAGCGCTCGGTCGCCGTCGCCGACTCCTGGCTCATCGCGAGCAGGAATCCCATCGACTCCACCGGCCACCGCAGCGCCAGCGCCGTCGACAGGAACGCGACCAGTGTGCCCGCCGAGAGCGCGCCGTCCGCCACCTGGATCGTGCCGAGCACCAGCGCGGCACCGATGGCCAGTTCCGGAATGATCATGACCAGGGCCCAGATGCCTCCCAGCAGCCGTGCCTTGCCCAGCTCCGTGGCGCGCAGTCGCTCCGCGAGCGCGCGGAAGGCGAGGGACTGGCTGCGATGGCGCCCGAAGCCCTTGACGATCCGGATGCCGAGCACGCCCTCCTCGACGACCGTCGTCAGATCTCCCACCTGGTCCTGGGCCCGGCGCGCGACCAGTGAGTACCGCGACTCGAAGAGCGAACACAGAATGACCAGCGGCAGCACCGGAACCAGCAGCACCAGCCCGAGCGACCAGTCCTGGATCAGCAGAATGACGAAGCCGGCCAGGATCGTCGTCGTGTTGACCAGCAGGAAGGTGAGCGGGAACGCCAGGAACATCCGCAGCAGCATCAGATCCGTCGTCCCGCGCGAAAGGAGCTGTCCCGACGGCCACCGGTCGTGGAAGGCGACCGGAAGCCGCTGCAGATGCCGGTAGAGGTCGGCCCGCATCGCCGCCTCCACACCGGCCAGCGGCCGGGCCACCAGCCAGCGCCGCAGGCCGAAGAGCAGCGCCTCGGCGATGCCGAGCGCCAGCAGGAACAGCGCTCCGAGCCACACGCCTCCCGGGTCGCGGTCGGTGACCGGTCCGTCGACCATCCACTTCAGTACGAGCGGGATCACCAGGCTGAGACAGGACGCGACTATCGCGACAAAAGCCGCACTGGCGAGACGCGTTCGCACCGGGCGTACGTACGGCCACAGCCTCAGCAGTGAACGCACGGAGGACCGGTCCTTGGTGGCTGCATGTGTTTCGGGCATCAGGGGTGAGCCTACGGTTGACCACTGACATCGCTCATGTGATTTTCCCGTCACTGTCGGCCGGTCGCACCCTTCATATCAGCCGATCGGTTGATATGAATTCCAGTGCGACGCGCAGGTCACCGCCGCCGCTCCGGCCCCGTCCGGCTCAGCCCCGTACCGTGAAGAGCAGCACGGACCGGGCCGGGACCGACACCGTCGTGCCCCCCTCGTGCACCGTCCCCGGCGCCCGCGCCTGTTCCTCCCGCGCCGTGTCCACCACCAGCTCGTACGCCTCGGCCCAGGGCGGGCCGGGCAGCGTGAAGCCGACGTCCTGGTCGCCCGCGTGCAGGACCGTCAGGAAACTGACGTCCGTGATCTTCTCTCCGCGTGCGTCCCGTCCCGGGATGTCCCGTCCGGACAGGAAGAGCCCGAGCGTCGGCGCCGGCGCGTACCAGTCGTCCTCCGTCATCTCCGCGCCGTGCGGCGAGAACCACGCGAGGTCCCGCAGCCCGTCGGCCGCCTGCGGCCGGCCGGAGAAGAAGGCGCGGCGGCGCAGCACGGGATGGGCGTGGCGCAGCGCGAGCAGCCGGGCCGTCAGCCGGTGCAGCTCCTGTCCGTCCTGCTGCTCCAGGAGCGACCAGTCGAGCCAGCTCACCTCGTTGTCCTGGCAGTACGCGTTGTTGTTGCCGCCCTGCGTACGGCCCATCTCGTCGCCCGCCACCAGCATCGGCACGCCCGTCGACACCAGCAGCGTGGTGAGCAGATTGCGTAGCTGCCGCCGCCGCAGCGCGTTGATCCGTTCGTCGTCGGTCTCGCCCTCGGTCCCGCAGTTCCAGGACCGGTTGTCGTTCGTCCCGTCCCGGTTGCCCTCGCCGTTCGCCTCGTTGTGCTTCCGCTCGTACGACACCAGATCGCGCAGCGTGAAGCCGTCGTGCGCCGTGATGAAGTTGACGGAGGCGTACGGCCGCCGTCCGCCCCACGCGTACAGATCGCTCGAACCGGACAGCCGGTAGCCGAGATCCCGTACGTCCGGCAGCGCGCCGCGCCAGAAGTCCCGTACCGCGTCCCGGTAGCGGTCGTTCCACTCGGTCCACAGCGGCGGGAACGCGCCCACCTGGTAGCCGCCGTTGCCCACGTCCCACGGTTCGGCGATCAGCTTCACCCGGCGCAGCACCGGATCCTGGGCGATCACCGCGAGGAACGGCGAGAGCATGTCGACATCGTGCATGGAGCGCGCGAGAGCCGCCGCCAGATCGAAGCGGAAGCCGTCGACGCCCATCTCGGTGACCCAGTACCGCAGCGAATCGGTGATCAGCCGCAGCACATGTGGCTGCACCACATGGAGGGTGTTGCCGCAGCCGGTGTAGTCGGTGTAACGGCGGGCGTCGGACGCCAGGCGGTAGTAGCCGCGGTTGTCGATACCTCGCAGGGACAGTGTGGGACCACGCTCTCCGGACTCCGCCGTGTGGTTGTAGACCACGTCGAGGATGACCTCGATACCGGCCGCGTGCAGCGCGCGCACCATCCTCTTGAACTCCTCGACCTGCTGTCCGCGGGTGCCGCTCGCCGCGTAGCCGGCGTGCGGCGCGAAGTAGCCGACGGAGTTGTAGCCCCAGTAGTTGCGCCGGCCGCGCCGCAGCAGATGGTCCTCGTGCGCGAACTGGTGGACGGGAAGCAGCTCGACCGCCGTCACGCCGAGCTGCCGGAGATGGCTGATCGCCGCCGGATGCGCGAGACCGGCGTAGGTGCCGCGCAGCTCCTCCGGGATTCCGGGATGCAGCTTGGTGAAGCCGCGCACATGCAGCTCGTAGATGACCGAGTCGGCCCACGGTGTCTTGGGCCGCCGGTCGTCGGCCCACTCGTCGCCGGGCGCCTCGTCGTGGACGACGACACCTTTCGGGACGTACGGAGCCGAGTCGCGGTCGTCGCGCACGGTGTCCGCGACCTGCTGCTGCGGCCAGTCGCGGACATGGCCGTAGACCTCCGCGGGCAGCCGGCCGTAGTCATTTCCGCTGGACCCGTCGACCGCGCGGGCGTACGGGTCGAGCAGCAGCTTCGCCGGGTTCCAGCGGGCGCCGGTCCATGGGTCCCAGCGGCCGTGGACCCGGAAGCCGTAGCGCTGTCCGGGACGGACGCCGGGCACGAAGCCGTGCCAGATCCCATGGGTCAGTTCGGTCAGCGGCAGCCGGGTCTCGACGCTCCCGCGGTGTCCGTCGCCGTCCGGGCCGCCGCCGCGCTCGGCGGATCCGTCGCTCGCGTCGTCGAACAGACAGAGCTCGACCGCCTCCGCGCCGCCCGCCCAGAGCGCGAAATTGGTACCGGCCACTCCGTCCGGGCCGGTCCGGTAGCGCGCGCCGAGCGGATGAGGCGCTCCCGGCCACACCGAGCGCCGCCGCGTGCCCGGCTTTCCGCGGCGGCCGCCGGTCCCGGGCGCGGGCAGAAAACCGGCTCGTCCTCTGCGTACCGCCTGTTCCGTCCCGTCGGCCACTTCCGTCTCTTGCGTCCGTTCCGTCGCCTCCAGCGCCGACTCCTGCACTGCCTTCTGCTCGGCTGCGCTCGCCACCTGTCCGGCCTCCCGCGGCTCGTCGGCCTCGCGGATCGGTGCGCACGGCGTCCCGGCCGCGGCTCTCCTCGCGTGGTCCTTCTCCTGTTCTTCCCTCAAGAGGCCCTGCCCTCACGTTTCCCTCGGAGGGGGGTGGTCGTTGGGCGGGCGTGAGACACGTACTGAAGCGGGCAGGGACCGGCATGGCCGCGGCTCTGGCATGGGCAGGACTGATCGCGGGACTGGCCGGTCTGGCGGGATGCGGCGGCGAGGAGGAGTTCACGGACGACAAGCCGGATCGACGGGGAGACACGATCCGGGTCTTTCCCGAGGACGGCGCGCGGGACGTCGGCCAGACCGACCGGATCCGGGTGAGCGTGCCCGACGGCAGGCTGGAGCGGGTGACGGTGGCACAGATCGAGGACGCCACGCCGACCGAACTGCCCGGCCGGATCTCGCCGGACGGCAGTACCTGGCGGCCGGACGGCCGGGTGCGGATCGTGCCGGCCGCCAAGTACCGCGTCGACGCGGTGGCGCTGGACGCGCGGGGCCGTCGCTCGGCCCGGCACACGACCTTCACCACGGCTGTCCCCAAGGCGCGGTTCGTCGGCTACTTCACGCCGGAGAACCGCGCCACCGTCGGCGCCGGAATGATCGTCTCCTTCGACTTCAACCGGAAGATCCAGGACCGCGCCGCCGTCGAGCGCGCCATCACGGTGACCTCGGACCCGCCGGTGGAGGTCGTCGGCCACTGGTTCGGCGACGAACGCCTCGACTTCCGCCCGCGTGAGTACTGGCAACCGGGCACCAAGGTCACGGTCGGTCTGGCGCTGCGCGACGTGCAGGCGGCGCCGGGCGTGTTCGGCATCCAGCGGAAGACCGTCGGCTTCACGGTCGGCCGGTCCCAGATCTCGCTCGTCGACGCGGCGAAGCACACCATGGAGGTACGGCGCGGCGGAGAGCTGCTCTCGACCCTGCCGGTGACCGCCGGCGGCCCCGAGACCCCGACGTACAACGGGAAGATGGTGGTCTCCGAGTTGTACGACGTCACCCGGATGAACGGCATGACCGTCGGCTTCGGGGGCGAGTACGACATCAAGGACGTGCCACACGCGGTACGGCTGACCACCTCCGGGACCTTTCTGCACGGCAACTACTGGGCGTCCGCGCAGACGTTCGGCTCGGAGAACGTCAGCCACGGCTGTGTCGGGCTGCGCGACATCAAGGGCGGCGGAGCCGACACACCGGCCGGCTGGTTCTTCGAGCGCACTCTGATCGGTGATGTCGTGGAGGTGGTCAACTCCGAGGACGACACGGTCGCGGCCGACAACGGCCTCGGCGGCTGGAACCTCAACTGGCCCGCGTGGAAGGCCGGTTCGGCCCTCACCTGACCTCGCGCCGACCCTCGCCGAGCCTCTCGTCCCGCTCGGTACGGCCCGTATGACCTGCGCTGTCACCGATCTGTTGGGACGGAACGGTGACATTCGCGGTGGCTTCGCCACGCTTGCGGTGTGATTATCTTTTGCTGTGCGCGTGGACTCAACGCGCGGGGGTGCGGGCCGTGGCGGGGCCAGGCCGTGCGAGGGGAGACGACCATAGTGAACGGGCTGCCGATATCGGGGACATCGGCCGGGCCTGGCGGGGGACCGCAGGACTCGGGAGCGCGGGGACGGAGGCCGGGAGAGCGGCGGACGCACGGGCGGACGGGGCCGCTGGCCCTGCTGCTCGGCGCGCTGCTCCTGGTGGTCACCGCGTGCGGCGGCGGAGGCACCGGCTCCGGCGGCGCCGCCGACGACAAGGCGGACGGCAAGGGCGCGGCGAAGGTCGAGAACGCCGCCTCCGTGGCGGTCGTGACGATCGCGCCGAAGGACGGCGCGAAGGCGGTCGCCACCACCGGCGCGCTCAAGGTCTCGGCGGCCAAGGGCAAGCTGACGACGGTCACCGTCCAGGACGACAAGGGCGAGCGGGTCGAAGGAAAGCTGGCCGCCGACGGCGCCAGTTGGGAGCCGCTCCAGCATCTCGCCGGTGCCACCAAGTACAAGGTGCACGCCATCGCGAAGGACGCGGACGGCCGGGAGTCCGCCAAGGACACCGCCTTCACCACGCTCGTCCCGAAGAACACCTTCATCGGCCAGTACACGCCGGAGGACGGTTCGACGGTCGGTGTCGGTATGCCGGTCTCGATCAACTTCACCCGGGGCATCACCGAGCCGGAGGCCGTCGAGAAGGCCATCACGGTGACGGCGAGTCCGCCCGTGCCCGTCGAGGGACACTGGTTCGGAAACGACCGGCTGGACTTCCGGCCGGAGAAGTACTGGGCGGCGGGGACGAAGGTCACCGTCACGCTCAATCTGGACGGTGTCGAGGGCCGGCCCGGCGTGTACGGCAAGCAGGCCAAGACGGTGTCCTTCACCGTCGGCCGCAGCCAGGTCTCCACCGTGGACGCCAAGGCGCACACGATGAAGGTCGTACGGGACGGCAAGCAGATCAAGCAGATCCCGATCACCGCGGGCGCTCCGTCGACCACCACGTACAACGGTCAGATGGTCATCAGTGAGAAGTACGAGGTGACCAGGATGAACGGCGCGACGGTCGGTTTCGGCGGTGAGTACGACATCAAGGACGTGCCGCACGCGATGCGTCTGTCGACCTCGGGCACCTTCGTCCACGGCAACTACTGGGCGTCTCCGGGCACCTTCGGCTCGTCGAACGTCAGCCACGGCTGTGTGGGACTGCGGGACCAGCGTGGCGGCGGCGCCAACGGCACGCCGTCGGCGTGGTTCTACAAGTCCTCGATCATCGGCGACGTGGTGATCGTGAAGAACTCCAAGGACAAGCAGATCGCTCCGGACAACGGTCTGAACGGCTGGAACATGTCCTGGGCGGAGTGGACCAGCTAGGTCCTGTCCGCACCGTCATCCGCCTCCGAAGGACCCGGCGCGCCGCGAGCGCACCGGGTCCTTCGCCGTCGGCGCCGGTCAGCGGCCGTGGAGATCGCGGAGACAGGCTCTAACCTCCTCCGTATGGCAACCGTGAATCTCGAAGTCTCGGGCGGCGTGGGCACGATCCGGCTCGACCGCCCGCCGATGAACGCACTGAACACCTCCATCCAGGACCTGCTGCGGGAGGTGGCCGAGGAGGCCGGCCGGCGTGAGGACGTACGCTCCGTGATCCTCTACGGCGGCGAGAAGGTCTTCGCGGCCGGCGCCGACATCAAGGAGATGCGCGAGATGGACCACGCGGCGATGGTCGGCCGCTCCCGCGCGCTCCAGGAGTCGTTCACCGCCGTGGCCCGTATCCCCAAGCCCGTCGTCGCGGCGGTCACCGGTTACGCGCTGGGCGGCGGCTGCGAGCTGGCGCTCTGCGCCGACTTCCGGATCGCCGGTGACAACGCCAGGCTCGGCCAGCCGGAGATTCTGCTGGGACTGATCCCGGGCGCCGGCGGCACTCAGCGGCTGGCCCGGCTGATCGGCCCGTCCCGGGCCAAGGACCTCATCTTCACGGGCCGTCAGGTCACGGCGCAGGAGGCGCTCTCGATCGGTCTGGTCGACCGGGTGGTCCCGGCGGCGGAGGTGTACGAGCAGGCGCACGCCTGGGCCGCGAAGCTGGCACAGGGTCCGGCGCTCGCGCTGCGGGCCGCCAAGGAGTCGGTCGACGTGGGTCTCGGTACGGATCTGGAGACCGGTCTGGCCGTGGAACGCAACTGGTTCGCCGGCCTGTTCGCCACGGAGGACCGGGAGCGCGGCATGCGGTCCTTTGTGGAGGACGGTCCCGGCAAGGCCAACTTCCGCTGAGAAACGCTTTGTTGGAGACAAAGTGAGGCGTCGCGTCAACCCGGTGCACGGCTTGGCGGGACCTTGGGGAGACCTTGGGAAAGCCGGCCGAACCGGGTCCGCGGATGGGCGCGCCTCGATGTGTTGTCGCAGGTCAGAGTGGCCGTAATGGAGTGCGCAGTGCCAGCGGCATATGCCATTCGGGCCCTCGGAGGTGAGGTGTTCCGGTGGACGGATTCCCTGGGAACGGCCCCGGAGGGCCCACTGGCCCGCCATGATGGGGGCATGGCGGGCCTGGAGGGTGTGGAGCAACCGCGGCAGCGCGGTGAGGCGGCCGTTGCGCGGTGGTTACCGGCCGTCGAGGACGAACAGGCGCTGAGAGCGATCGAGTTGTTCGGCAATCCGACGGAGCGGGAAGTCCGGCTGCCGTCCCGTCCGGAGTCCGCCTCGGCCGCCCGCCGGATCACCCACGGTGTGGTGCTGCGGCAGTGGGCGCTCTCGCCGTCGACGGCGGAGTCCGCGGTCCTGCTTGTCTCGGAGCTCGTGGGCAACGCCGTACGGCACACCGGCGCGCGGGTCTTCGGACTGCGGATGCTGCGCCGGCGCGGCTGGATCAGGATCGAGGTGCGGGATCCTTCGCGAGGGCTGCCGTGTCTGCTGCCGGTGCACGAGCTGGACACCAGCGGGCGCGGGCTCTTCCTGGTGGACCGGCTCTCCGACCGCTGGGGTGTCGATCTGCTGCCGCGCGGCAAGACCACCTGGTTCGAGATGCGGGTCGCCGACCGCCAGGCACCCTGAGGGCCGTGTGACGCTGACGCACAGAAGCCCTCGGTGGCCGGGATACGGCGCCGAGGGGCTTCTGTGCGGGTCCGTGGACAAGGGGTGTGTCCACGGCCGCTCTGTGACGACCGGGCCCGGGTCAATGGAGGTCGTATCCACGACTATGGCAGACGAGCGGCTCCGGAGCCAGAATCATCCAGATGAATCGCAGGTGAAGTGTGCCACTCGCCTGGTAATTATCGACTGAAGTGAAGATGTCGCGGCTGAATCATTGATCATGTCTCCGACAGGTGGCGCCGGAGGCGACCCGCGAAGGCGTGGAAGCCCGTCAATCATCATCTTTCGTGCATATAAGCCTTTTAATGAGGGCGTGAACCCCCCGATCGACCGTCGCGACGCTCTGCGCGCAGCAGTCGGCACGGCCGTTACGGGCGCCTTCGCCACCGGCTGTACGGACAGCGCGCCCGCCGGGCCCGCCCGCGCGCCTTCTTCCGTACCGTCCGGCGGACCCGCCTCCGGACCCGCCTCAGGGACCGCGCGGCCCGCCGTCCGTGCCGCTCCTTCGCCCAGGCGCTTTCCCGGCCGGCCCGTCGAGATCGCGTACGGACCGCGCGACCGCGCGCGGGTCGCACTCACCTTCCACGGGCAGGGCGACCCGGCCACCGCCAGAGCCGTACTGGCCGAGGCGGAGCGCGGCCGGGCCCGGGTCACGGTGCTCGCCGTCGGCGGCTGGCTCGACGAGAACCCGGCCATCGCCCGCCGGATCCTCGACGGCGGCCACGATCTCGGCAACCACACACTGCACCACGTCGACATCTCCTCGATGGACGCGGCCGCGGCGTACGCCGAGATCACCGGCTGCGCCCAGCGGCTGCGCCGGCTCACCGGCTCCATCGGCACCTGGTTCCGTCCCTCCCGCACGGCGCACGCCACTCCGCTCGTCCAGCGACTGGCCCGGCGGGCGGGGTATCCGCATGTCCTCTCCTACGACGTCGACTCGCTCGACTTCACCTCGCCCGGCGCCACGGCCGTCACCCGCACCGTCACCGAACAGATCCGCAACGGATCGGTGGTGAGCCTGCACTTCGGCTACGCGGACACGGTCGCCGCGCTGCCCGCCCTCCTCGACGCACTGGAACGCCGCGGCCTGCGCGCGGTGACGACCACGGAGCTGCTGACCTGATGCACCGGATGCCTCCCCTCACCACGCGGGCCGCCGTCCTGCTCGCGACGGGGACCCTCGCCCTGTTCGCGGGCTGCGCGGGACCCGACACCGCGCGCACCGCGGCCGGCTCCGGCCCGGCCACCACCCGGCCCGTCGTCTCCAGACCGGCCGGACCGCCGGGCCTCCCGGGCATGCCGCCGGTGCGGGACCCGAAGGACATCTACGCCGCCGACCGGCCCAATATGCTCTCGCCGGTCGTACGGGGCTTTCCGTCCCGGGTGTATGTCCCGAACACCAACTCCGACACGGTCTCGGTCATCGACCCGGCGACCTACAAGGTGATCGAGACCATCCCGGTCGGCCGGCAGCCGCAGCATGTCGTACCGTCCTGGGACCTCAAGACCCTCTGGGTCAACAACAACCGCGGCCATACGCTGACGCCGGTCAATCCGGCCACGGGCGCCGCCGGGAAGCCCGTCGACGTACACGATCCGTACAACCTCTACTTCACGCCGAACGGCAAGTACGCGGTCGTCATGGCCTCGCTCGACCGTGAGCTGGTCTTCCGCGATCCGCACACCATGAAGATCAAGAAGACCGAGCCGGTCACCTGCGCGGGCGTCAACCACGCCGACTTCTCCGCCGACGGCCGCTACTTCGTCGTCTCCTGCGAGTTCTCCGGAGAACTCCTCAAGGTCGACACCGAGCGGATGCGGGTCATCGGCCAGCAGAAGCTGCCGTTCCAGGGCGCCATGCCGCAGGACGTGAAGATCTCGCCCGACGGCAAGACGTTCTACATCGCCGACATGATGGCCCACGGCGTATGGGTGCTGGACGGCAAGAAGTTCACCACGCCCAGGCTGCTGCCCACCGGCGACGGCGCGCACGGCCTCTATGTCAGCCGTGACTCCCGGGAGATGTACATCTCCAACCGGGGCGAGGGCTCGGTCTCCATCTTCGACTTCACTCAGAACCGGCTGACCAAGAAGTGGCGGCTGCCGAACGGCGGCAGCCCCGACATGGGCGGTGTCTCGGCGGACGGCAAGGTCCTCTGGCTGTCCGGGCGTTACAACGCCGAGGTGTACGCGATCGACACGAAGACCGGTAAACAGCTCGCCCGGATCCCGGTCGGCAGCGGTCCGCACGGACTCGCGGTCTATCCGCAGCCCGGCCGCTACTCGCTGGGCCACACGGGCGTCTTCCGCTGACGGCGGGCCGGCCCGGAAGCGCGCCGGCCGGGCCGCCGCGTCGCCGGTGTCCGGCCCGCTCACCGTCCGCCGCCGAGGGCCTCGGACCCCTGCCGTACGGGTGAGTTGGAGCGGATAATCTGACTCCGTCCATACGGCACCACGAAGGGGCGGAAACAGTGGCGGACATCGACGACGCGCGCAAGGCGTTCGAACGGTTCGACGCGGACGGCGACGGGCTCATCACCGCGGCGGAGTACAAGAGCGCGATGGCGCAGCTCGGTGACTTCCAGGTGACCGAGAGCGTGGCCCAGGCCGTCATCAACGCCCATGACACGAACTCCGACGGGCTGCTCACCTTCGACGAGTTCTGGGCCGCCCGCAAGGGAGAGTGACGCCCGCTCCGGGCCGGCCGGTCCGTCGTCCGTCGTCGGATCCGGCCGCACCGGCCCGGTGCGGTCAGCGCACACTCTCCGGCTGAGGCAGGCTCTCGGACTCCCGCAGTGTGTTTCGGGCCACAGGCACGCCGATTCCCTCGTCCTGCCGGGGCCGCAGCGTGCGCAGCAGGACGGGCACGGTGACGAGAGCGAGCGCGCCGCCGACCCAGATGACGACGTGCAGGGCGCCGGTGAACGCGGCGGCGGCTTCGGCCGAGGTGGTGTGCAGGCCCGCGTTGAGCGCGTCGGTGACCGCGCCGGAGTCGGTGACACGGCCGGCCAGCCGTGCGGCGGTGACACTGATCATCAGGGATCCGCCGACGGCGGCGGCGGCCGTGTCGGCGGTCAGCCGCAGTGCGTTGAACATCCCGGAGGCCATGCCGGCCCGGGCCAGCTCGACGCTGGACACCGCGGCGCCGTCGAGGACGGCCAGTGTCATGCCGTATCCGGTGCCGGCGATCAGCAGTGGTCCGGCCAGAGTGCCGACGCCGACGCCGGGTTCGATGACCGTCAGCCAGGCCATGCCCGCCGCGACGAGCGCCATGGCGGACGCGAGCAGCGTGCGCAGTGAGAACCATCGCGTCATCCGCGAGGCCAGCAGCGGAATGACCAGCGTGGGAGCGGTGAAGAGCACCAGGATCGCGCCGGCGTGCAGTGCGCTGAAGCCCTCGACCGCGCTGAAGTACGTCGGCAGCAGGACCAGCAGCGGAAGGAGCGTGAAGGCCAGCGCCATCGCCGTCGCGTTGACCGCCATGAAGCGCGGATACCGCAGCAGAGCGAGGTCGAACATCGGTGCCTTCTGACGGTGCTCGGCCACCACGAAGCCGGTCAGCAGCAGCGCGAAGCCGGCCAGCGAGCCGATCACGAGTCCGGAGCCCCAGCCGTACGCGGGTGCCTCGACCAGCGCGAAGATGAGCAGGAACAGGGCGCCGGTGAAGGTGATGGTGCCGGGCCAGTCGAGCGGCCGGGCGTGCGGGTTGCGCGACTCCTTCAGTACGGGCGAGAACGCCGCGACGAGCAGTCCGAGGACGGCGGGGATCGCGAACACGCCGCGCCAGCCCAGCGCGGACAGCATCAGGCCGGAGACCAGCGGACCGAAGGCGAGGCCGGCGCCGAGCGCGGTGCCGAAGATGCCGAAGGCGCGAATCCGTTGCGTACCCTCGAAGCGGGCGGCTATCAGTGTCGATCCGCTGGTCAGCGTGGCGCCGGCGCCGATGCCTGCCACCGCGCGCGCGATGTCGAGGACGACGATGGAGCCCGCCAGCGTGGCCACCAGGGCGCCCAGCCCGAACAGCACCACACCGAGCTGGAAGACGCGCCGGCGACCGACGCGGTCGGCGAGGGCGCCGAAGGCCAGCATCAGCGAGGCGAACATGACGTTGTAGCCGCTGATCACCCACTGGAGAGACTGCGCGCTGGGACGCAGATCACTGGCGATGTCGGGAAGCGCGACCCCGGCGCCGGTCAGCGCGACCGGGACGAGGAAGACCGCCAGACTGACGAGCAGGAGTGTGACCCAGGCGGGGCCCTGGGAGGACGATGATGAAGGACCCTTCATCGATGTAGTTTCATTCATAGTTTCAGGACCCTACATCAAGAGTCTCGTACCATCGGGGACAGGCAGGGTGCCGCTGACTACAGTCGGGCTGGGATGACTGACCACATGAAGAACCAGACGAAGCACGCGATCAGGGCCGGCCACGAGGCCGAGGAGACCGGGAGCGGTCCGGCGGCTGAGGAGACCGGGACCGGCCAGGTGGCCGGGGCCGCCGGGAATCTCGGCGCTCACATCAAGCGCGCCGATCAGGCGATCATGGCCCGCAAGGCGGAGGCGCTGCGCGGCCTGGACCTGACCGTGCCCCAGTGCAGGGTGCTGGGCTTTCTCGTGGGCGGCGCCGCCAAGTCGTGCACTCAGCTCTCGCGCGAGGCGCTGGTCACCTCGCAGACGATGACCGGCATCGTCAAGAACCTTGAGGCCAAGGGCCTGGTCGAGCGCCGGACCTCACCCGATCACGGCCGGGTGGTCCTGGTGTCCCTCACGCCCGCCGGGATCGAGACCGCCCGGCGTGCCAGCGTCCTGTCGGACACGATCGAGCGCGGCGTGCTCGACGCTCTCTCCGACGGCGATCACGCGCTGCTGATACGGCTGCTGGACCGGGTCGCCGAGGCCGCGCCGGTGGCCGGCATCCGGCTGCTCACGCCGTAGCGGCGCGGCGGTCACCGGCTGGACGCGAGAGCAGCCGCCCGCCGGACCCGCCGTACCGGAGGCGCTGTCCACCGTCGGCCGCTGTTCCGGGTGCGCCGCGCCGGGGTTGCCGGGAGGCTGGCCTGAGCGGGCCGCGCTCGTCCCGCCCGGGCCACGGATCCGGACCAGCGCTCTCACGGAGGCCGTATGACCCGTCGTACCGTCCTGGAGCGCCGGCGGGCGTTCGTGGAGTCGCGGTTCTATCCGGCGGCGGTGATCGTGTTCATCGTGGCCGTCGCCGCGGGCCTGTTCGCGGGCTCGTACACGTACGCCATGGCCAATCCGACGCCGCGTGACATCCCGACCGCCGTCGTCGGCGCGCCGAGATCGGAGGTCCGGCGCGCGGAGTTCGTCGAGGGTATGGAGCGGGCGCTGGGCGCCTCGCTGCGGCTGCGGCAGTATCCCGACTACGCGCAGGCCCGCGAGGCGATCGAGCAGCAGCGGGTGTTCGCCATCCTGCGCGACCGCCGAGGCCGGCCGGAGCTGGATGTCTCCAGCGCGTCCGGCGCTTCGGTGGCGGAGCTGCTGGCGCAGGAGGCGCCGCTGGTCAGCAGGAGAGTCGGCACACCGGTCGCGGTGCGGGACATCAAGCCGCTGCAGCACGGCGACCCGCGCGGCCTGGCCATCTTCTACATCTCGCTGGCCTCGGTGGTGGTGGGCTTCGTGGGCGCGGCCCAGTTGAGCGTCCACGCGAAGGAGCTCGTCCCGGCGGAGAGGATCGCCTTCACCGTGGCGTACGCGCTGCTCGGCGGGTTCGCGATCGCGGCGGTGACCGACTGGGCGCTGGGCGCGCTGCGGCTGCCGTTCCTGGAGTCCTGGCTGATCCTGGCGCTGACCATGTTCACCTCGGGCATGGTCTTCTCGATGTTCAACACCCTGATCGGCCGGTGGGCGCTGCTGCCGACCTGGGGGCTGATGGTGCTGCTCGGCAATCCGTCGTCCGGCGGCGCGGTCTCCTGGCCGCTGCTGCCCTCACTGCTGGGGACGATCGGCCGCTGGCTGCCGCCCGGCGCGGCGGTGAACGCCCAGCACACGGCCGTCTACTTCGGCGACCACCAGCACGCTTTCCCGTTCGTCGTGCTCGCGGTGTGGGCGGCGGTGTCCAGCGCGGTCTTCTGGTTCTGGCGGCGGCGCCATCCGGGCGGCGAGACCGTACAGGAGACCGGGAAGCCGGGCGGTGAGGCGGCGTCCACCTGACGGGAGACGGCCGGGAGATGACCTGATCCGGGATTTTCCGGCGGCTCCGGAACGCGTCCCGACACGAGGTCTGTCCCATCTCCTCGCGAGCGGACGGGTGTTCGGGATACGGTTACCCGCCCATTCCACGGGATGACGAGGCATGGGCGCCGGGCCATCAGGAGACCGGCGCCGGTGGCCGGTCCTCGCGTGGCGGACGGCGCGGGAAGCGGAGGGGGTGAGCGGGTGCCGCTGAGTGCGGTGGATCCGGATTCGATCGGCGGTTACCAGCTCCTGGAGCGGCTCGGCTCCGGTGGCATGGGAGTGGTCTATCTGGCGCGCTCCGCGTCCGGCGGACGGGTGGCGGTCAAGGTCGTGCACGCGCAGTTCGCGCAGAACGAGGAGTTCAGGACGCGCTTCCGGCAGGAGGTGGCGGCGGTCAGACGGGTCAGTGGCGCCTTCACCGCCTCGGTGGTGGACGCCGATCCCGATGCCGCGCTGCCCTGGATGGCCACGCTGTATGTGCCCGCCGCCACCCTCTCGGACCGGGTGGACAAGCGGGGGCCGCTGACGGCGGCGGAGGTGCTGCGGCTCGCGCGCGGGCTGGTGGAGGCGCTGGGCGACATCCACCACGCGGATGTGGTGCACCGCGATCTGAAACCGGCGAATGTGCTGATGGCGCAGGACGGACCACGGGTCATCGACTTCGGGATCTCCCGGGCGGTCGACCACGAGTCGCTCACCTTCACCGGACACATCATGGGCACACCGCCGTTCATGTCGCCGGAGGCGCTGAGCCGTCCGCGTGAGGTGACGGCGGCCTCGGACATCTTCTCGCTCGGCGCGCTGCTGGTGTACGCGGCGACGGGCCAGGGGCCGTTCGACGCGGAGAGCCCCTATCTGACGATGTATCAGGTGGTGCACGAGCCGCCCGCGCTGGACCGGGTGGCACCGGCGCTGCGCGGAATCGTCGAACGGTGCCTGGAGAAGGACCCGGCGGACCGGCCGGGGCTGGAGGAGCTGGCCCGGATGCTGGACGAGCTGCCCGCGAACGGCCTCCCGGCCGACGTCCAGGGTCCCGCGGCCCGGCCGTCTTCGCGCTGGCTACGGCCGTTGCGCGGCAGGTCCTCGCGCACTCTGGCGGCCGTGGCCACCGCGGTCGCTCTCGCGGCGGGCACGCTGGTGCTGGCGGACACCGTGGACACCGGAAGCCCCGTGGACGACCGGCCACCGGCCGCGTCCACGGGCAGCGTCAGCCGGCCCGCTCCGGTGCGGGAGGCCCCGCTGCCTGCGGGCTGGCGGCCATGGGAGCTGACCGGGTCCGGCAGCGACGGAGAGACCGATGCCGTCACGGACTGCCGCGCGTACGAACTCGCCGTCTACTGCAACGGCGACGGTTTCCACGCGGCGCGGATCGACGCCGCGTCCGGGCATGTCGACTGGCGTGTGCCGTCCACGGAGCCGGGGTCGTCCAGCGGTGTCGATGTGCGCGCCGGGCGCGTTCTGCTGCGGGGCCCCGCCTCTCCGGACGGTTCGCAGCGGGAGGATCTCATGGTCCTGGACGCGAAGACCGGCAGGAATCTCTGGAAGCGACGGGCGGTCTTCACCGGAGCGGTGACGTTCTTCGGCCGCGCGGTGCTCTCCAGTGACGGCATGGAGGAGGGCTCGCTGGTCGGCCGGGACGCCAGGACCGGCGCCGAGCTGTGGTCCACGCCATGGCCCGGTACCGGGCTTGTCTGCGATCCCATGGTCTTCGCCGACGCGCCGTACGCCGCGTGTTCCGGTACGCCGGAGGAAGGGACCACTTTCCTGCGGCTGGACCCGGAGAACGGAACGCCGAAGAAGATCATCCATGTGAAGGGTGTCACCACCGCGATCGGCGTCGACGGCGGCGATCTGCTCATCCTGTCGTCGGAGGCCAAGGACACACCGGAGAACTGGTTCCGGTTCCTGCTGCGCGTCGACATCGGGACGGGCCACCGGCGGACGTTGAAGCTGCCCGAACATCCGGTCAGCGCGGCGACGCTGGCCGGTGGCCACCTCTTCTTCGTCCAGGACACCGGCCGCGTCACCGCGATCGACGTGACCACCGGTCAGCAGGTGTGGAGCGAGGACACCGCCGTGGACCTGCTGGGAACGCCGATCGTCTCCGGGCGGGAAGGCGCGGTCTATCTGTCGAGCTACAGCGGACGCCTGGTCGCCCTGGATCTGCGGACGGGCCGCAAGCGGTGGCAGACGGCGGCGATGGGCGCGAGCGCCTGGGGAACGACGGGCGGAGTGCTGTCGATACGGGCCGGCGGCTCACTCGTCACCAGGGCGAACGGAAGCCTTCGCTCCATCGACCCGCTCCATCCGAACGCCTGACCGGGCTCGCCGCCGTACCGCCGTACCGCCGTACCGCCGTACCGCCGTACCGCCGTACCGCAGTGGCACGGCGCCGGATGAGAACCGCTCGGCCGGACAGGGCCACCGGGTCCGCCGCAGGGTCCCACCGGCCCCTGACACGGACCGTCGCCTGGCGTCACACTGTTCGGAGAGAACTCGCGTCACACTGGTCGGAGAGAAGGTCGACACGAGGGAGGCCCCGGTGTCCGTATCCGCGCTCGACACGGTGGCCGTGGCCGGTCTGGTCCGCGACGCCACCGCCGCGCCGTCGATGCACAACGCGCAGCCCTGGCGCTTCCACTTCGTCCGGAGCAGCCGTACGTTCCGCCTCTACGCGGACCTCGCACGCGCCATGCCGTACGCCGACCCGACCACACGCGGGCTGCACATCGGCTGCGGCGCGGCGCTGCTGAATCTGCGGGTCGCGGCCGTCCACGCGGGACTGCTGCCGGTCACGACTCTGCTGCCCGCCGCCGGGCCGCCGGATCTCGTGGCGACGGTCCGAATCGACGAATCCGCATCCTCCGGGACGCCGGCCGACGAACTCGCACCGCTGTATCCGGCGATCCGCGACCGGCACACCAGCCGTTGTCCCTTCACGAACCGCCGGATCCCGGACGAGGTCCGACGCGCGCTCGGCGAAGCCGCTCGGCGTGAGGACGCGGTCCTCACCTTCCTGGCCGGTGCGCACCTCCAGACCGTGCTCGACCTGGTCCGCGATGCCGAGGGATACGTCCATATGGACGCGGACCGGGAGGCGGAGCTGGAGCGCTGGACCAGGCGCGCCACCGCCGGTTCGCCGCCGGACGGAGTCCCGGACTACGCCTTCGGACCGCTCAAGCGAGGCGGATCGGCGCCCGCACGCGACTTCGCGGGCCGCGTTCCGGTGAAGGGCCGTGGCAGAGCCGATTTCGAGGAGACGCCGCAGATCGCACTGCTGAGCACGGCGGCCGACGAACCGGCCGACTGGCTGCGCGCGGGACAGGCGCTGGAACGGGTCCTGCTGACCGCCACGCGCCACGGGCTGAGCAGTTCGTTCGCCACCCAGCCGCTGGAATGGCCCGAGTTCCGCTGGGTGCTGCGCGACCCGCTCTCGGGCACCGGCGAGGCCCAGATGGTGATGCGGCTGGGCTACGGACCGGCCGGGAGCCCGACACCTCGGCGTCCCGTGCCCGACGTGCTGACGATCGAGGACTGACGGCATCGAGGATGGACGCCGGAGGGCCGTGGTACTGACGGCGGAGGACTGACGGCTGAGGACTGACGACGACGGGCCGCGACCGGCTCAGCCGCGCGGAACGATGGCCACCGGGCACCGCGCGCGGTGGATGACGGCGTGGGTCACCCGTCCCAGTGGAGAGCTGATCGGATGCGTGGGCCCGCGAGCGCCCGTCACCAGGAGATCCGCGTGCTCGGCCGCCTCGACCAGCGCTCCGGCGACGGAGACGGCGCGGACGGTGTCCTCCGTGACCGTGAGATCCGGGAACTCCTTCCGGATGGGCACCACGAGATGCGCGGTCGCCTCGGCCTCCGACCTCGCGACGCCGCTCAGGTCGTCGACCATGGTCGCCATACTTCCCGCGTTCCGCAGGAACATCCAGACGCTCACCACCCGGAGCGGCACATCGCGCAGCGCGGCGGTCCGGGCGGCGAACCGCAGCGCGTCCTGGTCGCGCTCATCGCGCAGCGCCGCGACCACTCTGTGCTCCGAGGTGTCCGTGACGTCACGGACGACGATCACCGGACCGCGTGCGTGGGCGGCGGTACGGAGACCGGCCGAGCCGACGAGCAGCGCCGAGAATCCGCCCAGTCCCCGGGAGCCCAGGACGATCGTGCCGTCCGTTCCGGCCGCTTCCAGCAGACTCTCCGTGGTCTCGTCGTAGCTGACCGTGGCGGAGACCCGGACATCCGGCCGGCGGGCGGACACCTGTGCCGTGGCCTCGTCAAGGACTGTCCGGGCGCGATCGAGGATGGTGTGGGCATCGTCGTAGGCCAGATAGAGGGCCTGCTCGACGCCGAGCGCGTGCACGATGGTCAGCGGCCGGCCGCGTACGGCTGCCTCGTCCGCCGCCCAGAGGACCGCTCTTGTCGCGTGGTCCGAGCCGTCCGTACCGGTCACCACCGGTCCGAGTGCCTGCCCGAGTGCCTGCCTGCCGGGCGCGGTGTCGTCCATCGTCTTCCTCCTGAGCCGGTCGCCGGAAGCGGTCTTCTCTCACGTTGCCGCCAGGGCCCGCGCGGCGCGAGGGCTGCCCGGGGCCACCGTGCGGGCCGAAGGTCCCGGCATGGCCATGGCCGGCCGCCGCCAGGACGTCCGTACGCCGTCTGTGCCGACCGGACGTCTGTATCGACCGGACGTGGTGTCACCGGACGGGACCTTCCGGCTCCGTCCGGGGCCTGTCCGGCCCATGTGCCGACGGTCACACCGCCCGCAGGCTGGTGAGACAGGGCAGCGCGAGCAGCACGGCGTGTTCAGCAGGGAGATGAGCGAGATGAAGGCGTACACATTCCATGGCCCCGGGCACGGCTCCTGGGACGAGGTCCCGGATCCGGGGATCAAGGACGGAGCGGACGCGATCATCCGGGTGGACGCCGTCACGATCTGCGGCACCGATCTGCACATTCTGAAGGGCGACGTCCCGGAGGTCGCTCCGGGCACGGTGCTGGGCCACGAGGCCGTGGGCGAGGTGGCGGAGGTGGGCGGCGATGTGCACACGGTGCGGCCGGGAGACCGGGTGCTGGTGTCCTGCATCTCCGCGTGCGGCCGTTGCCACTACTGCCGGCAGGCCCGGTACGGCCAGTGCCTGGGCGGCGGTGGCTGGGCACTGGGACATCTGATCGACGGTACGCAGGCCGAATATGTACGCGTGCCGTTCGCCGACCTCTCCGTCCATCCGCTGCCTGGCTCCCTCGACAGCAAGGACGCGGTGCTGCTCGCCGACATCTTTCCCACCGCGTACGAAGTGGGAGTACGCAACGGCCGCGTCGGGCCCGGCGACACCGTGGTCGTCGTCGGCGCCGGGCCCGTCGGGCTGGCGGCCGTCGCCACGGCGAAGCTGTTCAGTCCCGGCCGGATCATCGCGGTCGACCTGGCGCCGTCCCGGCTGGACGCGGCGCGCGAGATGGGCGCGGACACCGTGGTCAGCGCCGAGGAGGAGCCCGGACGGCTCGTCGAGGACCTGACCGAGGGATACGGGGCGGAGGTGGCCATCGAGGCCGTGGGTGTGCCGGAGACCTTCGAGCTGTGCACCCGCGTGGTGCGGCCCGGCGGCCATATCGCCAACGTAGGCGTCCACGGCAAACCCGCCACGCTCCATCTGGAAGAGCTGTGGACCAAGGACGTGACGATCACGACGGGGCTGGTGGACACCTCCTCGACGCCGATGCTGCTGAGCATGACGGCCGCCGGCCGGCTGCCCACCGCGCGACTGGTCAGCCACAGCTTCGGCCTCGACCGGATGGAGGAGGCGTACGAGGTGTTCGCCGGCGCCGCCGAGAGCGGGGCTCTCAAGGTCGTCCTTGAACGCTCCGCCGCCTGAGCCGGCCCGTTCACCGTTTCTCCGGGATGCCGGAAATTCCTCGCCCGATACCGTGGAGGCGTGGCATCCGGCCTGATGCGTCCAGGTCCCGACGGAGGAACCGTGAGCGAGGACGGGAGCGAGCGGACCGGCCGCGTCCCGGGATGGCCGGACGCGCTGCCGCAGGAGTTGCAGGCGCGGCTCGACGCCGTCCGGCGCGGCACCAGGGAGTCGATGCAGAGCCTGCTCGAAGCGGTGCTCTCGGTCGGCCGTGAGCTCGATCTTCCGCAGGTGCTCCGGCATCTCGTGGAGGCGGCCGTGGTGCTGGTCGACGCCGAGTACGGAGCGCTGGGCGTCGTGGCGGAGGGCACCAGGCTGTCCCAGTTCCTGACCGTCGGAATCAGCGAGGAACAAGCCGCCGCGATCGGGCCGTTGCCGTCCGGCCACGGAATCCTGGGAGAGCTGATCCGCCGTCCCGAGCCGCTGCGGCTGTCCGACCTGTCCAGGCATCCGGCGTCGTACGGATTCCCGGCGGAGCATCCGCCGATGCGCTCGTTCCTCGGAGTGCCGATCAGGGTCGGCGACGAGGTGTTCGGAAATCTGTATCTCACCGAGAAACGAGGCGGCAAGGACTTCGACGAGGAGGACGAGACCGTCCTGTCCACGCTCGCCATGGCGGCCGGGGCCGCCATCGAGAACGCGCGGCTGTACGAGACGGCGCGCCGGCGGCAGGGCTGGCTGGAGGCCGACGCGGAGATCGTCGCGAGTCTGCTGTCCGGGGCGGACGAGGACCGGGTGCTCCGGCTGATCGTCGATCACGCGCGCCGACTGCTCTCCGCCGACCTGGGTGTGCTGGCGCTGCCCGGCGAGGGCGGCGAGGTCCTGCGTGTCGCTCTCGCCTCCGGAGTGGACGCCGAGATCCATCACGGGCTCGTCCTGCCCGCTCAGGGCTCGTTCGCCGGCGCCGCGCTGCACGCCGGTGAGCCGATCATCAGCGCCGATGTGGAGCGCGATCCGAGGATCACGGCGGGACCTCCACGATGGGGCGGACTGGGACCGGCCGTCGCGGTTCCCATGGTCACCGGCGAGGCGGTACGCGGAGTCCTGCTGCTGGCCCGGGTCCGCGAGCGGGAGGCGTTCACCGAGGCCGAGACCGCTCCGCTGCTGGCGTTCGCCGGACAGGCGGCACTCGCCATGGAACTCGCCGAGCGACGGCGCTCCGCCGAACAGCTCACGCTGCTGAAGGACCGTGACCGGATCGCGCGTGACCTGCACGATCTGGCCATCCAGCGGCTCTTCGCGACGGGCATGACGCTCCAGAGCACCGTGCGGTTCGTCGAGCACCCGGAGGCGCGGGAACGGCTGCTGCGCGCCGTTGACGATCTCGACGAGACGATCAAGATCATCCGGTCGACGATCTTCGGGCTGCGCGCCCGTGACACCGGCCGCACCCGCCAGGGCCTGCGGGTCCGGGCCACCGTCGTGGTCGAGCAGGCCGTACCGGCCCTGGGCTTCACTCCGGCGCTGCGTATGGAGGGCCTCATCGACACGGATGTGCCGTCAGCGGTCGGCGAGCATGTCGTGGCCGTGCTGGGTGAGGCACTGAGCAATATCGCGCGGCACGCGCGCGCCACCGCCGCCGAGGTTTCCCTGCTGGTCCGCGACGGCCGGCTGACCCTGACCGTCGCGGACAACGGCATCGGCATCCCGGCGGACGCCCGCGAGAGCGGACTGGAGAATCTCCGACGGCGAGCGGAGAGCCTCGGCGGCCGGACGACCGTCGGCGCCGCGGATCGGCGAGGTACGCGTCTGGTGTGGACGGTGCCGCTCGGCCACGGCTGACCACCGCGGTCGGTGGGCCGGTCCGGGCCTTCGGGACGGCGGCTCAGTGGTGTCCGCGCTCGCGCTCGCCGGGACGCGGATCGGCCTGGGTGGCGAGGACGGCCGCCTGGATCCGCCGCTCGACACCGAGCTTGGCCAGCAGGCGCGAGATGTGGTTCTTCACCGTCTTCTCGGACAGATAGAGACGCCTGCCGATCTCCCGGTTGGTCAGCCCGTCGCCGATCAGCGCGAGGATCTCCCGCTCACGCGGAGAGAGCCCCGCCAGCGCGTCCGCCTCCGACGGCTCGCCGCTCTCCTCGCCGCGCAGACTGCTCATCAGCCGGGTCGTGGTCGCCGGATCGAGCATGGACTGGCCGGACGCGACCGTCCGTACCGCGGTGACCAGGTCCGATCCCTTGATCTCCTTGAGCACGTATCCCGCGGCGCCGGCCATGATCGCGTCGAGCAGCGCGTCGTCGTCGTCGAACGAGGTGAGCATCAGACACGCCAGGCCGGGCATCCCGGTACGCAGTTCCCGGCAGGCCGTGATCCCGTCGCCGTCCGGGAGCCGTACATCGAGCAACGCGACATCCGGCCGGAGCGCCGGCCCGCGGGCCAGCGCGTGGTCCACCGTGCCCGCGTCGCCGACGACCGCGATGTCGGGTTCCGCGTCGAGCAGGTCCTGGACACCGCGACGGACGACTTCGTGATCGTCGAGCAGAAAGACCCGGATCGGGTTCTCCGGTGAGAAGCGCCGTGTCTCGCTCATGGTGTGCCTCCACGCTGGTGGACCAGCTCCGTCACCTGTTCATCGTGACTCCGGCCGACCGCGTGGAACAGGGCCGAACGGGTCCGGCTGATCCAGGCCCAGTGACCTGACCAGGTCAAGCATCTCGGCGCGGTGCAGCGCGGCCGGGTTGCCCGCGACGGGATGGATATGACCGTCGATCTCCAGAGCCACCAGGCCGTGCATCCGGCCCCAGACGCGCAGCGCGAGCGCTGCCGCGGCGGGCGGCACGTCCGGGAGGTCCGCCCGGATCTTCGCGACGTAGTCCGGATGCAGATCGGACCAGGAGGTGTCCTCGGGCTGGTGGTGCCGGGCGTGCGGCCACGCGGCGGCGACCAGGCGGGTGAGGTCGCGGCACACCCGGCGTGCCGTCTGCTCCACCGGCCCGCCGTCGGGCGGCTGGTAACCGGGGACGGGATGGCCGTAGAAGAGCCGGAAGCTCTCCGGGTGAGCCAGCGCCCACTCCCTCAGGGCCTGGCCCCAGGCCAGCAGTCTCCCGCCGGGATCGGTGTCGGGCACGGCGCCGCTGGCGCTCTCCACCGCCTCCGCGAGCGAGGCGGCGATCCCGCTGATCAGCGCCGTGATCAGGTCGTCACGGGTGGGGAAGTAGCTGTAGATCGCGCGCGGTGTCATCCCCATCTCGCGGGCGATACCGCGCAGCGAGATCGCGCCCGGCCCGCTGTCGGCCAACTGCCGCAGCGCGATGGCCTTGATCTCCTGGCTTGTCTCCCGCCGCAGCCGCTCCCGGCGGCTCAACACCGGCCCGGCGCGCCCGGCTTCGTCCTTGGTCACGTCGGGGAGGTTACAGGAGTGCGTTAGTCTGCGCCGTGGCAAAAGTACACGCCGTGTCCAAAGGAAGCAGGGTTACCGTGTCCGCTTATGTCATCGTCGGAGTCGACGTCCTCGACGAGGAGGCATGCCTGGCCTACGCCGCCGTGGCCCAGCCGTCCGTCCTCAGCCACGGCGGCCGTTATCTGGTGGCGGGCCCCACGCCCGAGCCCGTCGAAGGCACCTGGGACTTCGCGCGGCTGCTGGTCATCGAGTTCCCGGACATGGACCGGATCCAGGAGTGGTATGCCTCTCCCGAGTACCGGCGGGCCCTGGAGATCCGGAAGGACGCGGCCCGGGTGCGGATGCTGTTCGCCGAGGGATCGCCGCCCGAGGGCTTCTCGCTCCCGGCGTAGACCGTGTCCGGCGGAGCCCGCGCGCGGACGGAGGCGGCCGACATGGCCGCGTGGCTGCGGAGAGCTGTCGCTGAACGTCTCCCCGCCGGTGGCGGACTGCGGCAAAATTGAGCCGTGCCAACCGACCCGGACACGATCGAACTGAGCGAACGCGAACTTCGCGAGATCGCGGGGCGGTGTCCCGGCCATGCCGACACCGTGCCCGGCGGACCCGCGCTCCTCCGGGAACGGGGCTGATGCACCCCCGCGCCCTCACGTACCCTCGTGCCCGTGCCCGCTTCACCCCTGCATCGTGTCGCCGTCCTTGTGCTCGAAGGTGCGAAGCCTCTCGATGTCGGGATTCCCGCGCAGGTGTTCACGACCCGCGCGAGCATGCCGTACGAGGTGCGGGTGTGCGGCGCGGCGCCGGGTCTTGTGACCGGCGGCGACGGCCTGTCGTACTCCGTCGCCCATGGCATCGACGCACTCGCGTGGGCCGACATCGTCTTCGTTCCCGGCTACCGGCACCCGGACCGTGACGACCCGCCGCAGGCCGTCGTCGACGCGCTGATCGCCGCCCACAACCGGGGCGCGCGGCTCGCCGCCATCTCGACGGGCGCCTTCGCGCTCGCCGCCACGGGTCTGCTCGACGGCAAGCGCGCCACGACACACTGGCATTACACGCGGGCACTCGCGGCGAAGCGTCCGCTCGTCCAGGTCGACGCGAACGTTCTGTTCGTCGACGAGGGCAGCGTGCTGACGTCGGCCGGCGCCGCCTCGGGCATCGACCTGTGCCTGCACATTCTGCGCGGCGATCTGGGGGTGTCCGCGTCGAACCACGCGGCGCGGCGCCTGGTGGCGGCGCCGTACCGCAGCGGCGGTCAGGCACAGTACGTGCCGCGCAGCGTGCCCGAGTCGCTCGGCGAGCGGTTCGCCGCCACCCGGGAGTGGGCGCTGCACCGGCTCGGCGAGCCCCTCACCCTTGAAGTGCTCGCCCGGCACGCGGCGGTGTCGCCGCGCACGTTCTCGCGGCGCTTCGTCGAGGACACGGGATACACACCAATGCAGTGGGTCATGCGAGCCCGCATCGACGTGGCCCGTGAGCTGCTCGAACGTTCGCAGCGGGGCATCGAGCAGATCGCCGCCGACGTCGGTCTCGGCACCGGCGCGAATCTGCGGCTGCACTTCCAGCGCATCCTCGACACCACGCCGAGCGAGTACCGGCGCACCTTCGCCCAGGGGCAGTAGCACACCACCACCACATGGCGTGATCCTTGTGGAAGCCACGTGGCGTGATCCTTGTGGACCCTGGCGATCACGCCGCTGTCACCGGCGGACGCCGCGCGAGAACCTGGTGGTGAACCTGAAGGGACACCATTCATGACTCGCATCGCCATCAACGGATTCGGCCGCATCGGACGCAATGTGCTGCGCGCGCTGCTCGAACGCGACAGCGACCTGGAGGTCGTCGCCGTCAACGACCTCACGGAGCCCGCCACGCTCGCGCGGCTGCTCGCCTATGACACGACGGCGGGCCGGCTCGGCCGCCCGGTGACTGTCGACGGGGACGCCCTCGTCGTCGACGGCCGTCGCATCACCGTGATCGCCGAGCGCGAACCGGCGCGGCTGCCGTGGGCCGAGCTCGGCGTCGACATCGTGCTTGAGGCGACCGGCCGCTTCACATCGGCGACGGCCGCCCGCGCCCACATCGACGCGGGCGCGAAAAAGGTACTCATCAGCGCGCCGGCGGACGGCGCCGATGTCACGCTCGCGTTCGGGGTCAACACCGACGCGTACGACCCGGCCGCGCACACGATCGTCTCGAACGCCTCGTGCACGACCAACGCGCTCGCGCCGCTGGCCGCCGTGCTCGACGGTCTTGCCGGCATCGAGCACGGCTTCATGACGACGGTGCACGCCTACACGCAGGAGCAGAATCTGCAGGACGGTCCGCACCGCGACGCCCGCCGCGCCCGCGCGGCCGCCGTCAACATCGTGCCCACCACGACAGGCGCCGCCAAGGCGATCGGCCTCGTGCTGCCGAACCTCGACGGCAAGCTGTCCGGCGACTCGATCCGCGTGCCGGTTCCGGTGGGATCGATCGTCGAGCTCAATACGACCGTCGCGCGTGATGTGACGCGCGAGGAGGTGCTGGCGGCGTACCGCGACGCGGCGCAGGGGTCGCTCGCGGGCGTACTCGAATACTCGGACGACCCGCTCGTGTCGTCCGACATCACGGGCAACCCGGCCTCGTCGATCTTCGACTCGGCTCTCACCCGCGTCGACGGCCGCCACGTCAAGGTGGTCGCCTGGTACGACAACGAGTGGGGCTTCTCGAACCGCGTGATCGATACGCTCGAACTCCTCGCCGGCTGACCGGAAACCGGGGCGGCCCGCCTGCGGGAACTCGGAGTGCACACGCCGCGCCCAGCCGGGGCGGCAGACGACCGGACGTGCTGTGGGAACACCCTGCCAGTCCCGCAGCGCGCCGGTCCGCTTGGGCACCACGACGATCAGGACGGGCGTCCAGGTGAACGTCCGCCGTGCACACGGGAAAGTCCCCGACCGGGCTGCGAGCCGAGGAAACCGCTGATCAGCGTACGTTTCCTCAGCACTCGATGATGTTCACCGCGAGCCCGCCGCGCGCGGTCTCCTTGTACTTGACCGACATGTCCGCGCCCGTCTCCTTCATGGTCTTGATGACCTTGTCCAGGGAGACCTTGTGGCTGCCGTCACCGCGCAGCGCCATCTTCGCCGCCGTGACCGCCTTCACCGCCGCCATGCCGTTGCGCTCGATGCACGGGATCTGCACCAGGCCGCCGACCGGGTCGCACGTCAGGCCGAGGTTGTGCTCCATGCCGATCTCGGCGGCGTTCTCCACCTGTTCCGTGCTGCCGCCGAGCACCTCGGCGAGTGCGCCCGCCGCCATCGAGCAGGCCGAGCCGACCTCGCCCTGGCAGCCGACCTCGGCGCCGGAGATGGAGGCGTTCTCCTTGAAGAGCATGCCGATCGCGCCCGCCGCGAGCAGGAAGCGGACCACGCCCTCCGCCTTCTCCTCGTCGGTGGCGCCGCCCGCCACGAAGTTCACGTAGTAGTGCAGCACGGCCGGGATGATGCCGGCGGCGCCGTTGGTGGGAGCCGTCACGACGCGGCCGCCCGCGGCGTTCTCCTCGTTCACGGCCATCGCGTAGAGCGTGATCCACTCCATGGCGTGGCCCTGCGGGTCGCCTTCCGCGCGAAGCTGGCGCGCGGAGTGGGCCGCGCGGCGGCGGACCTTGAGGCCGCCGGGCAGGATGCCCTCGCGGGCCATTCCGCGCGAGACACATGCCTGCATCACCCGCCAGATCTCCAGCAGGCCGGCCCGGATCTCGTCCTCCGTGCGCCATGCCTTCTCGTTCTCCAGCATCAGCGCGGAGATCGACAGGCCCGTCTCCCGTGACAGACGCAGCAGCTCGTCACCGGTGCGGAAGGGATGGGTGAGCACCGTGTCGTCGAGCTTGATCCGGTCCTCGCCCACCGCGTCCTCGTCCACGACGAAACCGCCGCCGACCGAGTAGTACGTCTTCTCCAGGAGCAGACCGCCGTCGGCGTCGTACGCGGAGAGCGTCATGCCGTTGGCGTGGTACGGCAGGGCCTTGCGGCGGTGCAGGACCAGATCCTCGCCGGCGTCGAAGGCGATCTCGTGCGTCCCGAGCAGATTGAGCCGGCCGCTGGTGCGGATACGTTCCGCCTGATCGTCGGCGCTCTCCACGTCGACCGTGCGCGGAGAGTTGCCCTCCAGGCCGAGGAGGACGGCCTTCGGGGTGCCGTGGCCATGGCCGGTGGCGCCGAGCGAGCCGTACAGCTCGGCCCGTACCGACGCGGTGTGGACGAGCACGCCCTCGTTCTTGAGGCGGCGGGCGAACATCCGGGCCGCGCGCATCGGGCCGACGGTGTGCGAGCTGGACGGGCCGATGCCGATCGAGAACAGGTCGAAGACCGAGATGGCCACGGGGGTACTCCTCTGACGGGTAGACGCCGTTGTCTGCCGGGGTGGCGCAGAAACCGCACGTACACAGATACGTGTCCGCGGGGTACGCGGACACGGGACACACGGATACACGGATGGACGCATACGCGAACAACGCGAGATACATGGTGCGGGGCACCGCGCGTACACGGTCGGGTGTGCGCGCGGTGCCCCGTGGGTCGTGCCGTTTCCCTCGAAAGGGCCGTTCTTCTCGAAAAGGCCGTTTCCCTGGAAAGGCCCCGCGAGGGTCAATCGGTCCGGAATCGCTAGAGACCAGGGTAGAGCGGGTGCTTCTCGGCCAGTACGGAGACCCGGCCGGCCAGTGCGGCGCGGTCGAACGACGGCTTGAGCGCCGCCGCGATGATCTCCGCGACCTCGCTGAAGTCCTCCGCGCCGAAGCCGCGGGTGGCGAGCGCCGGCGTGCCGATCCGCAGGCCCGAGGTGACCATCGGAGGCCGCGGGTCGTTCGGGACGGCGTTGCGGTTGACCGTGATGCCGATCTCGTGGAGGCGGTCCTCGGCCTGCTGTCCGTCCAGCTCGGAGTGGCGCAGGTCGACCAGGACCAGGTGGACGTCCGTACCACCGGAGAGGACGGAGACGCCCGCCTCGGTGACATCCGGCCGCACCAGGCGCTCGGCGAGGATACGGGCGCCTTCCAGGGTGCGCTGCTGGCGCTCCTTGAACTCGTCCGTGGCCGCGATCTTGAAGGCGACCGCCTTGCCCGCGATGACATGCTCCAGCGGGCCGCCCTGCTGTCCCGGGAAGACCGCGGAGTTGATCTTCTTCGCCAGTTCCCGCGTGGAGAGGATCACTCCGCCGCGCGGACCGCCGAGGGTCTTGTGCGTGGTCGTGGTCACGACATGCGCGTGCGGCACCGGGTTGGGGTGCAGGCCCGCGGCGACCAGACCGGCGAAGTGCGCCATGTCGACCATGAGGTACGCGCCGACCTCGTCCGCGATCCGGCGGAAGGCCGCGAAGTCGAGTTGGCGGGGATACGCCGACCAGCCGGCCACGATCAGCTTGGGCCGGGACTCCTTGGCGAGCCGCTCGACCTCGGCCATGTCGACCTGACCGGTCTCCTCGTCGACGTGGTAGGCGACGACGTTGTAGAGCTTGCCGGAGAAGTTGATCTTCATGCCGTGGGTCAGGTGCCCGCCGTGCGCGAGGTTCAGACCCATGATGGTGTCGCCGGGAGAGAGCAGCGCGAACATCGCGGCGGCGTTCGCCTGCGCGCCGGAGTGCGGCTGTACGTTCGCGTGCTCGGCCCCGAAGAGCGCCTTGACACGGTCGATGGCGATCTGCTCGATGACATCGACGTGCTCGCAGCCGCCGTAGTAGCGGCGGCCCGGATAGCCCTCCGCGTACTTGTTGGTCAGTACGGAGCCCTGGGCCTCCATGACCGCGACCGGAGCGAAGTTCTCCGAGGCGATCATTTCGAGGGTGGACTGCTGACGGTGGAGTTCGGCGTCGACAGCGGCGGCGACGTCCGGGTCGAGCTCGTGGAGCGAGGTGTTCAGAAGCGACTTCGAAGACATCACAGTCCCTGGGGTCTCAGTTGCCGTGGGCACGTCGTGTGCCGGTGGGCACGTCAGTTGCCGGAGAACTCTGTGTACTCGTCGGCGGAGAGCAGGTCCTTCGGCTCCTCCGTGACGCGCACCTTGAACAGCCAGCCGCCCTCGAACGGAGCGGAGTTCACCAGCGAGGGCTCGTCCACGACGTCCTGGTTCGTCTCGACGACCTCACCGGTCACCGGGGCGTACAGATCGCTGACCGACTTGGTCGACTCCAGCTCACCGCAGGTCTCGCCCGCGGTCACCGTGTCACCCACCTCCGGGAGCTGGACATACACGACATCGCCGAGGGCGTTGGCCGCGTGCTCCGTGATACCGACCGTCGACACGCCGTCCTCGGCGGCCGTCAGCCACTCGTGCTCCTTGCTGTAACGAAGCTGCTGGGGGTTGCTCATGAGGTGAATTCTCCTGTACGCGGGGGAGTGCTGAGGAACGGATGTCTTACGGACCGAGACGGCCCCGGGCACGGCCGGGACGGCCGGGTCACTTCTGACGCTTGTAGAAGGGCAGTGCGACGACCTCGTACGGTTCGTGCGAGCCGCGGATGTCCACTCCGACACCGGCCGTGCCGGGCTCCGCGTGCGACGCGTCGACATACGCCATGGCGATCGGCCTGCCCAGGGTCGGTGAAGGGGCGCCGGAGGTGATCTCGCCGACGGTCACTCCGCCGACGACGACCTGATAGCCGGCGCGCGGCACTCGCCGGCCCTCGGCGACCAGGCCGACCAGCTTGCGCGGCGGAGCGGACGCGGCGCGCTCGGCGGCGGCCTCCAGCGCCGGACGTCCGACGAAGTCGCCGTCGTTCGACGTCTTCTCGAACTTGACGACCCGGCCGAGGCCGGCGTCGAACGGGGTCAGGCCGGTGGTCAGCTCGTTGCCGTACAGCGGCATGCCCGCCTCAAGACGGAGGGTGTCGCGGCAGGACAGCCCGCAGGGCACCAGACCGACTCCTTCGCCGGCCTCGGTCAGCGCCTGCCACAGCCGCTCCGCGTACCGGGGCTCGACGAACAGCTCGAAACCGTCCTCGCCGGTGTAGCCCGTACGGGCGATGAGCGCGGGCACACCGGCCACGGTGCCGGGCAGGCCCGCGTAGTACTTGAGCCCGTCCAGATCGGCGTCGGTCAGCGACTTCAGGATGCCGGGCGACTCCGGGCCCTGGACCGCCAGCAGCGCGTACGCGTCACGGTCGTCGCGCACCTCGGCGTCGAAACCGGCCGCGCGGCCGGTCAGCGCGTCCAGCACGGTCTGGGCGTTGGAGGCGTTGGCGACGACCATGTACTCGTCCTCGCCGAGGCGGTAGACGATCAGGTCGTCCAGGATCCCGCCGTCCTCCCGGCAGATCATCGTGTAGCGGGCGCGGCCCACGGCGACGGCGCCGATATTGCCGACCAGCGCGTAGTCGAGCAGCCGGGCCGCCTCCGGCCCGGTGACGGTGATCTCGCCCATGTGGGAGAGATCGAAGAGACCGGCCCTGGTGCGGACGGCGTTGTGTTCGTCGCGTTCGCTGCCGTACCGCAGCGGCATGTCCCAGCCCGCGAAGTCGGTCATGGTCGCGCCCAGCGCGCGGTGCACGGCGTCGAGCGCCGTACGGCGCGGGCTGCTGGAGGTGCTGCTCGGCGGGACATGGCTCATCGGTGTGGCTCCCAGGGCATGACGGGCGAGGACGATCCTCCCCATCTGTCATCGGAACCTGAGAGGTTCACCACGACCGTACGTACAGACGGTCATGACTTGCACCTTGGGTGGGGCCGCAGAGCTGCGGCCCGCTTTTCAGATATGCCTCATCCACGCGGTTCGGGGCCTGAGAGATTCAAGGGAGGAACTTGCTCCTTCGGCGCCCGGCGCACACGGTGACCGGGACTCTCCCGCGCGGATTCAAACGGCCGGTATGCAGTTGGCGGGCACATCATCGCACGCGTCGGGGCCGAGGGCGCGATGGAGCCCGCGGCTCAGGCGTCGCGGACCGGGCGGCCCGGCCCAGGCGTCGCGAACCGGGCCGGACTTCCGAGGCGCGCTCCAGCGGCGCGCCCGGTCCCTGACTCGCCGGGCTCCGTGAAAAGCTTGTACGGCATTACCATTTCTTTACACTTCATGGGCAAGGGTCATGTGCCAGGGTGACTGAGCTGACAGGGGGACGGCGATGAGGTCGCACGGGGTTGGCACGTACGCGGCGACGGCGGGGGCGCCCGCCCGGCGGGAGGCCCGGGAGGCGGTGACGCGGCCCGTGCCGGTGGTCCGGGATCTGCGGGCGCGCGACGGCCGGGTGCCGGCGGGCCTCGCTTTCGCCGCGGGAGACATAGTGGTCGTCTCCGGGCTGCCGGGCAGCGGCAAGTCGACTCTGATCCGGCGGGCCGCCGCGGGCGGCGGAATCGATTCCCAGGACACCAGGGACCGCTGGGAGCGACGGCTTCCCGGCCGCCTGCCGTACGCCGTCTACCGCCCGCTCGTCCGCCTCGCGCACTACGCCGGGCTGCGCCGCGCGCTGCGCTCCGGCGAGAGCGTCGTCGTCCATGACTGCGGTACGCAGGCCTGGGTGCGGCGCTGGCTGGCGCGGGAGGCCCGCAGGCGCGGCCGGCGGCTCCATCTCGTCCTGCTGGACGTCACACCGGAGGTCGCGCGCGCGGGCCAGCGGGAACGCGGCCGCGGTGTCTCCGGTTACGCGTTCGCCCGCCACCGCCGCGCGGTGGGCGGTCTGATCGCCGCGGCCGAGACCGGCCGTCTGCCGCGCGGTTGCGCCTCCGCCGTTCTGCTCGACAGGGCCGCGGCGGGAGCGCTCGGCGGCATCACCTTCCCGGCGCCGCGCGGAGAGTGAGCGGCGGCCCGGCGCCGGGACCACGGCTCTCCGCCCGCCTGGCCGCCGCGGGTCGCGTCCCGCGGCGTTAAGGTCGGCGGCAGCAACGTGGGCGGAGGGAAGACCGTGAATACAGCATGGCCGGGCAATGAGCTCGAAGAGGTGCTCACCGCCTCGCTCGGGAGCGACGCGGCGGGCGGACGGCTGGTCGAGGTGCTCGGCAGAAGCCAGATCTGGGTGCCGCTGCCCAACGGCGGCGGCCCCGACAGCGCCAATCTGGATCTGCCGACGATGGAGATCGAGGGCGTCCCTTACGTCCCGGTGTTCAGCTCCGAACAGCAGTACCTCCAGTGCGTCGGCGGCCATATGCCGTTCACCGTCGCACCGGCCCGCGACTTCGCCCGAGGGCTGCCGCCGGGGCTCGGTATCGCGGTCAACCCGGGCGGCGCGGTCGGCGCGCCGCTGCCGCCGCTCGCCGTGGCCGAGCTGTGCCGGACGGGCCGCAGCCCGCTCGACGGCCCCGCGTCCGGCGGACGCGTCCGGCTCTTCGAGCCGGACTGGCAGGAGGACCCGGTCGACTTCCTCACCGCCGCCGCCGCCGAGTTCGAGTCGGCCGGTGTGGTGCTCTCCGCCCGCCGCGCGCTCGCCAGCGTGGAGGGTGAGGCCCCGGTGCTGTTCATAGGTGTCCAGCTCTCCTCCTGGGAGCCGGCCGACCGCAACGCGCCGATGGACGCGCTCGGCCGTGCGCTGGGCCGGGTCCAGGTGGGCTGGCCGGTCAATCTCGTCCTGCTGGACGTGGCCCAGGACCCGGTCGGCGACTGGCTGCTGGCGAAAGTGCGTCCCTTCTATCAGCGCGGGTACGTCTGAGCCTGTCCGGAACGGGCAGGTGCCGTCCGTCCGCTCCCTGGACATGGCGCCGGACATAGCGCCGGACATATCAGTCGTCAAGTCGGTGTCAGGACCGCCGCCTAAGCTGGTTTGATGGTCGGCGCGGTCGGTGTGGCCGTGGCCGGGTTCGTGGCGGTCGCCGCCGGCCGCGGTTTCCCCGGGGCCGCCGCACCGCCCGGCCGGACCCGGCACGACGGACGGCTGACGCCGCCGGGGCTTCGGGGGAGTTGGCCGAATGGTGGATCGAAGAGGGGCGGGACCCAGAGTGAGCGCGTCAGGCACCGCTGCGACCGGGCAGGTCGAGCACATGCTGAGCCAGGTGACGCCGGGGCGCTACGACGCGTACGAGGCGCTCCTGCACGCTCTCGCCGAGGACAGCGTCTGGATGCTGCTCTGGCACGGCCGGGCCGGTTCGCCCGAGGCCCAGTACGGCAACATGGAGATCGACGGACTGGGCTACGCGCCCTGCGTCACCTCCGCGCAGGAGCTCGCCGTCAGCGGCTGGAACCGCGCGCACGAGGTGGTCACAGGCCGTGACATCGCCCGCGCCCTCTATCCCGACCGCTGGGGAATCTGGCTCAATCCGCACGCTCCCGGCGGTGGCGTCGGCATTCCGTGGCTCGATCTGCGCCGGATCGCCACCGGCCTCGACCGGATGCCGGCCGGCCCGCTGCGGCTCTCGGAACCGGCCATCGAACTCCCGCAGTTCTACGCCCAGCTCACGCAGAACGCGCACCGCACGCCCGTGGTGCGCTCGCTGCGCCGTGCCTGGGTGCAGCCGGCGCTCGGCGCCCCGTATCTCGCGATCGGCCTCGACCTGTACGACACGAGTCCGGCCGCCGTGGACTCCGTACGCGCGATGATGCGGCAGTCGGTCGCCGCCGTCCCGGACGGACTGCCCGTCTCGACGGTCGCGATGTCCGACGAGTACGACCCCGTGACCATGTGGCTGCGCGTCAACTCCCGTCCGTTCTACGACCGTGAGGCGCACGCGGCCCCGGAGTCGCCCACCGGCTACGGCTACCCGCCGCCCGCCCAGCGCCCGTACTGAACGCCGGACGTACGCACGCGGAAGACGCGCCGCACGGCCGTCGGCGCGGGAGAGACGCCTCGGCCGGCCGGCGGACACGGCCGGCGCCGCCGGTGGTTTCCGGCGCTCCCTCGCCGCGCCGCCGGAAACATTCACTCATGTCCCTCCTGTCCGGCATGCGGCCCTGCGGTTCATGACCGCTGTTACCGGCAGACACCCCATGCTCCGTCATGGGTGTAAACCGCGCACTCCGGGCGGATCGCGCCGCCGAACACCTCCGTACGTCCCCAATTCCCTGGTTTATGAGGGCCTTTGGGGGATATACCCGACCTGTTGGAATAGTGGCCGAGTTGGTCCGCTGAGGAGATCATGGCGTCCGGATAACGGAAATCCTATAAACGCATCACGGTTGAGCAACCATTCCCCTGCGGGGCTGGCGGGTGATCGCAAACTCCCTGAAGACTCCACGGAGCAAGTGGTTTAAGTCGTGTGCGATGCGCTGACAGAAGCGGTTCCCGCCACCGGTAAGCCACGAGTATCAACGATCTGAACGTGCCGCTACTGCGGCGGTCATGAGCCGACCACCGTCGGCCAAGAGAGGTCTCCAGCACAAATGACGGCACCTATCGAGACCACCGGGCCGGCGGCGAACGCGCAGCCCGAGGCCGTGCTGAAGGGCGTCGAGTCCAAGCAGATCGAGGGCCGTTCGCTCGGACGAATCGCCTGGACCCGCTTCAAGCGGGACAAGGTGGCGGTCGCCGGTGGTGTCATCGTCGTGCTGCTCATCCTGATCGCGGCTCTGTCCCGCCCGATCCAGTCGCTGCTCGGCCTCGACCCGAACGCCTTCAACCAGGACCTCATCGACCCCAACACCACCCTGCCCAAGGGTGGGTTCGGCGGCATGAGCTGGGATCACCCGCTCGGCGTGGAGCCCAAGTTCGGCCGTGACATCTTCGCGCGGATCATCGAGGGCTCCTGGGTCTCGCTGGTGGTCGCCTTCGGTGCCACCGTGCTCTCCAACGCCATCGGCGCCGTCCTCGGTGTGGTCGCGGGATACTACGGAGGCCGGGTCGACACGGTCATCAGCCGGATGATGGACACCTTCCTGGCCTTCCCGCTGCTGCTCTTCGCGATCGCCATCTCGGCCACGCTCCAGGGCGGCGCCTTCGGCCTTGAGGGCCTGCCGCTCCACATCTCCGTACTGATCTTCGTGATCGGCTTCTTCAACTGGCCGTACATGGGCCGGATCGTCCGCGGTCAGACGCTGGCGCTGCGGGAGCGGGAGTTCGTGGACGCGTCGCGCGGCATGGGTGCCCGCGGTCCGTACATCCTCTTCAAGGAACTGCTCCCGAACCTCGTCGGGCCGATCATCGTCTACTCGACGCTGCTCATCCCGACCAACATCATCTTCGAGGCGTCGCTCAGCTTCCTCGGCGTCGGGATCCAGCCGCCGCAGGCTTCCTGGGGCGGCATGCTCAACCAGGCAGTCGACTTTTACCAGGTCGACCCCCAGTACATGGTCGTACCCGGCCTCGCCATCTTCGTCACCGTGCTGGCGTTCAACCTGCTCGGTGACGGCCTGAGGGATGCGCTCGACCCGCGCAGCCACTGACGTCTGCCCGGACCGAGCCTTTGTCCGATTTTCAATTACGAAGGGGTAACCGACCATCATGCGAAGGTCAGCCGTGACCGCACTCGTGGTCATCAGCAGCGCGAGCCTCATGCTCGCAGGCTGCAGTAAGGCCGAGGACAAGGGCGGTGACGGTAACGGCGGAGCCAAATCCGCCGGAGCCAACGCCGCCACCAAGGAGGTGACCAACGTCTCCGACAAGAAGGGAGGCACGGTCACCTACGCGATGGCCGACGTGCCGGACTCCTTCGACCCCGGCAACACGTACTACGCGTACATGTACAACTTCAGCCGGCTGTACGCCCGCCCGCTGATGACCTTCAACCCGGCTCCCGGTGCGAAGGGCAACGAGCTCGTCCCGGACCTCGCCGAGTCCAAGGGCACGCCCAGCGACGGTGGCAAGACCTGGACGTACAAGCTCCGCGCGGGCGTCAAGTACGACGACGGCACCGCCGTCACCTCGAAGGACGTCAAGTACGCCGTCGAGCGCTCCAACTTCGCCCGTGACGTGCTGTCCCTCGGTCCGAACTACTTCCAGCAGCTCCTGGAGGACAAGGACAAGTACAAGGGCCCGTACAAGGACAAGAGCGACAAGGGCCTGGCGTCCATCGAGACGCCGGACGACCAGACCGTCGTCTTCCACCTGAACAAGTCCTTCGCGGACTTCGACTACCTGGTCAGCGCCCCGCAGACCGCTCCGGTACCGAAGGCCAAGGACACGGGCTCGGACTACGTCAAGGCCATCGCGTCCACCGGTTCCTACAAGTTCCAGAGCTACGAGGACGGCAAGCAGGTCGTCCTCGTCAAGAACACGAACTGGGACGCGAAGACGGACCCGCTGCGCAAGCAGTACGCGGACAAGATCGTCGTCAACCTGAAGGTCGCACAGGAGACCATCGACAAGGACCTCCTTGCCGGTAACACCCAGGTCGACCTCACGGGTGTCGGCGTCGGGACCCAGACCCAGGCGCAGATCCTGAGCGACCCGAAGCTGAAGGCCAACACGGACAACACGACCGGTGGCCGTCTCGTCTACATGGCGATCAACTCCAAGGTCAAGCCGTTCGACAACGTCGAGTGCCGCAAGGCCGTGCAGTACGCCGTCGACAAGGTCTCCGTGCAGACCGCGATGGGTGGCCCGATCCGCGGTGACATCGCCACCACCGTGATGCCGCCCGACGTCATCGGCTACCAGAAGTTCGACACGTACCAGACTCCGGGCAACAAGGGTGACGTCGCCAAGGCGAAGGAGCACCTGAAGGCCTGCGGTACGGAGAAGATCTCGACCTTCATCACCGCGCGCAGCGACCGTCAGAGCGAGGTCGACGCCGCCACCGCGATCGTCGCCGCGCTGAGCAAGGTCGGCATCGACGCCAAGATCAAGCAGTACCCCGCCGGCAAGTACTTCACCGACTACGCGGGTGTGCCGAAGTTCACCGTGGACCAGAAGATCGGTCTGATGATGATGCAGTGGGGTGCCGACTGGCCGACCGGCTACGGCTTCCTGCAGCAGATCGTGCACGGCAAGGCCATCGGCCAGTCCGGTAACACGAACCTCTCGCAGCTGAACGACCCGGCCATCAACACGCTGCTGGACTCGGCGATCTCCAACACGGACGAAGCGGCCCGCAACGCGGCCTACAACGAGATCGACAAGAAGGTCATGGACCAGGCGGTCATCGTCCCGCTGACCTACTTCAAGGTCCTGCTGTACCGCTCGCCCGCTGCCACCAACGTCACCTCGACCGCTGCCTTCAGTGGTCAGTACGACTACCTCAACATCGGCACCACGAAGTAGTAGCCCCGGAAGGCAGGTGAAGGCATTGGTGCCCGCGGGCCTTTTGGCCCGCGGGCATCAGCGCCGGTCCCCGTGATCTCGTACATCATCCGCCGGTCGATCGCGGCAGTGATCCTGCTGCTGGTCGTCAGCGCGGTCACCTTCGGCATCTTCTTCTTGCTGCCGAGAATGGCCGGGCAGAGCGTCGATCAACTGGCACAGCAGTACATCGGCAAGAACCCCACGCCCGAGGACATCGTGGCGATCAAGCGGAACCTCGGCCTGGACCAGCCCCTGTACGCGCAGTACTGGGACTTCATCAAGGGGATTGTGGTAGGCGCCAATTACGATCTCGGCCCCACCACCGCGCACTGCAACGCACCGTGCTTCGGCTACTCCTTCAAGACTCACGTCGAGGTCTGGCCCCAGATAACGGACCGGCTGCCTGTCACCATCTCGCTCGCGGCCGGCGCGGCGGTCATCTGGCTGCTCTCCGGTGTCACCATCGGCGTCATCTCCGCGCTCAAGCCCGGGTCGTTCTTCGACCGCGCGGCCATGGGCGTGGCTCTCGGCGGCGTCTCGCTGCCCATGTTCTTCACCGGGCAGGTCGCCCTGCTGCTCTTCACCTACCAGTGGCCGATCTTCGGCCGCGAGTATGTGCCTTTCACCGAGAATCCGTCGCAGTGGGCCAACACCCTGATCCCCGCGTGGTGTTCTCTCGCTCTGCTGTACTCCGCGATCTACGCCCGGCTCACCCGGGCCGGAATGCTGGAGACGATGAGCGAGGACTTCATCCGCACGGCCCGGGCGAAGGGTCTGCGCGAACGGAACGTCGTCACGCGGCACGGCCTGCGGGCCGCGCTCACACCGATCGTGACCGTCTTCGGTATGGACCTCGGTCTGCTGCTCGGCGGAGCGCTCATCACCGAGACCGTGTTCTCGCTGCACGGCGTCGGTGAGTACGCGGTCCAGGCGATCACCGACAACGACCTTCCCAAGATCCTCGGCGTCACCCTGCTGGCCGCCTTCTTCGTCGTGATCTGCAATCTCCTGGTGGACCTGCTGTACGCCGCCGTCGACCCGCGGGTGAGGCTCTCGTGACCGAACTGTCCAAGACCGGCGCCGCCGTGGCGGAACCCGTCGTCGACTCACCCGCACCCACCGCCTTCCTCGAAGTGCGGGACCTCAAGGTCCATTTCCCGACCGACGACGGCGTGGTCAAGTCCGTCGACGGACTGTCCTTCCAGCTTGAGAAGGGCAAGACCCTCGGCATCGTGGGCGAGTCCGGCTCCGGCAAGTCCGTCACCTCGCTCGCCGTCATGGGTCTGCACCGCCAGGGCGCGCGCAGCAAGAACGTGCGGATGTCCGGCGAGATCTGGCTGGACGGCAAGGAACTCGTCTCCGCGGACCCGGACTACGTCCGCCGGCTCCGGGGCCGCGAGATGGCGATGATCTTCCAGGACCCGCTGTCCGCGATGCACCCGTACTACACGGTCGGCAGCCAGATCGTGGAGGCGTACCGCGTCCACAACCAGGTCAGCAAGAAGGTCGCGCGCGCCCGCGCCGTCGAGATGCTCGACCGGGTAGGCATCCCCGAGCCGCACAAGCGCGTGGACGGCTATCCGCACGAGTTCTCCGGTGGTATGCGCCAGCGCGCCATGATCGCGATGTCGCTGGTCAACAACCCCGAGCTGCTGATCGCAGACGAGCCGACCACGGCGCTGGACGTCACCGTCCAGGCGCAGATCCTCGACCTCATCCGCGATCTCCAGAAGGAGTTCGGCTCGGCGGTCGTCATCATCACGCACGACCTGGGTGTGGTGGCGGAGATCGCCGACGACATCCTGGTGATGTACGGCGGCCGCTGCGTCGAGCGCGGTCCGGTCGACAAGATCTTCTACGAGCCGCAGCATCCCTACACCTGGGGCCTGCTCGGCTCGATGCCGCGTATCGACCGTGAGCAGACCGACCGTCTCATCCCGGTCAAGGGCCAGCCGCCGAGCCTCATCAACGTCCCCTCGGGCTGCGCCTTCAACCCGCGCTGCCCGTACGCGGACGTACCCAAGGGCGGGATCACCCGCATCGAGCGCCCCGAACTCCGCGAGGTCGGCAGTCGGCACTTCTCCGCCTGCCACATGTCGCAGGAGGAGCGCGGGCGGATCTGGACCGAAGAGATTGCGCCGAACCTGTGAGCGAGACGAAGAAGAACTCCGGGACCGTCATTCCCGAGCAGGGCGCGGCCTCGGCTGAGCCGCTGCTCAAGGTGGAGGGACTGGTCAAGCACTTCCCGATCAAGAAGGGAGTGCTGCAGCGCCAGGTCGGCGCCGTCAAGGCCGTCGACGGCCTCGACTTCGAGGTGCTGCCCGGGGAGACCCTGGGTGTCGTGGGCGAGTCGGGTTGCGGCAAGTCGACGATGGGCCGTCTCATCACCCGGCTGCTCGAACCGAGCGGCGGCAAGGTCGAGTTCGACGGCAAGGACATCACGCATCTCGGCACCGGCGGTATGCGCCCGATGCGCCGTGACATCCAGATGATCTTCCAGGACCCGTACGGCTCGCTGAACCCGCGCCACACGGTCGGCTCGATCGTCTCCGCTCCCTTCAAGCTCCAGGGCGTCACGCCCGAGGGCGGTGTGAAGAAGGAGGTCCAGCACCTCCTGGAGCTGGTCGGGCTCAGCCCCGAGCACTACAACCGCTATCCGCACGAGTTCTCCGGCGGCCAGCGCCAGCGCATCGGTATCGCGCGGGCACTGGCGCTCAAGCCGAAGCTGGTCGTCGCGGACGAGCCGGTCTCGGCGCTGGACGTGTCGATCCAGGCGCAGGTGGTCAACCTGCTGGACGACCTCCAGCAAGAGCTGGGTCTGACGTATGTGATCATCGCCCACGACCTGTCGGTGATCCGCCATGTCTCGGACCGGATCGCGGTGATGTACCTCGGCAAGATCGTCGAGCTGGCGGACCGCAAGTCGCTGTACGAGTCGCCGATGCATCCGTATACCAAGGCGCTGCTCTCCGCGGTGCCGGTGCCGGACCCGCGCAGCAAGACGAAGAGCGACCGGATTCTGCTGCAGGGCGATGTGCCGTCGCCGATCTCGCCGCCGAGCGGCTGCCGCTTCCACACCCGCTGCTGGAAGGCGACGGAGGTCTGCAAGACGACCGAGCCGCCGCTGATCTCGCTCGCGCCGGGCCACCAGGCCGCCTGCCACCACCCGGAGAACGCTCCGGACCAGCGTCCGCAGGACACGGTGTCGGTGGCGTCGCGCGAGACGATCGAGCTGGCGGCGGCCGAGGCCGACGCACCGGCCGGCACCGACGCCGCGGCGAAGACGGCTGCCCCGGCTCCGGCCGAGACGCCCGCCAAGGACGGCGCTCCGGTTGAGGACGGCGCTCCGGCCGAGGCCGCGGCGGACGCGGTCCCGGCCGAGTCCACGTCCGAGGACGCGGTCGCCGACGCCGCCGAGTCCGAGGGCACGGAGGCTCCGGACAAGAAGTAGCCGGACGAGAAGTAGCCGGACGAGAAGTAGCCGGACGAGCGGTGGGCCCGGAGTGATCCATGGATCACTCCGGGCCCACTCGCTGCCGGGCACAATGGACCGGGTGTTCCACGAACTCTTCACACCCTCTGTCCAGCACGTCCTCGATCTCGCCGGGATCTTCGTCTTCGCGATCTCCGGCGCTCTGCTCGCCGTCCGCAAGAACTTCGACGTCTTCGGTATGGCGGTCCTCGCAGAGGTCACCGCGCTGGGCGGAGGGCTGCTCCGTGACCTGATCATCGGAGCCGTACCGCCGGCCGCCTTCACCGATCTCGGCTACTTCTCCATGCCGCTGGTGGCCACCGCGCTGGTCTTCTTCCTGCATCCTCAGGTCGAGCGGATCCAGGGCGCGGTCAATGTCTCCGACGCCGCCGGACTCGGCCTCTTCTCCGTCACGGGCACCACCAAGGCGTACGAATACGGCCTCGGCCTCACCGCCTCCGCGGCGCTCGGCCTGGCCACCGCGGTCGGCGGTGGCGTACTGCGTGATGTGCTCGCCAATGAAGTGCCCTCGCTGCTGCGCTGGGACCGCGATCTGTATGCCGTCCCGGCCCTGGTCGGCGCCGTGACGGTGGCGTTCTGCATCCGCTTCGACGCGCTGAACGGTCTCACCGGCTCGCTCGCCGTACTGACCGCCTTCGCGCTGCGGCTGCTCGCGATGCGCTTCCACTGGCGCGCGCCCCGCGCCTGGAACCGCCGCTCGGCGGCGGCCGAGTCCGCGGAGGCGGCGCGGCCGGAGCCGAGGCCCAGGACGAGGCTTCCCAATTAAGCTACCGCTCAGTAGAGTTCCTGTTGTACGTTGCGTGCCATGGCACAGGCAACCATCGGGGACAGCGAGTTCGACCGCGCCACCGCTGTCACCCTTCGTGAATCCGGCGTCTACGACGCCCAGCTCTCGCCGGGCTGGACGATCATGGGCGTCCTGAACGGCGGCTATCTGCTGGCGGTGATCGGCCGCGCGCTCGGCGATGCCCTGCCTCAGCCTCATCCGTTCGCGATCTCGGCGCAGTACCTCAGCCCGTCGATGCCCGGCCCCGCGGTGGTGCGCACCGAGACGATACGGTCCGGCCGCAGGCTCTCCACGGGCCAGGCGTCGCTCTTCCAGACCGCGGAGGACGGCAGCCAGGTCGAGCGGATCCGGGTCCTCGCCTCCTATGTCGATCTGAGCACGCTCTCCGACGACGTACGGACGACGGCGAAGCCGCCGGTGATCCCGCCGCCGGAGCACTGCCTGAGTGTCACCGACAGCCCGCCGCCGCCCGGCGCCTCGGCGCTCCTCGAACGGCTCGGGACAAGGCTCGACCCGGCCACGACCGGCTGGACCCTCGGCACGCCCTCCGGCCTCGGCGAGATGCGCGGCTGGTTCACCCTCGCGGACGACCGGGACGCCGACCCGTACTCACTGCTGCTCACGGTGGACGCGCTGCCGCCGACCTCCTTCGAGATCGGCCTCCAGGGCTGGACCCCGACCATCGAGCTGACCGCTCATGTCCGCTGTCTCCCGGCGCCGGGACCGCTGCGGGTCAGCCTTGTCACCCGTAACCTCGCGGGCGGCTTCCTGGAGGAGGACGCGGAGGTCTGGGACAGCGCGGACCGGCTGGTCGCCCAGTCCCGCCAACTGGCCCGCGCGCCGCGCGGCTGACGGGCCGGCGCCGAAGGCGACCGAGGTGACGCGCCCGGCCCGCACGCTCCTGTGACGGCCGGGTGCCGTGTCGTCCCGGCCAACCGCAGCCCGGCCGCCGGGCCCCTCCGGACGGCGGCGCCCGCCGGAGCGCGGGCCGCGGCGGACCGGATGCGTGAACGGCCGCCCGCGGCTCGTAGAATCGAGCCCACCATGGCTTACCTCGACCACGCCGCGACCACTCCGATGCTGCCGGAGGCGATCGAGGCGATGACCGCCCAGTTCGGCCTCGCCGGCAACGCCTCTTCGCTCCACGCCGCCGGGCGGCGGGCCCGCCGTACCGTCGAGGAGGCCCGCGAGACCCTCGCGGAAGCCCTCGGCGCACGGCCCAGTGAGGTGGTCTTCACCTCGGGCGGCACCGAGGCGGACAACCTCGCCGTCAAGGGCCTGTACTGGTCCCGGCGCGACGCCGACCCGGCCAGGACCAGGGTGCTGGCCAGCCCGGTGGAACACCACGCCGTCCTCGACGCCGTGGACTGGCTCGGTGAGCACGAGGGCGCGACCGTCGAATATCTGCCGGTCGACGCCTATGGCCGCGTCCTGCCCGAGGTGCTGCGCGAGGCCATCGAGCGCGCTCCTCAGGATGTCGCGCTCGCCACCGTGATGTGGGCCAACAACGAGATCGGCACCATCCAGCCCGTCCGGGAACTGGCCGGCGTGGCGGCGGAGTTCGGTGTGCCGCTGCATTCCGACGCCGTCCAGGCGTTCGGTCAGACGGAACTGGACTTCGCCGCCTCGGGACTGGCCGCGATGACCGTGTCCGGCCACAAGGTCGGCGGTCCCTACGGCATCGGCGCACTGCTGCTGGGCCGCGAGTGGACTCCCGTACCGGTGCTGCACGGAGGCGGCCAGGAACGCCATGTGCGCTCCGGCACGCTCGATGTTCCCGCCGTCGCCGCCTTCGCCGTCGCGGGCCGGCTGGCCGCCGAGCGGCGCGAGGACTTCAGCCGTGAGATCGGCGCGCTGCGGGACGATCTGATCGCGGCCGTACGAGAGGCCGTCCCCGACGCCGTCCTCGGCGGCGATCCCGACAACCGCCTCCCGGCCAACGCGCACTTCAGCTTCCCCGGCTGTGAGGGCGACAGCCTGCTTCTGCTCCTCGACGCCCAGGGCATCGAATGCTCGACGGGATCGGCCTGCACGGCGGGTGTGGCCCAGCCCAGTCATGTCCTGCTGGCCGTCGGCAGCGACCCGGACCTGGCCAGGGGCACGCTGCGTTTCTCTCTCGGCCACACCTCGACCCGGGCGGACATCGAGGCGGTCGCCAAGGCCATCGGCCCGGCGGTGGAGCGGGCCAGAAGCGCGGGCCTGAGCTGAGGCGCCGCCTGATCGCGCCGGCCCGCATCAGGCCGGCCCGATCGGGCCGGACGCCCGTCGCGGCGTCCGACGGCCCTTTGCCGGAGGCGGCGCGTCCGTCCGGCGCGGCTCAGACCGTCTTCGCCGACGGGGCCGGGACCTCCCGTACGAGCTTCACATAGCGGTCCCAGTCCCAGTACGGTCCCGGGTCCGTGTGGTCGGTGCCCGGCACCTCGACATGGCCGATGATGTGCTCGCGGTCCACGGGTATCCCGTACCGCGCGCAGATACCGGCGGTGAGCTGTGCGGAAGAGCGGTACATCGCGTCCGTGAAGGACTCCGGCCTGTCCACCCAGCCCTCGTGCTCTATGCCGACGGACCGTTCGTTGTAGAGGCGGTTTCCCGCGTGGTACGCCACGTCCAGCTCGCGGATCATCTGCGCCACATGGCCGTCCTTGCGCACCACATAGTGCGCGGCGGCGCCGTGGGACGGATCGCGGAAGACCTTCAGCGCCACCGGATAGCTGCCCTGCACCACATGGATCACCACCCGGTCCACGGCGTAGTCGGCCGGCCGGTCCGCCCGCCGCCAGTTCGCCGGAGAGGCCGCGACCCATTCGGCGCGGTCATAGTCCAGCTCGCCGTCGGTGCGCGGCTTGTTGATGCCCGGCGTCTGCCACCAGAGCCTGCTCAGCTCCTCACGCGCCAGCACGCCGCCGCCGACCACGGCGGCGGCGCCGCCGATCAGCACCGCACGCCGTCCGACACCGGGGGCGTTCGTGGCTGCCCGCCGGCGCCCGCTACCAGCCGCCGCGCTCCGTCTCTTCTCGCTCATACGTCGGACAACGCATACTCGCGCGACTGTGGTTCCCCCGCCCCGTACCCTGGTGGAGCTATGACTCAGAATTCCCAGCGCCCTCTCCGCGTGCTCGCCGCCATGTCGGGCGGCGTGGACTCCGCCGTCGCCGCCGCCCGCGCCGCCGAAGCCGGGCACGATGTCACCGGCGTGCACCTGGCGCTCTCCGCGAACCCGCAGTCCTTCCGTACCGGTGCGCGCGGCTGCTGCACCATCGAGGACTCCCGCGACGCCCGCCGCGCCGCCGATGTGATCGGCATCCCCTTCTACGTGTGGGACCTCGCCGAACGCTTCCGTGAGGACGTGGTCGAGGACTTCGTCGCGGAGTACGAGGCGGGCCGCACACCCAATCCCTGTCTGCGCTGCAACGAGAAGATCAAGTTCGCGGCGCTGCTCGACAAGGCGATCGCCCTCGGCTTCGACGCCGTGTGCACCGGCCATTACGCGACGGTCGTCACCGGCGCGGACGGCGCCCGCGAGCTGCACCGCGCCAGCGACATGGCCAAGGACCAGTCGTATGTCCTCGGTGTCCTCGACGAGCGGCAGCTCGCTCATGCGATGTTCCCGCTCGGCGACACCCTCACCACCAAGGACGAGATCCGCGCGGAGGCCGAGCGCCGGGGCCTGGCCGTGGCGAAGAAGCCCGACAGCCACGACATCTGCTTTATCGCGGACGGCGACACCCAGGGCTTCCTGGCCAACCGTCTCGGCCGGGCCGAGGGCGACATCGTCGACGAGTCCGGTACGAAGGTCGGCAGCCACGACGGCGCGTTCGGCTTCACCATCGGCCAGCGCAAGGGCCTGCGCATCGGCCATCCGGCGCCGGACGGCAAGCCGCGCTATGTCCTGGACATCTCGCCGGTCGACAACACCGTCACGGTGGGCCCGGCCGCCGCGCTGGATGTCACCGCGCTGACCGCGATCAAGCCCCGCTGGTGCGGCACCGCTCCCGCCGGTCCCGGTGGCTACACGGCCCAGTTGCGCGCCCACGGCGGTGAGACGGCCGTCACCGCGGAGCTGACCGACGGGACGCTGAGCGTCACCTTCGACGAGCCGGTCCGCGGTGTGGCCCCGGGCCAGGCGATCGTGCTGTACGACGGCACGCGCGTGGTCGGTTCGGCGACGATCGCGACGACGGAGCGCCGTACCCAGGCTCTGGCCGGCTGATTCGCGGCCACGGTCCGGCAGAGGCGGCCCGGCGTGGTGCCCGCGTCCCGCCGGGCGGCCCGCGGGGACCTGGCGTTCTCCGGAATCGGGACCGTTGGATACTTCGGTGAGCCCGCCGGGTCGTCCGGCGCGCCCGATGGAAGGAACGGCCCGCCTTGGCTGAGTACCGACTGGACTCCGTCCGCGACACGGTGACCCATGTCTTCTCGCGTGAGCTGCCCGCCGTGCTCACCGTCGACCCCGGAGACACCGTCGTCGTCCACTCCCTGGACTCGTCCGGGCATCTAAAGCGGCAGCGCACTCCCGGTGAGGCCACGCCGAGGATGTTCGAGGGCCTGCGCGGCCACTGTCTGGCCGGGCCGATAGCCGTCCGTGGCGCCGAACCGGGAATGGCGCTCGCGGTGCGCCTGGAGTCCCTGCGTCCCGACGACTGGGGTTTCACCGCCGCCGCCTCGGCGGACACTCCGCTCAACCGGCGCCTCGGGCTCGCGGACGCCGATCCCGCCTGGCTGCTGTGGGAACTCGACGCCGACGCGGGCACCGGGACCGACCAGTACGGCCACACCGTCTCCCTCGCGCCGTTCCTCGGCGTCATCGGGATGCCGCCCGCCGAACCGGGCGAGCACTCGACGACCCCGCCCCGCGCGCCCGGCGGCGGCAATATCGACTGCCGCGAACTGGTCGCGGGCTCCACGCTCTTCCTCCCGGTCACCGTCCCGGAAGCGCTGCTCTGCGTCGGTGACGGCCATGCCGCCCAGGGCGACGGCGAGGTCTCGGGCACCGCCATCGAATGCGGCATGACCTCCCGGCTGACGCTGGACCTGGAGACGGCGCCGCCGGTCCCGACGGCGCACGCGGTGACTCCGGCCGGCCGGATCACCTTCGGCTTCGACCAGGACCTCAACGAGGCGTCGGCGGTGGCCCTGGACGCCATGCTCACCTGGATGATGTCGCTGTTCGGCCTCGACCGGGCCACCGCGCTGGCGCTGGCGAGCTCCACGGTCGACCTGCGGGTGACCCAGGTGGCCAATCAGGTGTGGGGCGTCCACGCGGTCCTGCCGGCCGGGGCCGTGCGCTGAGCCGCGGAGAATCCTCGATTCTCCTCAGGCGGCGACGACCTCCGTGTCATAGAAGCAGAAGTGCCCCTTGATCTGCGCGACTTCCGACTTGGGCTCGGGATAGGCCCAGACCAGATCCGCCGCGTCCGGCAGCGACCAGTAGGACGCGTCGCCCTTGAAGGGACAGTGTGTGCTGGACTCGGACGGCGTCAGCAGTTCGGTGCGTACGTCCTCCGGCGGGAGGTAATAACGGACGGGACAGCCGGTCTCGCGCAGCACCAGCGGACCGCGGCTCTCCGCGATGATCTGCCCGTTGTGTACGACGCGCACATGCTCAGTGCCCTGCTCGACGGTGATGGTGTGTCCGGTGGCCATCGTGATGTGTCCCTTCGGCGGCGATGTGACCGCGGCGACCGCGGAGATATGAGGATCTTCCGGGCGCCGCGCCGTGCTGTTTCCCACAGCTTTCATCTATGTCAGCACCGATCCACGGCGCTCTCTTCCCGGCCCGTACGGTTGCCTCATGAATATCTGTGTCTTCCTCTCGGCCGCCGACCTCGACGAGCGCTACACCGTGCCCGCGCGTGAATTCGCCGAGCTGATCGGCAAGGGCGGCCACACCCTCGTCTGGGGCGGCTCCGACAGCGGGCTGATGAAGGTCGTGGCCGACGGCGTGCAGCAGGCCGGCGGCCGGGTGGTCGGCGTCTCGGTCGACTTCCTCCGGGCCGTGACCCGGCCGGACGCCGACGAGATGGTGATCGCCAAGGACCTCGCGGAGCGCAAGGCACTGCTGCTCACCAAGGCCGACGCGGTCGTGATCATGGTCGGTGGTACGGGCACCCTCGACGAGGCCACCGAGATCCTGGAGCTGAAGAAGCACGCCCTGCACAGCAAGCCGGTGGTGCTGCTCAACACGGCCGGCTTCTACGACGGGCTGAAGCAGCAGTTCCGGCGGATGGACGAGGAGGGCTTCCTGCCCGTGCCCCTCACCGACCTGGTCTTCTTCGCCGAGGACGGTGCGTCCGCACTCGCGTATCTGGAAGCGGTGACATCGACGGCTGCCGCCGAGTCCACGGGCGCCTGATGCGACCATGACCGCATGGCCACACATCTGATCACCGGAGCCGGCTCGGGCATCGGCGCCGCCGTCGCGCGCCGGCTGCACGAGCGCGGCGACGACCTGCTGCTGTTCGCCCGCGACGCCGGCCGCGCCAGGGAACTCGCCTCCGGCTTTCCCGGCGCCCGCACCCTCGTCGGCGACCTCGCCCAACCGGACCGGCTCTCCTGGGCGCTCGCCCAGCAGAGCGTGCCGGACCGGATCGACTCGCTGCTGCACATCGCGGGAGTCGTCGACCTGGGCCCGATCGGCGAGCTGACTCCCAAGACCTGGCACAGCCAGCTCAATGTCAACCTGGTCGCTCCCGCCGAACTCACCAGGCTGCTGCTGCCACAGCTCCGGATCTCGCACGGCCAGGTGATCTTCGTCAACTCCGGCGCCGGGCTCAGCGCCAGCGCCCAGTGGGGCGCCTACGCGGCGTCCAAGCACGGTCTGAAGGCCCTCGCCGACGCGCTGCGCCAGGAGGAGAAGCCGAACGGCGTGCGCGTGACCTCCGTCTATCCCGGCCGCACCGCCAGCCCCATGCAGGCCAAGGTCCACCAGCAGGAGGGCAAGGAGTACGACGCCTCCCGCTGGATCGACCCGGAGTCGGTGGCGACGGCGCTCCTCGCGGCCCTCGACCTGCCGCGCGACGCCCAGATCGACGACGTGACCGTACGGCCGGGCCGATGACCGAGACCGTACGGGACGTGACCTGGGGACCGGCCACCGGCATCGGCTCGATGCCAGGTGGCGACGCCAGGGAGACCGCCAAGGCCGTCACCGGCTCCTTCGAGGACTTCCCTCATCTGCCGGAACTGCCCGCCCGCGGGCCCGGCGCCGACATGATCGGCCGGACGGCCGGGCTGCTCGTCGAGGTCTACGCGCGCGTGGAGCCCAGCGGCTGGCGGATCGGCGACCGTCCCGGCCGTGACACCAGGCGGGCCTGGTCCTGGCTGGGAGAGGACCTCGACGCGCTGGAGGAGTTCACCCAGGGATACGAGGGCCCGCTCAAGATCCAGGCCGTCGGGCCGTGGACGCTCGCCGCCGCGCTGGAGCTGCGGGGCGGCGAGTCGGCGCTGAGCGATCCCGGAGCCTGCCGGGATCTCACCGGCTCGCTGGTGGAAGGGCTGACCGCGCATCTTGGCGACGTACGGCGCAGGATCCCCGGTGCCGTACCGGTGCTCCAGCTCGACGAGCCGTCCCTCACCGCCGTACTGCGCGGACATATCAGGACGGCCAGCGGCTACCGCACCCACCGCGCGGTCGACCGGCAGGTCGTCGAGGACGCGCTGCGGGAGGTGATGGCGGTGAGCGAGGGGACGGCGGTCGTCCACTCCTGTGCGCCGGACGTGCCGTTCGCGCTGCTGAGGCGAGCGGGTGCGGCGGCGGTCTCATTCGATTTCAGTCTGCTCACCGAGCGTGATGAGGAGACGATCGGCGAGGCGGTGGAAGGCGGTACCAAGCTCTTCGCCGGAATCGTGCCGGGCACCGACAGCCCATTGTCAGACCCTGCCGGTAGCGTCATGGGTGTCAGGACGCTGTGGCGCAGGCTGGGGCTCAATCCGGGGACTCTCGCCGAGTCCGTGGTGCTCACGCCGTCGTGCGGTCTCGCGGGTGCTTCGCCCGCGTACGCCCGTGCCGCGCTCGCGCACTGCGCCAGGGCCGCGAGATCCCTCGCGGACAACCCTGAGTGACGATCCCCGGTGACGGGTCATGGCGAACGGGAGGACGAGACGGTGGCCGGCGAACAGCAGATGGCGGTGCCCGCGGACGCGCGGGAGGAGCATGCCCAGCTCTCCGAGCGGATCGAGGAGCACCGCTTCCGGTATTACGTGAAGGACCAGCCCGTCGTCAGTGACGCCGAGTTCGACCGGCTGCTCAGGTCTCTGGAGGAGCTGGAGGAGCGCCATCCGGAGCTGCGTACGCCCGATTCGCCGACCCAGAAGGTCGCGGGGGCGTACGCGACGGAGTTCACCGCCGTCGAGCACCGCGAGCGGATGCTCTCCCTGGACAACGCCTTCGACGACGAGGAGCTGTCCGCCTGGGCCGACCGCGTCGCCAAGGACGTGGGCACGTCCGACTACCACTTCCTGTGCGAGCTGAAGGTCGACGGACTCGCGGTCAACCTCACCTACGAGCACGGCAGACTCACCCGCGCCGCGACCCGCGGCGACGGCCGCACGGGCGAGGACATCACGCCCAACGTCCGGACGATCGCCGAGATCCCGCACCGGCTGGAGGGCGAGCGCGTCCCTCGTCTCGTCGAGGTCCGCGGCGAGGTCTACTTCCCGATGGAGGCGTTCCAGGAGCTGAACGCACGCCTGGTGGAGGCGGGCGACAAGCCCTTCGCCAACCCGCGCAACGCGGCGGCGGGTTCACTGCGCCAGAAGGACCCCAGGATCACCGCCACCCGACCGCTGCACATGGTGGTGCACGGCATCGGTGCGCGCGACGGCTTCGACGTCGACCGTCTCTCGGGCGCCTACGACCTGCTGCGCGAATGGGGCCTGCCCACCGCCCAGCACAACAAGGTCGTCGACTCCATCGAGGGCGTGCGGGAGTTCATCGCCTACTTCGGCGAGAACCGCCACTCCGTGGAGCACGAGATCGACGGCGTCGTCGTCAAGCTCGACGAGATCCCTCTCCAGGGCCGGCTGGGCTCGACCTCGCGCGCGCCGCGCTGGGCGATCGCCTGGAAGTACGCGCCCGAGGAGGTCAACACCAAGCTGGTGAACATCCGGGTCGGCGTCGGCCGCACCGGCCGGGTCACGCCGTACGCGCAGGTGGACCCGGTCAAGGTGGCGGGCTCCGAGGTCGAGTTCGCCACGCTGCACAACCAGGAGGTGGTGAAGGCCAAGGGCGTCCTCATCGGGGACACGGTCGTGCTGCGCAAGGCCGGCGATGTCATCCCGGAGATCCTCGGCCCGGTGGTCGACCTGCGGGACGGCAGCGAGCGGGAGTTCGTGATGCCGTCCGAATGTCCCGAGTGCGGCACGGCGCTGCGTCCCATGAAGGAGGGCGACATCGACCTCCGCTGTCCGAACGCCCGCTCCTGTCCCGCGCAATTGCGCGAGCGGCTGTACTACCTCGCGGGCCGCAAGTGCCTCGACATCGAGAACTTCGGCTATGTGGCCGCCGCGGCCCTGACAAAACCTCTGGAACCGGCCACACCGCCTCTGCTGGACGAGGGCGATCTCTTCGATCTCACCGTCGAACAGCTCCTGCCCATCAAGGCGTATGTCCTCGACCAGGACAGCGGACTGCCCAAGCGGGATCCGAAGACCGGCGAGGAGAAGATCGCGACGGTCTTCGCCAACCAGGAGGGCGAGCCGAAGAAGAACGCGCTGGCGATGCTGGAGCACATCGCGGCCGCCAAGGAGCGTCCACTGGCGAGGATCATCGCCGGACTCTCCATCCGCCATGTCGGCCCGGTCGCGGCCGAGGCACTGGCCAGGGAGTTCCGCTCGATCGACCGGATCGAGCAGGCCACGGAGGAGGAGCTGGCGGCCGTCGAGGGCGTGGGACCGGTCATCGCCGCCTCGCTCAAGCAGTGGTTCGAGGTCGACTGGCACCGCGAGATCCTGCGCAAGTGGCGTGCGGCCGGCGTGCGTACGGAGGACGAGGGCGGCGGCGAGGACGAGGGCCCTCGGCCGCTGGAGGGCCTCACGGTCGTGGTCACCGGCACGCTGGAGCGGTACACCAGGGACGGCGCGAAAGAGGCGCTCCAGACCCGTGGCGCGAAGGTGACCGGCTCCGTCTCGAAGAAGACCGCCTTTGTCGTGGTCGGTGAGAATCCCGGCTCCAAGTACGACAAGGCCATGCAGTTGAAGGTGCCGGTGCTGGACGAAGAGGGCTTCGGCGTCCTGCTCGAACAGGGCCCGGACGCGGCCAGGGACGCCGCGGTCACTCCGGAGGAGTAGCGCCTCATACCCTCCGGAGCCGACCGTCAAGCTCACCCGTTCGGCGCATATCGGAAGGTTACGGATGGGCAGGTCGCAATCGGGCAACAGATGGAGAGCGCTGCCCGTCGAGGCGTTCCGCGGCCTACTGTTGGGAGGTGCGCCTGTCGTGCACGGCTGAGGGGTGGGATTCCAGCCGTGGTGGCACGACAACGTGCCATCGCGTGGCATCGGCTCCGCCGGCTGTGAGAGGGACGGGAATGAAACCGACCGAGAGCGCCGCCCCGGTCACACCCCCGCGCGGATTCGCGGGGATCACGGGGATCGCCGCCAGGACGCCCGCTGTTGTGGTGGGACTCGCCGCGGCTCTGCTGGCGACCGGACTCATCCATGCGGTGCGGGACGGCCGCGCGCTCTTCCCGGGAGGCACGACCGGCTGGGCCATGGCCGTGCTCACCGGCATCATCGTCGGCCATCTCGTCGCGCTCGGCCGCGAACGCTGGTGGGGCGGTACGGGCTCGGGCGCGGCCCTCACGCTGTCCGTCCTGCTGCTGTACGGCTGGGTGCCGGCCGGACTGGTGAGCCTGGCCGTCGTGGTGCTGGTCGGCGCGGCCCGCCGGCACCGCTGGCGGCAGGGCGTGCTGAACGGCGCCGCCGACATGCTCGGCATAGGCGCCGCCGCGCTCGTCCTCGCGCTGTTCGGCGATGTGCCGACCGTCGAGCGGCCCTGGCAGCCACTCGACTGGGGGATGGGCAGCGTCCCGGAAATCGTGCTGGCGGCCGGAGCGCAACTCTTCGTCACCCGGCTGCTGCTGTGGTACGCGCTGACGCCGGGAGCCGGCGGGCTGCCGACCGTCGCCCGTACGGCCCTGTTCCGGCAGGGACTGGTCGCGGTCGCTCTGCTCGGCATCGCACCGCTGATCTGCGTGATCGCGGTTTCCCAGCCGGTGCTGCTGCCGCTCTTCGCCATCCCGCTGATAGCCCTGGACTCCACGCTCTGGATCGCCAGGGCGCGCGCCGAGGAGCAGCTCCGCGACCCGCTGACCGGACTGCCCAACCGGCAGTGGCTGCTGGAGCGCACCTGGTCGGCGCTGGGGGAGGCGGAGAGCGTGGGCGCCCGGTCCGCTCTGGTCCTCATCGATCTCGACCGCTTCCGTTCGGTCAATGACACGCTCGGCCATCTCGCCGGTGACCGGCTGCTGCTCCAGATCGCCGACCGGCTCCGGCTGGCCCTGCCGCGTGGCGCGGAGGTCGCCCGGCTCGGCGGCGACGAGTTCGCGGTGCTGCTCCCGACGTGCGACTCCACGACCAGCGCCCAGCGCGTCGCCCGCCATCTCGTGGCCGAGCTGTCCTCTCCGCTGGACCTGGACGGCCTCACGCTCGTCCTGGAGGCCAGCGCCGGTGTCGCCGTATATCCCGAGCACGCGCAGGACGCGGAGGGTCTGCTGCGGCGCGCCGATGTCGCGATGTACCAGGCGAAGCGGGACCGTACCGGCGTCGAGGTCTATGAGTCCAAGCGGGACTCCAACACTCCGGACCGGCTCGGTCTGCTCGGTGATCTGCGGCGCGCGCTGGACGCCGGCGAGGTGGAGCTGCACTACCAGCCGAAGGTCCGCTTCGACGGACAGGTCGCCGGGCTGGAGGCGCTGGTGCGCTGGGTGCACCCGGAGCGCGGCCGGGTCCCTCCCGACGAATTCATCGCCATCGCCGAGTCCTCCGGTCTGATGCCGCATCTGACCGAGTACGTGCTGGAGACGGCGCTGGCCCAGGTCGCCCGCTGGCGTGCGCAGGGCCTGATGGTGCCGGTGGCCGTCAATGTGTCGCCGCGTGATGTCCATACGCCCGGTTTCGCGGGCGCGGTCGCGGCGCGGCTGGCCCGGCACGGCGTCCCCGCCGGATCCCTCCAGCTCGAAATCACCGAGCATGTCCTGCTGGAGGATCCGCAGCGGGCCGCCGACACCCTCGCGGGTCTCACCGCGCACGGCGTGAAGATGTCCCTCGACGACTTCGGCACCGGATACTCCTCGCTGGTGCATCTGCGCCGGCTGCCGGTGAGCGAGCTGAAGATCGACCGTTCCTTCGTGGCCCGGCTCGCCGTGGACGCGGAGGACGCCGAGATCGTCCGCTGTACCGTCGATCTGGCGCACTCCCTGGGGCTGTTGGTCGTCGCGGAGGGTGTGGAGGACGACGAGACCTGGGAGCGGCTGCGCGCCCTGCGCTGTGACGCGGTCCAGGGCTGGCTGGTCGCCGCCGCGATGCCGCCCCGCGAGGCGACGGCCTGGCTGCTGGCGAGAGGTACGCGCGGCTGGCAGCGGCCGGCGGAGCTGGAGGCGGCGCGGCGGCGCGCGCAGTCGGGACAGGTCGTCAAGTAGCGCCGTCACCTGGCGCCGGAGACCGTGACGGCCCCGCCGGACATCCGGCGGGGCCGTCAGTATCAGGTACAGATGATCGGTCTCTCGGTCTGACCGACGCTCAGATGACCGGTCCTCAGATCGCCGCTCACGCCTTCTTCGCCGGGTCAGCGGGCGGGCAGCGTGTGCACCGTGCCCGCGTACCGCCGGCTGAAGCGGGTTCCGGTGGCCGCGGTGACCGTCAGGTCGTAGCCGCCGTCATCGCTCACCGGCCAGGACAGCGAGGACCGGGAGTTCGGGCCGACCCATACCGTCCTGGCGGGCTTGGAGCCTTCGGCCGGAGTCACCGTGAAGGAGGCCGCCGTGTCACCGTCGTTGGCGAACTTCAGCGACACCGTGGCGCCCTCCCGCTTCCTGCCGTGCAGCTCCGCGCTCGCGGACGGCGCCGGAGCGCCCGCCTCGTGTCCCTTCCGTATGACCGTGCCGGAGAAACGGCGGACGAAGCCGTCGGCGCCGTGCACCGTGAAGTCATAGACACCGTCGGTCTCCGAGGTGTCCCAGACATAGGTCTTCGAGGCGCCGGGAGCGACGGTGAACGGCGTGCCCGTGAACGGCTTCAGTGTGTTCGGCAGCACGGTGAAGTGGAAGGTCTCGGTGCCCTCGTTGGTGAGGACACAGGTCACCAGGCCCTTCACCCGGTCCACCTCGACATCCGCCCAGGGCCGGTACGGCAGCGCCCGGTGCGGACGGCTGCCCGGCTCCTGTGTGGCCATCGACTGGCCGCCGTTCGGCGGCAGTTTCACCGCCGGGAGCGAGTTGGCGGCGTCCGCCTTCGCCATCAGCGCGGCCGTGTCGGGCAGCTCGGGAACGCTGTAGTCCGGCTTGCCGAAGTCGAAGCAGGTGGTGAGATCGCCGCAGACGGCCCGCCGCCACTGCGAGATATTGGGCTCCTTCACTCCCGTCACCTTCTCCAGGAAGCGCAGCACGGAGGTGTGGTCGAAGACCTGGGAGTTGACGTAACCGCCTCGCGACCACGGCGATATGGCCCACAGCGGCACCCGGTTGCCCAGCCCGATGGCCCGGCCGTCCGCGAACTCGTCCGGTGTGCCCGGCTCCGGGGCCGGCGGCAGCACATGGTCGAAGTAGCCGTCGTTCTCGTCGTACATGAGGAGGAAGACGGTGTGCTTCCAGACCTCCGGATTGGCGAACAGCGACTGGAGCGCGGTGTTGACCCAGTGCGCGCCGTAGTTGGGCCCGGCCGCCGGATGCTCGGAGAAGAGATACGGCGCGACGAGCCAGGACACGGTCGGCAGCGTGCCGTCCTTGCAGTCCTGGTCGAAGGCCGTCAGATCGAACTTGGTCATCGCGTTGATGTACCGCGGGTCGTCCTTCGGGAAGTCGTGGAACTGCCTGAAGTACGAGAGCCCGTTGTCGTCGTAGTCGCCGTACCGGTCGTCGAGCGACGGGTTGTGGTAGACGCGCCAGCTCACACCGGCCGTCTCCAGGCGCTCGGCGTAGGTCGTCCAGTCGGCGACCGGGTTCTCGGTGACGACCGAGTTGTCGGTGAACGGGCCGGTGGTGCCGTCGAGACCGGGACCGCAGGTGCCGGACCAGAGGAAGAGCCGGTTGGGGTCGGTGGGACCGGCCTGCGAACAGAAGTAGCCGTCACAGAGCGTGAAGGCGTCGGCGAGCGCGTACTGGTACGGGATGTCCTCGCGGGTGAAGTAGCCCATGGTGCGCTCGCCCTTGGCGGCGACCCACTTGTTCATGGCGCCGCCGTTGATGGCGGTGTGGCCGGTGCCCCAGTCGTGCGGCAGGCCGCCGGCGTTCTGGGCGTTGTACTTCGAGGTGTCCATGCGGAACGGCAGCATGAAGCCGTCCGCCCGCCCGGAGTCCGGCTGCCGGAAGACGGAGTCGCCGCCGGGCAGGGTCAGTGCCCGCTGGTCGTCGAAGCCGCGCACCCCGCTGAGGCCGCCGAAGTAGTGGTCGAAGCTGCGGTTCTCCTGCATGAGGACGACGACATGCCTGACGTCCTTGATGGTGCCCTTGGTCTTGCCGCCGCTCGGGTGCGCCGGAGCGGCGGCGGCGGGGTCCGGAAGGCCGACTGCGGCAGCGGCGGCGGTCGCCGCGGAGGCGCCCACGAAGGCACGCCGGCTGATCGGGGTCATGGGTGTGGATTCCTTCGGTCAGGCGTGGCGGGACGGGAGGGAGAAGGTCACGACGGGAGCCGCGTGGTCCGAGGGCCAGCCGTTGCCCGCGGTGTCGGGCACGGCCTTGGGCCAGCCGGTGCACAGCGTGTACGCGGACTCGACACGCAGCCGGCCGGCGAAGTGGAGCTGGTCGATCCGGTCCTGCGGTTCTCCGGGCCGCACCGGTGACCAGGTGGTCCCGGGGTCGTTCGCCGCGTGCGGGTGGGCCTCCCGGTAGGCGTCCGTCAGTCCGGCCTTGTCGAGCGCCACGGTGACGGGCCAGCGGACCGCGTTGCGGCCCTTGCCGTCGAGATGTGACGGCGAGGCCAGCCCGGCGGCCAGGACCACCGGCGTCCGGGCCGCGAGGTCGGCGCGCATGGCCGCGAGCAGCGCGCTCGCCTGCCGGTAGCGGAGGGTCTTCGGTTCGGCGGCCTCGACCTGGGCCGGAGTACGGCCGTCCCGCAGCGCGTAGGGCCCGTACGCGGCCTCGTCGAGCTGGGCCGCCCACAGCCGTACGGTCTGGCCGTCCGGCAGCCGGAGCGTCGCGGCGACCGCCGGTACGCCCGGCACCGGCGCCGACGCGTGGCTCAGCGGGAAGCGGCTGACCAGGCCGACGCCGGCGGGGGAGTCGTACGCGTGCCAGCCGAGGGCGTCGGCGAGTGTCTTCGCCGAGGTGCCGCCCGACTCCTGCACCGCCACGACGTCGAGTCCCCGGCCGAGGATCAGCCGCAGCCGCTTCTCGTGCCCGTCGTCGATGTGCGAGCCCGCGTCCCACAGGTTCAGCGAGGCGACCGTCAGCCGCGGCCGTGCTCCGGCCGTCCCGACGGGCACCTGCACGGTGACGGTGTCCGAGCCGCCCGCGCTGTCCTTGACGGCGACGGTGATACGGCCCGGATGCGCGGAGGGATGCCGGGGAGCCGTACCGGTGACGGTTCCGTCCTGCCGCACGGCCAGCCAGGAGTCACTGGCGAGCCGGCGGAAGGACGGTGTGCCGGCCGGATTGCCCTGCGGCCGGATCCAGAGCGGAGCGAGCGGTACGGAGACGGCGTCACCGGAGGTGTACGCCGCGGTGGTGAACGAGTCCAGGACGGCGTGCGGGCGCGGGATCACCGGCCTGGCGGTGACGGTGAAGGCCGGAGTCCGGGCGAGGATGTCGTACCCGTCCTTGGCCAGCAGATAGGCGGTGTAGACGCCTTCGGTGAGGCCGCCGGCGTCCAGCGTGAGATCGCCGGCGGCGGTGGTGACGTAGTCCCAGACCAGGGAGGCGCCGACGCCCGGCTGCCGGGTGCCGTCGTAGATCCCGATCCAGTTCGTGGGGTCGGGTGCGTCGGTGGTCCAGTGGAAGGTGAGCCGGTCACCCTCGTGCGGAGTGGTGGGTGAGGTGAGTGACACCGTGCTGCCGGAGGCAGCGGCCGATCTCTGCGGAGACACGGAAGCTCTGGTCCTCTCCGCCCGGGCGGAGCCGCGGGCCGGAAGTCGGCTGGAAGTTGGTTAGACAACTTCGCCAGTGAGCCACTCCTCCGGGCACACGATGTGAACGGCTGATGGACGGCTACCGGAGAGAGACAAAACACCGACATCATCCGGTACGGACCTGTCTGCGCCGCGTGCGGCGGGAAAGGGTTTCGCGGGCACACCGGCCCGCCCCATAGGATTGGGCAGGTCCCCCGTAACTTCCGTAAACCCGCACACTCACCCCAGAGGATCGTTGCATGCCTGGCATCACGCGCGAGGAGGTCGCCCACCTCGCCCGGCTGGCACGTCTGGAGCTGAAGGCCGAAGAGCTCGACCACTTCGCCGGACAGCTCGACGACATCATCGGCGCGGTCGCACGCGTGTCCGAGGTCGCCGACCAAGACGTACCGCCGACCTCCCATCCGCTGCCGCTGACCAATGTCATGCGGGCGGACGAGGTCCGTCCGTCGCTCACCCCCGAGCAGGCGCTCTCCGGCGCCCCGGCCCAGGAGCAGCAGCGTTTCAAGGTGCCGCAGATCCTGGGGGAGGACTAAACAGTCATGACGGACATCATCAAGCTCACCGCCGCGCAGATCGCCGCGAAGGTCGCCTCCGGCGAGCTCACGGCCGTCGAGGTCACCGAGGCCCATCTCGCCCGGATCGAGGCCGTCGACGAGAAGGTCCATGCCTTCCTGCACGTCGACCGTGAGGGCGCGCTGGCCCAGGCCCGCGCCGTGGACGAGAAGCGCGCGGCCGGCGAGAAGCTCGGACCGCTGGCCGGCGTCCCGCTGGCGCTGAAGGACATCTTCACCACCGAGGGCATCCCGACCACCGTCGGCTCCAAGATCCTCGAAGGCTGGCTGCCGCCCTACGACGCGACCCTGACCAAGAGGCTCAAGGCCGCCGGCGTCGTCATCCTCGGCAAGACCAACATGGACGAGTTCGCCATGGGGTCGTCGACGGAGAACAGCGCGTACGGTCCCACCGGCAACCCCTGGGACCTGACCAGGATCCCCGGCGGCTCCGGCGGCGGTTCGTCCGCCTCCCTCGCCTCGTACCAGGCGCCGCTGGCCATCGGCACGGACACCGGCGGTTCCATCCGCCAGCCCGCGGCCGTCACCGGCACGGTCGGCGTCAAGCCGACCTACGGCGCGGTCTCCCGCTACGGCATGGTCGCCTTCTCGTCCTCTCTCGACCAGGGCGGGCCCTGTGCGCGCACGGTCCTGGACGCGGCGCTGCTGCACGAGGTGATCGCCGGACACGATCCGCTCGACTCGACCTCCATCGACGCGCCGGTCCCGCCGGTCGTCGAGGCCGCCCGCAACGGCTCGGTCGCCGGTATGCGCGTCGGCATCGTCAAGCAGTTCCGCGGCGAGGGCTACCAGGCCGGCGTCGTCCAGCGCTTCGACGAGTCCGTGGAGCTGCTGAAGGGGCTCGGCGCCGAGATCGTCGAGCTGGACTGCCCGTCCTTCGACCTCGGCCTCGCCGCGTACTACCTGATCGCGCCGTCCGAGTGCTCCTCGAACCTCGCCCGCTTCGACGCCATGCGCTACGGCCTGCGGGTCGGCGACGACGGCACCAGGTCCGCCGAGGACGTCACGGCCCTGACCCGTGAGGCGGGCTTCGGCGACGAGGTCAAGCGCCGCATCATGCTCGGCACGTACGCGCTCAGCTCCGGCTACTACGACGCGTACTACGGCTCGGCGCAGAAGGTCCGCACCCTCATCACGCGGGACTTCGAGCGGGCCTTCGAGCAGGTCGACGTGATCGTCTCGCCGACGACGCCGACCACCGCCTTCCCGATCGGCGAGCGCGCCGACGACCCGATGGCGATGTATCTCGCGGACCTGTGCACCATTCCGACCAACCTGGCCGGAAACGCCGCCATGTCGCTGCCCTGCGGCCTCGCGCCGGAGGACGGCCTGCCGGTCGGCCTGCAGATCATCGCCCCGGCCATGAAGGACGACCGGCTGTACAAGGTCGGTGCCGCCGTCGAGGCGGCCTTCGTGGAAAGGTGGGGCCACCCGCTGCTGGAGGAGGCACCGTCACTATGAGTAGTGCAATGAGCAAGGCCAAGGGCTTCAAGAAGTCCAAGGCCGGTACGTATCTGTCGATCGGGACCACCGCTTTCGGAGTGATCAGCGTCGTCAAGCAGGCCAGGACGGCCCGCAAGGACAGCGACACGCTCCGCCTGCTCGACGCCGCTGTCTCCGCCGCCGCCATCGCCACCGGCCTCGCTCTGCTCCTGCGTGAGCTGAAGCGGCTGGGCGACGACGACGTCCTGCTGGGCTGAGAGGGAATGTTTCACCGTGACCGTCACTGAACTCGTGTCGTACGAGGACGCCCTCGCGACGTACGACCCCGTTATGGGCCTTGAGGTCCACGTCGAGCTCGGCACCAGGACCAAGATGTTCTGCGGCTGCTCGACCGAGCTGGGCGCCGAGCCCAACTCGCAGACATGTCCGATCTGTCTGGGCATGCCCGGCTCGCTCCCGGTCGTCAACGCGATCGGCGTCGAGTCGGCGATCAAGATCGGCCTCGCGCTCAACTGCGAGATCGCCGAGTGGTGCCGTTTCGCCCGGAAGAACTACTTCTATCCGGACATGCCGAAGAACTTCCAGACCTCGCAGTACGACGAGCCGATCGCCTTCAACGGCTATCTGGACGTCCAGCTCGACGACGGCGAGATCTTCCGGGTGCAGATCGAGCGCGCCCACATGGAGGAGGACACCGGCAAGTCGACGCACGTCGGCGGCGCCACCGGCCGAATCCACGGCGCGTCCCACTCGCTGCTCGACTACAACCGCGCCGGCATCCCGCTCATCGAGATCGTCACCAAGCCCATCGAGGGCGCGGGTGAGCGCGCGCCCGAGGTCGCCAAGGCGTATGTCGCCGAACTGCGCGAGCTGATCAAGGCGCTCGGCGTCTCCGAGGCCCGTATGGAGATGGGCCAGATGCGGTGCGACGTGAACCTCTCGCTGCGTCCGCACGGCCGCGAGAAGTTCGGCACGCGCTCCGAGACGAAGAACGTCAACTCGCTGCGCAGCGTCGAGCGCGCCGCCCGCTTCGAGATCCAGCGCCACGCCGCGGTGCTGAACTCGGGCGGCACGATCATCCAGGAGACCCGTCACTTCCACGAGGAGGACGGCTCCACCACGGCGGGCCGCGTGAAGGAGGAGGCCGAGGACTACCGGTACTTCCCGGAGCCCGACCTCGTGCCCATCGCTCCCGCCCGGGACTGGGTGGAGCGGCTCCGCGAGGGCCTGCCCGAGCTGCCGCGCGTGCGGCGCAACCGGCTCCGTGAGGAGTGGGGTGTCTCCGAGCACGACATGCAGTCGATCCTCAACGCCGGCGCGATCGATCTGATCGTCGCCACGATCGAGGCGGGCGCGCCGGCCGACCAGGCCCGTAAGTGGTGGATGGGCGAGCTGGCCCGTAACGCCAACGAGTCGGGCCGTGCGCTGGACGAGCTGCCCATCACGCCGGAGCAGGTCACCAGGGTCACCGCGCTCGTCGCGGCCGGTGATCTCAACGACAAGCTGGCCCGCCAGGTGATCGAGGGCGTCCTCGCGGGCGAGGGCGACCCGGACACCGTCGTCGAGAAGCGCGGTCTGAAGGTCGTCTCCGACGAGGGCGCGCTGGGCGCCGCCGTGGACGAGGCGATCGCGGGCAACGCCGCCGTCGCCGACAAGATCCGTGCGGGCAAGGTCGCGGCGGCGGGCGCGCTGGTCGGCGCGGTCATGAAGGCCACCCGGGGCCAGGCCGACGCGGCGCGGGTACGCGAGCTGATCCTGGAGAAGCTCGGCGTCGAGGGCTGACGCTCTCGTCCGTGCGGCCTGGCTCGTCCGTGCGGCATGGCTCGTCCGTACATCACGGGGCGGCGCACCGAACGGTGCGCCGCCCTCTGAGTGTCCGCTCTGAGTGTTCCCTCTGAGTGTTTCCCGCCCGCCGGTACCGGACGCAGCCCGGGCCACGGGGCCGAACCGTCTTCGCGAGGCCGAGATTCCCGTGAGCACCGTCGCCGCCGAGACCGTCTCCGTGGGCCTGCTGCTGGCCGTGCTGGCGTTCGCCGTCGTACGCCCGCGCGGTCTGCCCGAGGCGGTCGCGGCCGTTCCCGCCGCGCTGCTGGTCGTCGTCCTCGGCGCGGTCTCGCCCGGCGAGGCATGGCAGCAGACGCGCAGCCTGCTGCCGGTGATCGGGTTTCTCGCGGCGGTGCTGGTGCTGGCTCAGCTCTGTGACGAGGAGGGACTGTTCGCGGCGGCCGGCGATCTGGTGGCACGGGTCTGCGGCGGCCGGCCGCGCCGGCTGCTCGGCGGGGTCTTCGCGGTCGCCGCCGTCATCACCGCCGTGCTCAGTCTGGACGCGACGGTCGTCCTGCTCACGCCGGTGGTGTTCGCGACCGCGGCCCGGGTCGGTGCCCGTCCGCGGCCGCATGTCTACGCGTGTACGCATCTGGCGAACTCCGCGTCGCTGCTGCTGCCGGTCTCCAATCTGACCAATCTGCTGGCGTTCACCGCGAGCGGTCTGTCCTTCACCCGCTTCGCCGCGCTGATGGCGCTGCCGTGGCTGGCCGCGATCGCCGTCGAGTACGCCGTCTTCCGCCGCTTCTTCGCCGCGGACCTGGTCGCGGGCGCGCACGCTCCGAAGACCGGCGAGCGGCGGGAGCCTCCGGTGTTCACGCTGGTCGTGCTCGGGCTGACGCTGGCCGGGTTCGTGGTCACCTCCTTCGCCGGGATCGAACCGGTGTGGGCGGCGCTCGCCGGTACGGCCGTACTCGCCGTCCGCGCCCTGCGGCAGCGGCGGACCACCGTGCCGGGGCTCGTCCGCGCCGCGTCACCGCTGTTCTGTCTGTTCGTCCTCGCGCTGGGAGTCGTCGTCAAGGCGGTCGTCGACAACGGACTGGACACCGGGATCAGCCGGCTGCTGCCGGCCGGATCGACGCTGCTCTCGCTGCTGGCGATCGCCGCGGTCGCCGCCGTACTGGCCAATCTGATCAACAACCTGCCGGCGATCCTGGCGCTGCTGCCGGTCGTCGCGCCCGCCGGGCCCGGTCAGGTGCTCGCGGCGCTGATCGGTGTCAATCTCGGGCCGAACCTCACCTATGTCGGCTCTCTCGCCACCCTGCTGTGGCGGCGCATCCTGCAAGAGCATCAGACGGAGCCGAGGCTCGGCCACTTCACCCGGCTCGGTCTGCTGACGGTGCCCGCCACGCTGGTGGCCGCCACGCTCGCGCTCTGGGGCGCGCTGCTGGTGGTCGGGGTCTGATCCCGGAATGGTAAACAGCCGTCAAAAACCGGGCCCATCGCGCCGGCTGGTGAAGGCAGGGCATTGACGGAGGGCTGGTCTAGTCCTTTACTCGTTCAAGCGCCGACCAGTTCATGTGCGGAGTCTTCGTTCTCTCATATGAACAGGCCCGGTCGATCCATCCTGCGAACGGCACTCGCCCGCGCTCCACCCCCACACCGTGCATTGACGCGCCCATGACAGGCGCCCATGACAGGAGTGTTCCTGTGTTCCGATCCTGTACGAGAGCTTTGGCCGCCGTCCCGGCCGTCCTCGCCCTGGCCGCCACCGCGGTCGTCGCCACCGGCACCAGCGCCAGCGCCGCCGCCAACCCGGGACCGGGCTTCCCCGCCCAGTACGCGGCGCCCTATGTCGAGACCTGGGGCTCGCCCTCGGCCATCGCCAACGCCCGTAACGCCACCGGGCTCAAGTACTTCACGCTCGCCTTCGTCATCGACGGCGGCGGCTGCAATGCCACCTTCAACGGCGACACGTCGATCACCGACGCCGGCTGGACCTCGGCCATCAACTCGCTGCGTTCGGCCGGCGGCGATGTCATCGCCTCCTTCGGCGGCGCCTCCGGCACCGAACTCGGAGTCGCCTGCACCACCGTGGCCTCGCTGAAGACCCAGTACAAGCGCGCCATCGACGGGCTCAACCTGACCCGGGTCGACCTCGACATCGAAGGCGGCCAGCTCGGCAACACCGCGGCCAACGACCGCCGCAACAAGGCGCTGGCACAGCTTCAGCAGGAGTACGCGGCCGCGGGCCGGAAGCTCGACGTCCAGTACACGCTCCCGGTCAACCCGACCGGTCTTGAGCAGGAGTCGATCGACCTTCTCAACAACGCCAAGAGCAACAACCTCACCGTGAACCTCGTCAACATCATGACGATGGACTACGGCCCGGCCATGGACATGGGCAGGGCGGCCACGGACGCGGCCACCGCGCTGCGCACCCAGCTCGGCAGGATCTGGACCACCAAGACCGACGCGCAGCTCTGGGCGATGGAGGGCAACACTCCGATGATCGGGGTGAACGACACCCAGGCCGAGGTCTTCACCACCGCCAACGCCACCACGCTGGCCAACTTCGCCAAGTCCAAGGGCATCCAGGAGCTCGCCTTCTGGGCGGTGGGCCGTGACAAGGCGTGCGCGACCAACGGCCAGCTCTCGGACACCTGCAGCGGCACCTCGCAGAGCGCCTACCAGTTCTCCAGCATCTTCAACTCGGTGACGGGCTCGGGTGGTGACGGCGGGACCGGGAAGACCGGACAGATCACCGGGCTCGGCGGCAAGTGCGTCGACGTCGCGTCGGCGAGCAGCGCCAACGGCGCCGCCGTCCAGCTCTACGACTGCAACGGCTCCGGCGCGCAGCAGTGGACGGTGTCCACGGACGGCTCGATCCGCGCGCTCGGCAAGTGCCTGGACCTCACCGCCGCCGGTACGGCCAACGGCACCAAGGCGCAGCTCTACGACTGCAACGGCACCGGCGCGCAGCAGTGGCAGAAGGGCGCGGGCAACACCTTGGTGAACCCGGTGTCCGGCAAGTGCCTGGATGTCACGGACAAGTCCACCGCCAATGGCGCCCGGCTCCAGATCTGGACCTGCGCGGGCGGCACCAACCAGCAGTTCGTCCTGCCTGCCTGACGATCGGTCCACCGCGCGGCGGACCGGCGGCGGTCCACCGGGATCCGCTCGGCCCGACGGCCCGTACCGGCCGCGTCCCGCTCGGCCGTCCGAGGGTGTCCTGATCGTGTAGGGCCCCGAAGTGATGCCATCCTTCGGGGCCATACGCATGCCATCGACCGGAGGCCGACGCCATGACCGCACCGACGACTCTTGTCTGGATCACCGAATCCACCTGGCCCGCCTGTGTCGACGCGGCCCGCGACCGCGCTCCGCACGACGAGGTGGTGCTGCTCCATGTCAGTGACGACGAGGTCGTCGCCGCCGCGCACGACGCCTACGCGGGACTCCTCGGCCGCGGCGGCCGGCCAGACCGCGATCCGGGCAGCCGCCTCGAAGCGCTCTCGGGCGTGGCGGCGGCCGATCTGCTGGAAGCCGCGGCGCACCGGCTGGGCCGTCCCTGTGAACTCCTCGACCATCACGGCCGGGTGGAGGACGAGGTCGTACGCGCGGCGGACGACGTGGATCTGCTGATCTGCGCGCGCGATGGCCGGCGCGACCGTCCCGGGCCGCACAGCCTCGGCCGGGCGACCCGGTTCGTCGTCGACCACGCGCGATGTCCGCTGCTGCTGGTGTGGCCGTACGGCGAGTGAGGCCGGCCGGACGCTCCGGGAGCGCGACCGGTGCCGGGAGGCCGCTCAGGCGGTGCCGGTGTCGGAGCCGTTGGTGTCGTAGCTGATGGATTCCGTGAGCTCGCGCCACTTCGCGTCGGTCTCCGTACGCACGCGGTCGGACTCCGTCACATACTGATACGCGTCGCTGCCCAGCAGCAGATGCACCGGAGGCTCGTCCAGTCCCGGCAGGTCCAGGATGACCCGCGCGGCCTTCGCCGGATCGCCCGTCTGCCGGCCGTCCATGCTCCGCAGCATCTCGGCCACCGCGCCGACGGTCTCTCGATACGGCTCGCTGACCGGCGGGATCGTCATCGACGAGCCGGCCCAGTCGGTCCGCAGACCGCCGGGCTCGACGACCGTGACCCGCACACCGAGCGGAGCCAGCTCGCGGGAGAGCACCTCGGAGAACCCGGCCACCGCCCACTTGGCGCTCTGGTACGCGCCGAGGCCGGGCGTGGTGATCCGGCCGCCGCTCGACGAGATCTGGATGATGTGCCCGGAGCCATTGGCGCGGAGGATCGGTACGGCCGCCTTGGTGACGTGGTAGACGCCGTAGAAGTTGGTGTCGATCTGCGCGCGGAAGTCGGCGTCGGTGACATCCTCGATGGCCGCGATATCGCCGTATCCGGCGTTGTTGACGACGACGTCCAGTCCGCCGAAGGCGTCGACCGCGCCCCGCACGGCGGCGCGTGCGGCCTCGGCGTCGGTGACGTCGAGCGCCACGGCGCGTATCCGCTCGCCGTAGGTACGGACAAGATCGTCGAGCTGGGCGGGCTTGCGCGCCGTGGCCACCACCCGGTGGCCGGCGGCGAGGGCCGCCTCGGCTATGGCACGGCCGAGACCGCGAGAGCTGCCGGTGATGAACCAGACCTGTGACTGTGACTGCGTCATGACGGTGTTCCTTGCGAGTGGCGAAGCGACGGTGTGAAGCGACGGTGTGAAGCGGACTGGAGAAAAGTAACTGACCGTCCAGTTACTTGACTATAAATCTGGGCTCCGGTGAAAGCAAGGATCTCAGTGAACAACCGGTTGGTCAGTGGTTATGGCCCCACAGGCAGCGACAGAAGGCCATAAGATACGCATTTCGGAGAGTTTCGCCGACGGTGAGTGGGAGAAACGGGATCGCAGGTGTCGGGGCTGGACTGGTTGAGGACCCGGGAGTGACTGGTAACTGACCAGACAGTCACTTGCTTGTCGCGGGACCTGTGCCCGGTGCGCCGGTGACTACGATGAGCGAGTGGCCAGAGACTCCCGCACCACCAGGACCAGTCTGCTGCGCGCGGCGACCGACGAGTTCGCCGCGCACGGCATCGCGGGCGCGCGCGTCGACCGCATCGCCGCGGCGGCCGGCTACAACAAGAACCTGATCTATGTGCACTTCGGCTCCAAGGAACAGCTCTTCGACGCGGTCTACGAGGCCGCTGTGGAAGAGGTCCTCGACGCCGCGCCCTTCGACGCCGACGATCTGCCCGGATACGCCGGCGCGCTCTTCGACTTCCACCTCGCGCACCCGCATCTGATGCGGCTGGCGCGCTGGCACAGCCTGGAGCGGCCCGGCGAAGTGCTGCCGATCGCGGTGAAGGCCAACGCGGCGAAACTCCGTGCGCTCGCCGCCGCCCAGGGAGACGGCAGGGTGGACGCCGGTCTGCCGCCGCATCTGCTGCTGTCCTTGCTGGTCGCGCTCGCCGCCACCTGGAACGAAGGCAGCCCGGAGCCGGTGAACACGGCCATGGACGCCGCGGAGCTCGCGGCCAGACGCCACGCGGTGGTGGTGTCGGTGGGCCGCCTGACCCGTCCGCCGGTCCGGCAGCCGTAACACCCGCCGGTCCGGCGGCCGCGACAAAGAAGGACCGGGCGCGGCCGCGCGCCACCTCTGAGGGACGTTCATTTCGTAGACGTTCCCGGGCCTCTCTTCTGCCATCCGGTCTCACTAGCGTCCCGGCCGGACTACTTCTTGGAGGTCGGGCATGTCACCGGAGATATCGCGCAGAAGAATGCTCGCCCTCGGCTCGGGCGCGCTGGGCGGGGCGGCTGTCGGGTCGGTGCTGCCGCCGTCCCTGCAAGCCGCGATCGCCGCCGAACCCGCGGCCGGTGGGATGACGGCGATCAAGCACGTGGTCATCCTGATGCAGGAGAACCGCTCGTTCGACCACTATTTCGGGACGCTGCGCGGGGTGCGCGGATTCGGAGACCGTAACGCCGTCGAACTTCCCTCCGGCACGTCCGTCTTCGAGCAGCCCGGTCCGCTGAGCACCGTCCTGCCGTTCCCGGTACGGGACGCCGCCGAGACGCAGAAGCAGGACCTTCAGTACATCGGGGCGCTGGACCATTCCTGGGACGGCGGGTTCGCCGCCTGGAACAAGGGATGGATGGACAACTGGGTCTCCGCCAAGAGCGCCGCCACCATGGCGTACTACGACCGGCGCGACATCCCGCTGCACTACGAGCTCGCGGACACCTTCACGGTCTGCGACGCCTACCACTCGTCCACGCATACGTCGACGAGCCCGAACCGCAACCATCTGTGGAGCGGCTGGACCGGGTTCGAGGCCGACGGCCGGCGCGCCGTCGACAATGACGCGTACGAGGAGGACACCCATCCCGGCTATCCGTGGCCGACCTACGCCGAGCGGCTGGAGAAGGCGGGCCGTAGCTGGCAGACGTACACGGAGTGGGAGAACTTCACCGACAACAACATCGAGTTCTTCACCACCTTCAAGAACATCGCGCGCAAGGCACTCAGCAAGGCCCGGGCTCTGCCGGGCCGGCCCGAGGCGGCGGGCTTCACCTATATGGAGGCGTTCTACGCCGCCGTGCGCGACACCCAGGACGCCGCCGAGCGCGACGAGCTGCTCGCCGCGCTGGAGGCCGGCGTCGCCACGCTGACCAGGCGGGAGCGGTCGCTCTTCGAGCGAGGACTGCGGCGCGTCGAGAGCGGCACGCTGGCCGAGCGGTTCCGCGCCGACGTGGCCGCGGGAACACTGCCCGAGGTGTCGTATCTCGTGCCGTCCGCGATCGACTCCGAGCACCCGGGATCGTCGTCCCCGATCGCCAGCGCCACCCTCGTCTACAAGGTCCTGGACGCACTCGGCGCGCATCCGGACGTCTGGCGGCACACCGTCGTACTGATCAACTACGACGAGAACGACGGCTTCTTCGACCATGTGCCGCCGCCCGTGCCGCCCGTTGACGACCCCGACGAGCGCTGGGAGGGCCGGCCGACCGGTCTCGGAATGCGTGTCCCGCTGCTGGTCGTCTCGCCGTGGACCGTCGGCGGCTATGTCTGCTCGCAGGTCTTCGACCACACCTCGGTCATCCGTTTCCTGGAGAAGTGGACCGGGGTCGAGGAGCCCAACATCACCAGGTGGCGGCGCGCCGTCACCGGCGATCTCACCTCGGCCTTCGACTTCCAGCGCGGCCGGTCGCAGCCGGAGGTGGAGCAGCCGGGCGCGATCCCGCCGTTCACCGGCCGCTGGCGGCCCGTACCGCCCGCCGAGCAGCAGATGCCGCGACAGGAGAAGGGCGCGCGGCCGGCCAGGCCGCTGCCGTACCAGACCGACGCCCACGGCCATGTCGACGGCCGGGCCTTCAAGGTCGCGCTCAGCAACACGGGCCGGGCGAGCGCGCATTTCGCGCTCTATCCGTACGCCGGTGAGTTCGAGGTCCCGCAGCACCGCGATGTGCGGGGCACGGCGCACTGGACGGTGCCTCTCACCGGAGTGACCGGTGGCGCCTACCGCTTCACGATCACCGGTCCGAACGGTTTCCGCCGCGAGTTCGCCGGGCCGGTGGCCGGACATGGCGCCGAGGTCTCATCGGCCGTGGACCACCACGACCGCGATCTCCAGCTCACCTTGCGCAACACGGGTGACCGGCCGGTCACCTTCACGGTGCGGCCGCTCGGTTATGTCGACGAAGCCGATCTGGAGGGCTGGACCCGGCAGATCACGGTGAAGCCGGGCCGCAGCCGGAGCGTCGTGCACTCCGCCGCGGACGCGCACGGCTGGTACGACATCGAGATCACCGCCGAGCCGGGGACCGGCGGCGGTGGCGCGAACCACAACGACGCCGGCGTCCGCTTCCGCCGGCGTCTCATGGGGCACATCGAGAACGGTCGCGCGAGCGTCTCGGGCTGATCCGGCCGATGTGCCCGGTGGCGCGCGGAGGCCCGGAACCGCCTGTCCGGCCTCCGCGCGTCGCCGCGCGCCGTTCCGTGCTGCCGGTGCGCGCGCCCGGCGGTCGCGGCGGGACCGGTATGAAGGCGCCTCCGGCGCGCGTGCGAGGATTCCGGCACCGGCCACGGCGGGTGCGGTCCGCTCGTACGGCGGCCGGGCCCATGAGGCCGGACACCGGCCCGTAGGCATGGAGCCGCACAGAGGAGCCGCACCGGTCGTGTGAGCCGCACCGGTCGCGTGGAAGGAGCCTGATGTTCGCGACAGCGCTGGGTGACGGGGCCGAACTGCGCCCTCTGGAGCCATGGCGGGCCGAGGAATTCCTGGCCCATCTGGACCGCGCCCGGGACCTCGTCGACGAACACATCCCGTTCGCCCAGCGCGCCACCGACCTTCCGGCCGCGCGGGCGCTGCTCACGTCGTACGCGGAGAAGCAGGCGGCCGACGGCGCGCGGATTTACGGGATCTGGCAGGACGGCACGCTGGTCGGCGGAGTGCTCTTCCCGAAGTTCGACGCGGCCCACGGAACCTGTGAGGTCGGCTGCTGGCTGGAGCCGGCCGGCACGGGCCGCGGGCTGGTCACGCGCGCCGCCGAGGTGCTGATCGACTGGGCCGTGGAGGAGCGCGGGATCCACCGGGTGGAGTGGCTGGTCTCGTCCGCCAACCTGCCGAGCGTCAAGGTCGCACAGCGGCTCGGCATGACCCGTGACGGGGTGCTGCGGGAGAGCTATCCGTACCGCGGTGTGCGGCAGAACACCGAGATCTGGTCGGTCCTGGCGCCCGAGTGGCGACAGCGGCCGGGCGCCGGACGCTGAGCGTCGAGCGCTGCGCGGAGCACCGGGAAACCGCTGTGCGCAGCGCTCTCAGGAAGTTCTCATACGGGGCCCTTAGCGTGCGCCGTATGAACCCGACCCCCAAGACTCAGATCCCCGAGCCGGAGACGGCCGAGACCCACGCGTCCGAGGCGATTCAGCCGGAGGACGAGACCAGGGCCGAGACGACGGCCGAGGCCAGGACCACGGCCGGGACCGTGGCCGACGCCGATGGCATCGCTGACGCCGACGCGGACGCCGGTGTTGACGCCGACGCGGACGATGCCGATGACGACGAAGCCGACATCGACGCCGCCGCGGCGCACCGTTCGTCCGGGCTCGGCGCCGCCGCCGCGTCCATCGTCGCGGTCTGCCTCGGCATCGTCGCGCTCACCGGCACCTGGACCAGCCGCGTCGTGTCCGAGCGCGAGAACCTCGTCGGACAGATCAAGATCGGCCAGTCGCCGACCGCCGCGCAGCAGATCTCCGAGATCTACGGTGACCCCTGGCACGCCACCGCCGCGGTCAATGGCGTCGTGGCACTGCTGGCGCTGCTCATCGGCGTGATCGTCCTGGCCCTGCCGCAGCGCGCGGGCTGGGTGCGCCCCGCCGCCCTGGCCGGAGCTGTCCTCGGTTTCCTGGGACTGCTGGTCTCCATCGGCATGTACTTCGACCTCTTCGCGTCTCTGCCGAGTGTCGGAGCCTGAGCCCGCTCCTCGCTGACTGACTCGCGCGATCCCGCGCACACCGTGACCGAGGCCTGAGACGCCGCTCAAGGCCTGAGGCACCTGCCGGGCACGTCTGAGGCCGTGCGCAGGTTCCTTGGGCCGTAGGCACGTAATGCCTCGTTTTCTAAGGCACCTGGACCCGTGAAGATGCGGCACTCTCCCGATGTGGCGGCACTTCCTGAGAGACGAAGGTAGAGGCATCGCAAGACGCCATCACACCCTCGTGACCAGGGAGCACCCGATGTTCGCTCATGAACTCCAGCAGATCAGAACGGCCGAACTCATCCGCGAGGCCGACAGACGGCGACTCATCCGCGAGGTGCGCCGGGCCCGTCGGCAGGCCCGCCGTGAGGCCCGGCGAACCGGCCAGGACGACGCCGAGCGGCGGGTGAATCCGCTGCGCGAGCTGTTCGACCGCGCGGCCTGACGCGATGCCGCTCCTGCCAAAAACGCGTGCCGCCGCGACCAGTGCCGCCGCGACCAGTGCCGCCGCGACCAGTGCCGCCAAAACGGGTGCCGCCAAAACGAGTGCCGTGCTGTCGGACGGCTGTGCGATGCTCGGCCCTGTGGAAACCAGGTCCCTCAGCCCGGTGTTCGTCGGCAGGACCCGCGAACTCACCGCACTCACCGAAGCGCTCGCCCGCGCCACAGCGGGCCAGCCGCAGGCCTTGCTCATCGGTGGTGAGGCCGGGGTCGGCAAGACCCGGCTCATCGAGGAACTGCGCGACGTGGCATGCGCCGAGAAGGCCGTCGTAGCGATCGGCGGCTGCGTCGAAATCGGCGCGGACGGACTGCCGTTCGCACCCTTTTCCACCGCGCTGCGCTCGCTGCGGCGCCAGTTGCCCGAGGAACTGGTCGCGGCCTCCGAGGGCCAGGAGGACGAACTGGCCCGGATCCTGCCCGAGCTGGGACGGCCGGACCGCGGCGCGCTGGGCGAGCACGGCACCGCCCGGCTCTTCGAACTCACCGGCCGGCTGCTGGAACGGCTGGCGGCGGACCGTACGGTCGTGCTCGTCCTGGAGGATCTGCACTGGGCGGACGCCTCCACCCGCCATCTCCTCGCCTACCTCTTCCGCGCGCTGCGCCGCGGCCGGCTCGTGGTGATCGCCACCTACCGCGCGGACGACATCCACCGCCGTCACCCACTGCGTCCTCTCCTCGCGGAGCTGGACCGGCTGCGGTCGGTCCGGCGCATCGAGCTGTCCCGCTTCAACCGCGCCGAGGTACGGCACCAACTGACCGGCATCCTCGCCGCGGAACCGGACCCGGCCCTGCTGGAGCAGATCTTCGAACGGTCCGACGGCAACGCCTTCTTCGTCGAGGAACTGGTCTGCTCCATCGAGGCCGGCCGCGCCACCGGACTGAGCGACTCCCTGCGCGATCTGCTGCTCGTACGGGCGGAGGCGCTGCCCGAGGACGCCGGACGGATCGCCAGGATCGTCGCAGAGGGCGGCACCACCGTCGAACACCGGCTGCTGCTGACCGTCGCGCGGCTGGCGGAGGACGAACTGATCGAGGCGCTCCGGGCCGCCGTCGGCGCCAATATCCTGACGCCCACGGCGGACGGGGACGGCTACCGCTTCCGGCACTCCCTGGTGCGCGAGGCGGTCAGCGACGATCTGCTCCCCGGCGAACGGTCCCGGCTCAACCGCCGCTACGCCGAAGCGCTGGAGGCCGATCCCTCGCTCGTCCGCGCGGACGAGCGCACCACACGGCTCGCCAGCCACTGGTACAGCGCGCACGACGCGGCGAAGGCCCTTCCCGTCGTGCTGCGCGCCTCCGTCGAGGCCCGGGAGCGATACGCCCACTCCGAGCAACTGCGGCTGCTGGAACGGGCGATGGAGCTGTGGGACGACGCTCCCGAAGAGGTCAGGGACACCTTGCGGCCGCCGGACGACACCGAGGTCTATCCGCCGTGCGGTGGCGACCCGGGAGCCGCTCCGCTGCGCTATCTGGATCTCATGGCGGAGGCGACCGTCGCCGCGCGCTTCGGCGGTGATCGCGAGCGCGCTCTGGCGATCTCCAAGAAGGCCATGCGGGTCCTGGAGAGGGAGCACGACCCGCTGCGCGCCGCGTGGTTCTGGACCCAGCGCTCCCGGCTGATGCAGGACCTCACCCGGGGCGACGGCCGGCAGGAGCTGGCCACCGCCGAGGAACTGGTCCGCGGGCTGCCGCCGTCCGCCGTCCACGCCGATGTCCTCGTCAACATCGCCTCCTGGGGCGCACTGCACCGCCCGGGGCCGGAGAGCCTGGCCGCCGCGGACCGCGCGGTGCGATACGCCGGGCTGGTCGGCGCCGAGTACACCGAGCTGCACGCCCGGCTCACCCGGGGCCGGCTCAGCGCCGACGCGGGCGATGTCGAAGGCGGCCTCGCCGAGATGTACCAGGTGCGCGACCGCGCCGACGAGCTGGGCGCCGTCGGGATCATGGGCCGCGCCAGTACGAATCTGCCGTCCATGCTGGAGGGTGTGGGCCGCTCCGAGGAAGCGATCGCCGCCGCCGACCATGGCATCGCCGTCTGCCATCAGCGCGGCCTCGCCACCATGGAGGCGTGGGTCCGCGCCAACAAGGCCCAGTCGCTCTTCTCGCTGGGACGCTGGACGGAGGCGGACACCGTCCTCGACGAGACGGCGGAGATCGCCCAGTCCCGGAAGGCGCGCGGCCTGCTCGCCGTACGCCGTGCCGAACTGGCCCTCGCGCGAGGCGATCTCGACGCGGCAGAGAGCCAGGTGGAACGGGCCCGGAGCTTCTTCGGCACCCACGATCCCCAGCCGCAGCACTCCATCGCACCGGCCAGGCTGGCGATGACCATCGCCGCGCGCCGCGGCCGACGGGCCGACGCCAGGGCCGAGTTCCAACTGATCACCGCGCACGGCTTCCCGCCCGGCACCCAGCGATACGCGCTGCCGCTGCTGTGCGCCGCGGCGGCGATGGAGGCGGACAGCCAGGAGGCGCGCGGTCCGGATCCCGGACGGACGGCCGTTCTCGCGGCCGTCCGTACCCATGCCAAGCGGCTGCCCGCGCTGGTCCCCGTCTGGAGCGCGCACGCCCTTGTGCTCGACGCCGAACTGGCCCGTGCGGAAGGCCGCCCAGCCCCGGAGCTCTGGGCGCGCGCCGTCACCGCCTTCGAAGCGGTCGACCGGCCCTATGAGCTGGCGCAGGCCCGCCACCGCTGGGCCGCCGCCCTGCTTGACTCCGGCGCCGACCGCTCCGAAGCCGCCGGCCCGCTCGCTCTGGCCCACTCGACGGCCATCCGGCTCGGCGCCCGTCTCCTGGCCGAACAGACCGTGCTTCTGGCCGGCCGCGCGAGAATCAGCCTCGCACCGGGCTCCGGCGGGAGCGGCGCTCCGGACCCGGGCCTCGGCCCGGCCCGCTCACTGGGCCTGACCCCACGCGAACAGGAGGTCCTCCGGCTGGTCGCCGCCGGCCGCAGCAACCGCCTGATCGCCGAGGAGCTGTACATCTCGCCGAAGACCGCGAGCGTCCATGTCTCCAACATCCTGGCCAAACTGGGCGTCTCGGGCCGCACCGAGGCCGCGGCCCTGGCCCACCGCCTCCAGCTCTTCCCTGACTCGCCGGAAGAAGCCGGCCGCTCCCGCGTCTGAGGAAAGCGCCACCTGAGAGGTGAACACCACCGCAGGCAGAGAGAGGAAGGCCCTGGCCGCCGGGAGACCGGATCCGGTCACCCCGAGGGCTCCTGAGGGCCGGCCGGTAATCCCGGGCGGGCGCGCCACAACAGCCACGGCGCCTCGCCGTGTTGTCGGAACGCCCGGATACATTCCGTATGCGAGCGCCGCTCCGCCGTGCGACGCACCGCATCTGACGCCGCGCGCTGATCCGCCAGGGATTACGGGGCAGCCCTGAGGACCCTTATCGTGACCTTTCCCGAAGCGAGGTCTATCGGGCCCCGGCCCGGGTCGTTCTCGTCGATGTCGACCCGGCTGAGCTCCAGCCTTCGCTGTTCCTCATCGGTGTGCTTGCGGCCCGGGGCGAAGATTTCCTCGATCATGTTGAACACAGAACGCCCACCCTCTTGTCTCGGGTCGTTACGCGACCTCCAGTTGGAGGATCCTGTCGTCCCCCGGCTTCGGTGCGCCCCGGCCGTCCGTATTGCTTGTCATCAGCCACACCTTGTCGCCACCCACCGAAATCACCGTACGGAGGCGGCCGAACTCCTCTCGCAGGAACGCCTGCGGAGCGGCCGCCAATTCCCGGCCGGCCAGCGGAACGCGCCACAGCCGCTCGCCACGCAGCGACGCCATCCAGATGGAGCCCTCCGCGTACGCGATACCGCTCGGTGACGCCTCGCTTGTCTTCCACTGCGCCACCGGGTCGACATAGCCGGCCCTGCCGGCCTTGCCTTCGACGACCGGCCAGCCGTAATTCTTGCCGGGCTCGATCAGATTCAGCTCGTCCCAGTTGTCCTGTCCGAACTCCGACGCCCACAGCCTGTTCTCGGAGTCCCAGGCCAGTCCCTGCACATTGCGATGGCCCGGTGAATAGACCACCGAATCCGCGTCAGGATTTCCGTGCACGGGCTGTCCGTCCGCGGTCATCCTGAGGATCTTGCCGGCCAGCGACTTCTTGTCCTGGGCGAGACCTCGCTCGGCCGTTTCCCCGGTGCCCGCGTAAAGCATTTTGTCCGGGCCGAAGGCGATCCGCCCGCCGTTGTGGATGGTGCCCTTCGGGATTCCCCGGAGCACCGTGTCCGGTGCTCCGAGCTGTTGCCCGGTCGGCTTTCTCTCGTCGTAGAACATACGGGCGATGCGGTTGTCCGACTCGGTGGTGAAGTAGGCGTACAGAAGATGGTCCGAGGCGAACGACGGAGAAAGAGCGATGCCCAGCAGACCGCCCTCGCCCGCCGCGGCGACTCCGGGCACCTCGCCGACCACGGTCTTCTTCCCGCCGTCCGTGTCGACGCGGGTGATCGTGCCCTCGTCGCGCGAGGAGACCAGCAGATCGCCGTCCGGCAGGGCGGCCAGGCCCCACGGCGAGTTGAGCCCCTCGGTAAGAGTCGACACCACCTTCACCGATCCCTTCGCGGGCGGAGCCGACGGGCTCGGCGATCCGCCCTCGGACGGCGAGGCTGCCGGGCTCGACGCGGCACCCCGGCCGCGCTCCTGACCGGCCCCGCCGCCGGATGAGCATCCGGCGATCACCAGAAGAGCGGCAGCGGCCCATACGGCCGTCACTGCTGTACGTTGCACGGTTCCGATCCCTTCGACGGCTGCGTTTCTACTGTTCTTACACCGCGGCCCCGCACCGGGTTCCCGCTTACCGCCGATCAATCCGCCCGATCAATCCGCCGATCAATCCGCCGGACGCTCAGCCGGACGCTCCGAGCACCACGGCCGGACATCCGTCGCGGCTCATTCCCACGACTCCCGCACCGGCGGCAGCGCCGCTATCTCGGCCAGGTCCCGCGCCGTCAGCTCCAGCTCCGCCGCCGCGGCGTTCTCCACCGCCCAGCGCTCCCGCTTCGCCCCGGGCACCGGCACCACATGGCGGCCCCTGCTCAGCACCCAGGCCAGCGCCACCTGCGCCGGTGTCGCGCCGTGCCGCTCCGCGACCCGCCGCAACCCGGCCACCAACGGCTGGTTCGCCGCCATGATCTCCGCCGTGAAGCGCGGATGCCGCGCCCGTACGTCGTCCGGCTCGAAACCCTGCCCGGGAGTGAGCGTGCCCGTCAGGAAACCGTTGCCCAGCGGCATCGCCGCCAGAAAACCGACGCCGCGCGCCTCGCACCACGGCAGCAGCCGGTCCAGCGCCTCCGGCGACCACACCGACAGCTCCGCCTCCACCGCGCTCACCGGAAACACCTGCTGCACCCGCTCCAACTGCCGGATCGTCGACTCGTGCAGATGCGCTCCCGACCGCCGGCGGTACGCGCGGGCGCCCACGGCGCACAACCCAAGAGCCCGCACCTTGCCCGCGCTCACCAGCTCCGCCATCGCTCCCCAGGTCTCCTCGACCGGTATCTCGGGATCGGCGCGATGAAGCTGATAAAGGTCGATCACATCGGTCCCCAGCCGCCGCAGTGAGGCGTCGCAGGCCCGCCGCACATAGCCGGGACTGCCATTGGCGACGATGTGCTGGTCGCCGACGAGCAGCCCGCACTTGGTGGAGACGAAGGCATCCGCGCGCCGCTGTCCGAGCACCCGTCCGAGCAGCAATTCATTGGTGAACGGGCCGTACATGTCGGCCGTGTCGAGCAGGCTCGTACCGGCGTCGAGCGCCGCGTGCACCGTACGCAGTGAGCTGTCCCCGCGCTGCTGCGAGCCGGTGTAGGCCCAGTGCATCGGCATACAGCCGAGTCCGATCGCGCCCACGTCGAGCGCCGCCGCACCGATTGTTCTGCGCTCCAACTGCCGTACCCCTCCTCGTGCCGTCCTCAAGCTAACCTCATCGGTCCGACGCGCTTCGCATAGCCTCCTGACCATGACCGCAGACGTATGGCTCCCGATTCCGGCCGACGAGATCGAAGGGCTCCCCGAGGGCCTCAACTACCTCTTCTGGGACGGTGCCCGGGACTTTCCAGGAGATCCGGCCGACTGTGTCTTCTATGTCGTCCCGTACATGAAAGGCGTGGAGGTCGCCGTCCGGCCGCTCTCCGCGATGTCGTCGGTACGCGTCGTGCAGACCCTCTCGGCGGGCACCGACCATGTGGCGCCAGGACTCGGCGCCCTGTCCGCCGGCGTGCGCCTGTGCAATGCCAAAGGCGTCCACGAGGCCAGCACCGCCGAACTCACCCTGGCCCTGATACTCGCTTCCCTGCGCGGCGTTCCCGGCTTTGTGCGCGGCCAGGACCGAGAGGAGTGGCGGTCCGGTTTCTATCCGGCGCTCGCCGACAAGTCCGTACTGATCGTCGGATACGGATCGATCGGCGCCGCCATCGAGGACCGGCTCGCGCCGTTCGAGTGCGCGCGGGTGGTACGCGTCGCGCGCTCCGCCCGCACCACGGTGCGCGGCGAGGTCCACGCGTTCACCGAGCTTTCCGCTCTGCTTCCCGAGGCCGATGTCGTCATCCTGTCGACTCCGCTCACGGATGAGACAAAGGGCCTGGCAGACGCCGGTTTCCTGGCCCGGATGAAAGACGGAGCGCTGTTCGTGAATGTCGCCCGAGGCGCCGTCGCGGACACCGAGGCGCTTCTCGCGGAGCTGAAAAGCGGCCGGATCACGGCCGCTCTGGATGTCACCGATCCGGAACCGCTGCCCGCCGGCCATCCCCTCTGGCATGCTCCGGGTGTCCTCATCAGCCCTCATGTCGGCGGATCCACATCGGCTTTCCTGCCGCGTGCCAAACGTCTGCTGGCCGGGCAGCTCACTCTGTTCGCCGCCGGGAACGAGCCCCGGAACACCGTCCTCGTCACCGGAGAAGCCACTGGATGAGCGGTCGCGGAGCCGGCCGTGGCCCCTCGCACCGGCGGGCCCGGTGCCACCGAGACGCACAACGCACCTGGTCGTCACAGAGAGTAGAAGAACTATGTCCCTGAGTGACGAGACTGGTGTATCGTCCCGATCTGGGGCCGCGTCGCGCCTGGGGCGGCGTCCGGGAGTGATCTGAAACCGAGGGGGGCGACGGGCGATGTACGGCCGAGGGACCAAGGCTCCGACGCGGCAGGGACGCCGATGGCGACCTCCGGACGCTCCGGCGTGCGGAGCGGGCCGCTCGGCGGTGACAGCGACACTCACCGGGGCACTCCGGTGAGCGCCGAGGGTGTGCTCCTCCGTCGGCCGGCGGCCGGCAGCGCGGGTCTGATCGGCCAGTTGTTCCTTGCCCTGGTCTGCGGGGGCTACGCGGCCGGTGCGGCCCTGGGCTGGGGCTCGGAGAAACTGGCCCTGTTCATGGGCGACTTCGGACTGAGTCTCGCCGCGCTGATCGCCGCCGTCTCCTGCTTCTTCTACGGATACGGTCGGGGCGTCGGCAGCCGGGTCCGGCCGGCCTGGCTGCTGTTCTCGTTCTCCTCCGCCATGGCCTCCGGCGGAAACGCCGTCTGGGGATGGTACGAGGTCGTGCTGGAGCGGCCCGTGCCCAGCCCCTCCCTGGCCGACCTCTTCTTCCTCTGCTTCGCGCCGCCCGCCATCGTGGGGCTGCTCGTCCTCGCCAAGCGCCCGGTCAGCAGGGCCGGCTGGGTCTGTCTCGCGCTGGACTCCTGGCTGATCGGCGGCTCGCTGCTCACCCTGTCCTGGAGCCTCGCCCTCGCGCGCACCGCGCAATTCCAGGGCGAGAGCGTCACTCAGGCCGCGCTCTCCCTCGCCTATCCACTGCTGGACATCGTCCTTGTCAGCATGGTCCTCGCGCTGCACTTCCGGCGGGCCACGGGCAGCCGCTCCGCCGTCAACACCGCGATCGCCGCGCTCGCGCTGACGGTGCTGTGCGACGCCCTGTTCACCTCTCCGCTGCTGCGCGAGAGCTATCGCTCGGGCCAGCTTCTGGACGCCGGCTGGTTCGCGGGCTCGCTGCTCCTCGCCTACGCGCCCTGGGGCGTACGCCGCACGGTGGAAAGCGCCCCGAGCCCGCGCCCGGCCCGCCACTCCAGCCGGCCGATCGCCGGCTCGCTCGCCGCGCTCACCCCGTATCTCGCCGCGGCCGTCTGCACGCTCGGCATCCTCTACAACGTCGTCGACGGCCGCCGGGTCGACCGGGTGGTGGTCCTCACCGGCTCCACGGTCGTGCTCGCCCTGGTCGTACGGCAGGGCATCATGCTCGTCGACAACATCGCGCTCACCCATGAGCTGGCCCAGAAGGAAAACCACTTCCGCTCGCTGGTGCAGGGATCCAGCGATGTCATCATGATCGCCGCGCCCTCGGGGATACTCCGCTACGTCAGCCCCGCCGCGTCCGGCGTCTACGGGCGCGAGGCAGAGGATCTCGTCGGTGCCGAGCTGGCCTCGATCATCCACCCGGAGGATCTCGGCCGCGTCGTCCATGAGGTAAGACGGTTTCTGGCTGCTCCCACGGCGGAAGAGCCCACGACCCGCATCGAATGCCGCTTCAGGTCCGGCACCGGCGACTGGCTCAATGTGGAGTCCACCGTCAACCGCCATCAGGGCGGGCTGATCTTCAACAGCCGCGATGTCACCGAACGGGTCCGTCTCCAGGCCCAGTTGCAGCACAACGCCGAGCACGACCCGCTCACCGACCTGCCCAACCGGGCGCTGTTCACCGAGCGCGTCCGCCAGGCCCTCTCCGGCCGCCGTGCGACCGACGCGGGCACGGCCGTGCTCTTCATCGACCTCGACGGCTTCAAGGCCGTCAACGACCGCCTGGGCCATCAGGTCGGGGACGAGCTGCTGGTGCTGGCCGCCCACCGGCTCCAGGACTCGGTACGGGCCGGTGACACGGCGGCCCGGCTCGGCGGCGACGAATTCGCGGCCATCGTCCTCGGCGACGGCGGCGCCGGCCGGACGGCCCGCGAACACCAGGTCAGGGAGATCGCCGACCGGCTCCGCCTCAAGCTGTCCCAGCCCTATCGCATCGACGGCAACGATGTCCGGGTCGCCGCCTCCATCGGCGTGGCCTTCGCCGAGCCCGGCACGACCCCCACCGATCTGATGCGCAACGCCGACCTCGCCATGTACCGCGCCAAGGCGGCCGGCAAGAACCGCGTCGAGATGTACGCGCCGGAGATGCAGGCCGACGTCGTCCGCAGGACCGAGTCGGCCGGCCGGCCGCGCACCGCGCCGCACGAGGGCGAATTCGTCCTGCTCCACCAGCCGGTGGTGCACCTCACCACCGGCCGGGTCAGCGCCGTCGCCGCCCAGGCCCGCTGGCGGTCCGCCCAGGGCATCCTCTTCACACCCGCCGAGTTCCTGCGGGCCGGCGACGACACCGTCCGCACCTCGGATTTCGCCCGCCGGCTGCTCGAAGAGGCCGTCGAGCAGGCCGCGGAGCGCGCCGGGCTCGACCATCCTCCGGTACCGGTGTCCGTACGGCTTCCGGCCCGCGGTCTGCTCGACAGGTCCCTGCCGCTCGGCACCATCGAGGCGCTGCTGACCCGCCACGGGCTGCCCTCGGGATCGCTCATGATCGAGCTGGCCGACAGCGATTCGCGCGGCTCCCTCGACGAACTGGAGCAGCGCCTTGTCGCGCTGCGCCGGCTCGGCGTACGGATCGCGCTCGACGGCTTCGGCAGCGGATACGCGGCGATCAGCACACTGCGCCGGCTCCCCGTCGACGTACTGAAGCTGGACCGCGGTCTGGTGGAGGGCGTCGTGGAGTCCGCCCGGCTGAACAAGATCACCGCGGGGCTGCTGCGCATCGCCTGCGATCTCGGCATGCAGTCCGTGGCCGACGGTGTGGACGTCCCGGAACAGGTGCTCGCGCTGCGTGCCATGGGATGCACCCACGGCCAGGGAATGGCCTTCTCCGGGCCGCTCGACGAATACCGGCTGCGCCGCGCCCTGGTGCGTGGTGAGTACCCGCTGCCGGGCGAGGCCGTCCTGCCCGTCCTCTCCGGAGGTGTGCTGCCCGTGAGGCACTCCCGTCCGCCGGTCGCCGACCGGGTCTCCCGTCCATCGATCCGCTCAAATAGTGAGACGCCTGTCCCACCTACTTGACAGCCATGGCGCGCCGGAGGGAGGGTCAATGCCATGCGCACCCGAATTCTCGTACTTGGACAGCGCGTCGGCTGAAGCAGAGCCCAGTACCGGCTCCGCAGACCGCACCGACGCGCTCCCCTCGCTTGCCTCACGGCACGAGGGGTTTTTTGTTGCATCGGAACACCTCAAACCCTCACAAAACTTCAGCTTCGAGAAGAGAATGCCGATGACCGAGCAGGCCACCGGGGCCCACAATCCGCAGCCGCGGGCCCGTAACGGCGGACCGTCCTCCGCAACCATTGAGCACGTCACGGGTGCGCAATCGCTCATCCGTTCGCTTGAGGAAGTAGGGGCCGGCACGGTCTTCGGCATCCCCGGCGGCAGCATCCTTCCCGCCTACGACCCGATGATGGACTCCACCCGGGTCCGGCACGTTCTCGTCCGCCACGAGCAGGGCGCGGGACACGCGGCCACCGGCTACGCCCAGGCCACCGGCAGGGTCGGCGTCTGCATGGCGACCTCCGGCCCCGGCGCCACCAATCTGGTCACTCCGATCGCCGACGCGCACATGGACTCGGTGCCGCTGGTCGCGATCACCGGTCAGGTGGCCAGCAAGGCCATCGGTACGGACGCCTTCCAGGAGGCGGACATCTGCGGCATCACGATGCCGATCACCAAGCACAACTTCCTGGTCACCAAGGCCGAGGACATCCCGCGGACGATCGCGGAGGCCTTCCACATCGCCTCCACCGGACGGCCCGGTCCGGTCCTGGTCGACATCGCGAAGGACGCCCTCCAGGCCCGTACGACCTTCAGTTGGCCGCCCGTCCAGGACCTGCCCGGCTACCGTCCGGTCACCAAGCCGCACGCCAAGCAGATCCGCGAGGCGGCCAAGCTGATCACACAGGCCAGGCGGCCCGTGCTGTATGTCGGCGGCGGTGTCATCAAGGCCGGCGCGACCGCCGAGCTGAGGGTCCTCGCGGAGCTGACCGGAGCCCCTGTCACCACCACCCTGATGGCGCTGGGCTCATTCCCCGACAGCCATCCGCTGCATGTGGGAATGCCGGGCATGCACGGTGCGGTCACCGCCGTCACCGCGCTGCAGAAGGCCGACCTGATCGTCGCCCTCGGAGCCCGTTTCGACGACCGGGTCACCGGAAAGCTGGACAGCTTCGCGCCGTACGCCAAGATCGTCCACGCGGATATCGACCCGGCCGAGATCGGCAAGAACCGCGCCGCGGACGTGCCGATCGTCGGTGACGCCCGCGAGGTCCTCGCCGATCTGGTCCAGGCCGTCCAGGCCGAACACACCGAGGGCAATGTCGGCGAGGCCGCCCGGACGCAGTACGCGGCCTGGTGGAAGGACCTCAACCGCTGGCGCGAGACCTACCCTCTCGGTTACGACCAGCCCGCGGACGGCAGCCTGTCCCCGCAGCAGGTCATCCAGCGCATCGGCCAGCTCGCGCCGGAGGACACCATCTACGCGGCGGGCGTGGGCCAGCACCAGATGTGGGCCGCGCACTTCATCGAGTACGAGAAGCCCGCCACCTGGCTGAACTCCGGCGGCGCCGGGACCATGGGATACGCCGTCCCGGCCGCGATGGGCGCCAAGGCCGGACAGCCCGGCCGTACGGTCTGGGCGATCGACGGCGACGGCTGCTTCCAGATGACGAACCAGGAGCTCACCACCTGCGCGCTCAACAACATCCCGATCAAGGTCGCGATCATCAACAACGGCGCGCTCGGCATGGTGCGGCAGTGGCAGACCCTCTTCTACAACGAGCGGTACTCCAACACCGTGCTGCACGCCGGTCAGGGAGCGGACGGCGCTCCGAGCGGCGGCACCCGGATCCCGGACTTCGTGAAGCTGTCCGAGGCCATGGGCTGTGTCGCGATGCGCTGTGAGTCCCCGGACGAGCTGGACGCGGTGATCGCCAAGGCGAACGCCATCAACGACCGCCCCGTCGTCGTCGACTTCATCGTCCACGAGGACGCCCAGGTGTGGCCGATGGTCGCCGCCGGCACCTCCAACGACGAGGTCATGGCCGCCCTCGGCGTCCGGCCCGACTTCGGCGACAACGAAGACGACTGAGCCGAGAGTCCGAGAGAAGAGACCGAGAGAGACCGACACATGTCCAAGCACACACTCTCCGTCCTGGTGGAGAACACGCCCGGTATCCTCGCCCGGATCGCCGCGCTGTTCTCCCGCCGTGGCTTCAACATCGACTCCCTCGCCGTCGGTGTCACCGAACACCCCGACATCTCCCGCATCACCATTGTGGTCAATGTCGAGGAACTGCCGCTGGAACAGGTCACCAAGCAGCTCAACAAGCTGGTCAATGTCCTGAAGATCGTCGAACTGGAGCCCGGCGCCGCGATCCAGCGCGAGCTCGTCCTGGTCAAGGTCCGCGCCGACAACGAGACCCGCTCCCAGATCGTCGAGATCGTCCAGCTCTTCCGTGCCAAGACCGTCGACGTCTCACCCGAGGCCGTCACGATCGAGGCCACCGGATCGACCGACAAGCTCGACGCGATGCTCAAGATGCTGGAGCAGTTCGGCATCAAGGAGCTCGTGCAGTCGGGGACGATCGCCATAGGACGCGGCGCGCGGTCCATCACGGACCGCAGCCTGCGGGCGCTCGACCGCAGCGCGTAACCCGTCCCCGGCCCGGCCGGTTCGCATGCCGAGACCGGGAACCCCGCTCCACCTCGCCCGCCGTACGGTGGGAAGCAAGCCGCAACATCTCAAGACGTGCACACAAGGAGAAGACCCAGTGGCCGAGCTGTTCTACGACGACGATGCCGACCTGTCCATCATCCAGAACCGCAAGGTCGCGGTCATCGGTTACGGCAGTCAGGGCCATGCCCACGCGCTGTCGCTCCGTGACTCGGGTGTCGACGTCCGGGTCGGTCTGCACGAGGGCTCCACGTCCAAGGCGAAGGCCGAGGAGCAGGGGCTGCGCGTGGTGACGCCGGCGGAGGCCGCCGCCGAGGCCGACGTGATCATGATCCTGGTGCCGGACCCGATCCAGGGCCAGGTCTACGAGGAGTCCGTCCGGGACCATCTCAAGGACGGCGACGCGCTGTTCTTCGGTCATGGCCTGAACATCCGCTACGGCTTCATCAAGCCGCCGGCCAATGTGGATGTCGCGATGGTCGCGCCGAAGGGGCCGGGGCATCTGGTCCGGCGCCAGTACGAGGAGGGCCGTGGTGTTCCGTGTATCGCGGCTGTCGAGCAGGACGCCTCGGGCAAGGCGTTCGAGCTGGCGCTGTCGTATGCGAAGGGCATCGGCGGTACCCGTGCCGGTGTCATCAAGACGACCTTCACC
>NZ_JARBAE010000130.1:0-723 GCF_033795305.1 Streptomyces sp. AK02-01A
GGTGAGGGTGGCGAAGACGCGGGGGTGGGTGCGGACGGTGTCGGGGACGGCCTTGCCGCCGGTCAGGCCGGCGCGGATGAGGTGGTAGGTGTCGGCGGCGTAGAGGCGGGAGCGGGCCGGGCAACGGGAGGCCCTGCGGTTCCCGCATGTGGTGAGCAGGCTGCCCGTGGGTTCGTCGGAGGAGGTATAGGAGCGCAGCACCTCGCCCGTTGCGGTGTCGACGGTCGTGCTCTGGCCGGTCAGGCGGACGGGTTCGGTGCAACCGCCGAGGCGTTCGATCTGCTGCTGTGCGCGGTCGAAGCCGGGGTGGTTGACGAGGTGGAGCAGGTCCCGTACGGCGGGGCTTGCCACGTGGCGCAGGTCCAGGGTGACCATTCGGGGCGTGTCCCTTCTGTTCGGGTGGGCGGCCCCGAGCAGCAACCAGTCGGTCAGGGAGGCGTGTTGGTGCTGCTCGGGGCATGGCGGATCGGGCCCATGGGCGGGCGTGGGTTTCAGCGAGGGGGATTCGGGCAGCGAGGGCCGGGGCTCAGAGCTGAGCGAGCGCGGCGGTGGCGATTGGCAGGGCGACGCCCATGCGGGTCTCCAGCTGGGCGGCGGTGATGGGCTGGCCGTGCTCGGCGTGGTGGGTGTCCGCGATGCGCCGGGCGGCGTTGAGCAGGGCGGCGGGCAGGGCCGGGCGGGAGGCGGTCGCGTTTGTTTTGGCGATGGCGACCGGGGCGGTGG
>NZ_JARBAE010000131.1:0-694 GCF_033795305.1 Streptomyces sp. AK02-01A
TCCGGAGAACCGGTGGCCGCGCTGCTGCGGCCCGGCAACGCAGGCTCCAACACCGCGAGCGACCACATCACCACCACCCGGCTCGCCCTGGCCCAACTACCCAAACACCTGCGGCGGGGCCGGCAGACACTGATCCGCACCGACTCCGCCGGCGGCACCCACACCTTCCTCGACTGGCTCTCCAAGCCTGGCCGGTGGCTGTCGTATTCCGTCGGAATGACCATCACCGACACCATCCACCAGGCCGTGCTGAAGATCCCGAAGAAGGCATGGACGCCGGCCTATGACGCGGGCGGCACCGAGCGGCCCGGCGCCTGGGTCGCGGAGATCACCTACATGCCTGACCTGAGCACCTGGCCCAGGGGGATGCGGCTGATCGTCCGCAAGGAACGACCGCACCCCGGAGCCCAGTTGCGTTTCACCGACGTGGACGGGCTGCGGCTGACCTGTTTCGCGACCAACACGGCCGGCGGTCAGCTCGCCGACCTCGAACTGCGTCACCGCAGGCGGGCCCGCTGCGAGGACCGCATCCGAAACGCCCGCGACACCGGCCTGCGCAACCTGCCCCTGCACGACACCGCACAGAACCAGATCTGGCTGGAGATCGTCTCCCCCGCACTCGACCTCCTCGCCTGGATGCCGATGCTCGCCCTGACCGGCAAGACCCGCCGCTGGGAACCCAAGAGGCTCCGCT
>NZ_JARBAE010000132.1:0-682 GCF_033795305.1 Streptomyces sp. AK02-01A
GAAGTCGAACATCGGTCATACGCAGGCTGCGGCGGGTGTGGCTGGTGTGATCAAGATGGTGCTGGCGATGCGGCATGGTGTGTTGCCGAGGACGCTGCACGTCGATGAGCCGTCGCAGCATGTGGATTGGTCGGCGGGGGCCGTTGAGCTGTTGACGGAGGCGCGGGAGTGGCCGGAGACGGACCGTCCCCGCAGGGCGGCTGTCTCGTCGTTCGGTATCAGCGGCACCAACGCCCATGTGATCGTCGAACAGGCACCGGCCGAGGAGCCGTCGGCCGAAGAGGCGCCGATCGACGGCGGCTCCGCATCGCCGCCTGTCGGCGCCGTGGTGCCGTGGGTGCTTTCGGCCAGGAACGGGGCCGCGCTGGCGGGCCAGGCCGAGCGGCTCCACCAACAGCTGGGCGAGTCCGCACCGCGGCCGGTCGCCGTCGCGCACTCGCTGCTTGACACCCGGACACTCTTCGCAGAGCGCGCCGTGATCCTCGGGACTACTCAGCGGGAGTTGCTCGACGGTCTGGCCGAGGTCGCCGCCGGAGAGCGGAGCCGGAGCGGCTCGGTGGTACGCGGAGCCATCGGATCGGGCGGGACGGCGTTCTTGTTCGCTGGTCAGGGGAGTCAGCGGGTGGGGATGGGGCGTGGGTTGTATGCGTCTTTCCCGGTGTTCGCTGAGGCGTTTGATGCG
>NZ_JARBAE010000133.1:0-680 GCF_033795305.1 Streptomyces sp. AK02-01A
GCGACGCTCCCACGGCTTGTAGGCACACGGTTTCAGGTACTATTTCACTCCGCTCCCGCGGTACTTTTCACCATTCCCTCACGGTACTATCCGCTATCGGTCACCAGGGAATATTTAGGCTTAGCGGGTGGTCCCGCCAGATTCACACGGGATTTCTCGGGCCCCGTGCTACTTGGGTGGTTCTCAAACGAGCCGTACAGATTTCAGCTACGGGGGTCTTACCCTCTACGCCGGACCTTTCGCATGTCCTTCGCCTACCCATACGGTTTCTGACTCGCCGACCGGCCGGCAGACCGATCAAGAAAACTCCCACAACCCCTGCAACGCAACCCCTGCCGGGTATCACACGCTACAAGTTTGGCCTCATCCGGTTTCGCTCGCCACTACTCCCGGAATCACTATTGTTTTCTCTTCCTGAGGGTACTGAGATGTTTCACTTCCCCTCGTTCCCTCCACACTGCCTATGTGTTCAGCAGCGGGTGACAGCCCATGACGACTGCCGGGTTTCCCCATTCGGACACCCCCGGATCAAAGCTCGGTTGACAGCTCCCCGGGGCCTATCGCGGCCTCCCACGTCCTTCATCGGTTCCTGGTACCAAGGCATCCACCGTGCGCCCTTAAAAACTTGGCCACAGATGCTCGCGTCCACTGTGCAGTTCTCAAACAACGACCAGCCACCC
>NZ_JARBAE010000134.1:0-673 GCF_033795305.1 Streptomyces sp. AK02-01A
ACCCGGATCGTGTCACCGATCCCCTCCGACAACAGCGCACCGAACGCCACCGCCGACTTGATCGTCCCCTGGAACGCCGGACCCGCCTCCGTCACACCCAAATGCAACGGATAATCACACTGAGCCGCCAACTGCCGGTACGCATTCACCATCACCACCGGATCGTTGTGCTTCACCGAGATCTTGATGTCCCGGAACCCGTGCTCCTCGAACAGCGACGCCTCCCACAACGCCGACTCCACCAGAGCCTCCGGCGTCGCCTTCCCGTACTTCCGCAACAGACGCGCGTCCAACGACCCCGCGTTCACACCGATCCGAATCGGCGTACCCGACTCCAGAGCCGCCCGCGCGATCTCCTTCACCTTGTCATCGAACTGCTTGATGTTCCCCGGATTCACCCGCACCGCCGCACACCCCGCGTCAATCGCCGCGAACACATACTTCGGCTGGAAATGAATATCCGCGATCACCGGAATCTGCGACTTCCGCGCGATCACCGCCAACGCGTCCGCGTCATCCTGCGTCGGACACGCCACCCGCACAATCTGACAACCCGACGCCGTCAACTCCGCGATCTGCTGCAACGTCGCCCCGATGTCCGACGTACGCGTCGTCGTCATCGACTGCACCGACACCGGCGCATCCCCACCAACCGCCACCGACCCGACCTGGA
>NZ_JARBAE010000135.1:0-609 GCF_033795305.1 Streptomyces sp. AK02-01A
GAAACGCCTGGTCGCGCGCGGTTGGCTGGCCGAGCCCGCGCCGGGCCGGTTCACGCTCGCTGCGGGTGTGGCCGGGCCAGGCGGCGGGTCATGAGCAGGATCATCGACCAGTAGATCATCGCTTCGGCGCTGGTGGTGCGGCGTTCGTAGTCGCGTGCCAGGCGGCGGGTGCGCATCAGGTGGGCGAAGAGGCGCTCGACGATCCACCGCTTGGGCAGGACCACGAAGCCGCGCATGTCGTCGCTGCGTTTCACGATCGCCAGGACCAGGGCGAACATGGTGAGGCAGTGGGCGACGAGGCTGCCGGTGCAGCCGCCGTCGGCCCAGACCAGCTCCAACTGGTGGTGTGTGTCGGCGACTTGCCGCAGCAGCACGTGGGCGGCGGTGCGGTCGCCGGTGTCGGCGGCGGTGACCATCACGCCCAGCAGCAGGCCGAGGGTGTCGACCACGACGTGCCGCTTGCGCCCGTTGATCAGCTTGCCGCCGTCGAAGCCACGGCTGTCCGCGCCAACGACGGCGTCCGCCTTGACGGACTGCGAGTCGATCACCCCGGCTGTCGGCTCCACGCCGCGGCCCAGCTTCTCGCGGACCCTGGCGCGCAGCCGGTCG
>NZ_JARBAE010000136.1:0-594 GCF_033795305.1 Streptomyces sp. AK02-01A
CCGTACGGCGGGGCAGCGGGCGCAGCCGCGGCAGCCGCTGGCGCTGGTCCTGGTGCCGACCCGGGAGCTGGCGCAGCAGGTGACCGACGCGCTCACGCCGTACGCGCGGGCGTTGAAGCTGCGGCTGGCGACGGTGGTCGGCGGGATGTCGATCGGCCGGCAGGCCGGTGCGCTGCGCGGCGGCGCGGAGATCGTGGTGGCGACGCCGGGCCGGCTCAAGGACCTCATCGAGCGCGGTGACTGCCGTCTGGACCGGGTCGCGATCACGGTCCTGGACGAGGCCGACCAGATGACCGACATGGGCTTCATGCCGCAGGTCACCGAACTCCTCGACCAGGTACGCCCGGACGGCCAGCGGATGCTGTTCTCCGCCACTCTGGACCGCAACGTCGACCTGCTGGTGCGCCGTTACCTGCATGACCCGGTGGTCCACTCCGTCGACCCGTCGGCCGGCGCGGTGACCACGATGGAGCATCACGTCCTGCATGTCCACGGCGCCGACAAGTACGCCACGACCACCGAGATCGCGGCCCGTGACGGCCGGGTCCTGATGTTCCTGGACACCAAGCACGCCGTCGACCGGCTCACCGAACA